>JAHQVP010000057.1 GCA_019634275.1 Saprospiraceae bacterium
GCATGGAAGAGGTGTATGAGAAAGGGCTGGCCTTCATTAGGCAAAACAGTTAATCTTCATTTTACCACAAAGCCACAAAGTTTGATCTCAAAGTCATATATCGATGAAATTACATATGCAGTAAATGGAGCGGCGATAGAGGTGCACAGGAACCTAGGCCCTGGATTATTGGAGTCGATATATCATCGGGCCTTTGAGATCGAATTGAAACTTAGAAATATCTCGTTCTCTAGTGAGTATTCAATTCCTGTATCATATAAAGAAACATCACTCTGTCTCAATCTTCGGTGTGACTTATTGATTGAAGACATCATTGTGGTGGAGTTGAAATCAGTGGCGGAGTTCCATCCGATCCATAATGCTCAACTCTTGACTTACATGCGTCTGCTTGATAAACCGAAAGGCATACTATATAATTATAATGTGCAAAACCTCTTCTATGATGGACAACGCACATTAGTGAATGAAGCCTATGAGGCCCTGCCCGATCATTGAGAAAGAAGGGACCTGGATTTTGAATTACAAGCATGCTTTCGCAAAGAACTTTGTGTCTTTGTGGTAAGAAAAACAACTCTCATTACCCACCGACTCGACTACCCTCGCTTTCTAAGCCCGTCTTTCGATTCCTCGACTTGATCTCCTGATTGCCAAATTTATATCCTAACGAGATACTGGCTCTACGACTGTCCCATCGGCCAGAGCCTGTGGCTGTCAATCCGTTAAATTCAGAAAATCCATCCCAACCGGACTCATAGAAAATATCCTGCGCACTCAGCCTGACGCTGAGTTTGTCTTGCCAAAACTTCTTCTGTAAGCCTACATTGAGTGCCCAACTGGTCTCGTAGAGAAATACACCTCCCCAAACCCCCGGCCCTGCAAAGTATCCAGACAGTTCGGCTGTATAGCCTTTTGGCAATTCGAAGGTTTGTTGCTGGTAAATGTTATAGCTCCAGGCTTGTACGTCCACAATAGCACCATCACCATAATCAGCCTGATTGTCGATTCTCGATGCATTGAAATTAAAATAGCCGTTCCACTTGGGGGTGATTTGAATTGGGGCGGAAATGTTCATGCTGTAGACCGTTTGTGTAGCCAAATTCTCCCAAGTGATGAAATTGGCCCTGGCGTCTTCCGCACTGGGCCCGATCAGACGGGTGATTTGATCCAGGGTCTTGCTGTATGCCAGTTTAAAATTATAGCGGTAGGCTAGGGTATAGCCCAATTCAATGTTGTTTACAATTTCTGGTTGCAAGAAGGGATTGCCTTTCTGAAAGGACAATTGGCTCGACTGATTGTTAAATGGGTTAAGCACTTCGTACTGTGGCCGATTGATGCGTCGACCATAGTTGAGTGTCAGAACATTTTTTGGATCAATGCTGTACGTCAGTCCTGCGGAAGGAAACCAACTCAGGTAGTTAAACTCTACGGGTGGTTCCTCTAAGTCTGTTCGAAAGGCTTGCAGATCTCCGGTAGCATCCGTCACTTCGGCGCGGAGGCCGGCACTATAGCTCCACTTTTGACCGAGCTTTCCTGCTAGATTGACATATCCAGCGGTGACATTCTCGGTGTAGTCAAAGACATTAGATCGCGTGTCGTTGCGTTGATCCATGCCATCTATGCGATCGAAAAACAGAAAGGTATTGTCGCTGCTGACCCGACTAAATTTTCCACCGAAACCTAGGGTTTGCCCGGAGAGGTCTGTTTCGTAGTCGACTTTTGCAGTATAGATGTCGATCTCACGGGGAGTATCGAAGTAGTTCACGATTTCGGTTAGGAGCTGAGATCGATCTGCACTGAAGTACTGGTTGGGTTGCAACCTTCGCGATTCTGTCCGATAGCGTCCATAATCAAGATCAATGTTGAGACTGCGTTTCCCCTGAGCCAGACGATAATTGATGTTGTATGTGGCTTGATCCCGTTCGTTATCGTTGCTGTTATTGGCTATGAGAATGGAGTCCGTGGTGAGCGAAGCTTCCTGCGCGATTTCGATGGAATTGAATAGACGTGAGTCATCCTGATTTTGCCTCACTCCTACAAGCACCCCAAGGGTAGAATTTTTGGACAGAAAGAAATCCACACCTCCCCGGAAGTTATAGCCAAAGTTGTTCGTTCTCCAGTTGTTTATCTCCTTCATGCTGAGCCCATTCTGAAAATTGTCGAATCTCATCAAGTTGAAGTTCTCGCCTCCAAAAGATCCCGCGCTGCCGAACACGTTGATCTTTTGATTGCGGTAATTGCCAGAAAGGCTTCCATTGGTACGGAAGTATTGGCCTTGACTGGCATTTAAACTCAACGAGCCATTGGCCCCGATGCTGGTGTCTTTCTTTAGACGGATGTCAATGATGCCCGCGTTTCCTTCTGCCTCATATCGTGCTCCGGGATTGGTGATGATGTCAAAACGGTCAATTTGCTCAGCAGGGAGATTCTGTAGGTAGTTTGTTAAATCGTCTCCCGTTAAGGGAAGCCTTTTGCCATCCACATAGACCAGTACTCCGGATCTACTCAGCACCGAAATATTGTTGTTGTTATCAACCAGTACACCTGGGGCTTTCCGCAGCAGCTCAATGGCATTTTGTCCAGAGCTGTTTATCGTTCCCTCAACATTGAATACCGTTCGATCGGCTTTTACCTCCAGCAGCGCTCGTCGTGCGGTTACGGTGGCGGTTTCAAGTTGGACCGCATCACTTTCCATTTCGAGAGAACCAAGGGCCATCGCTGTATTTTCGTCTTCAATTGATACAGGAGTAGACAGAGGATTTAAGCCCACATAGGTGGCTTGCAGCAGATAGTCTCCCGGCGCAATGCCAGTGATGACAAAGGATCCGTCTTCATCGGTGGGCACTACCTTTACCATGGCAGAATCCATCGCAGTGAGGAGGACTACGTTGGCGTAGATGACCGGACTTTGGGTGTTATCCAATAAAGTACCTGAAACAGTGGCTTTTTGGGCATTTGCCATTCCAACACAGAATAGCAACGCCAGAAGGGAAAGCGTTCTCATTTATTAATTTTTTAGTTGCAACTGAATTGAAGTTTGTGCCTCAATCCATAATACAATACGGAATGACTTGCCAAATGGTTGCCAGAAACACCACATTTTTCTAAAAAAGATCGGTCTGCATAGGACCAGGAGATCGCCCGCCGCATTCCTGTGTTACATCATCGAAAGAAAGCAGCAATGGGATACTTTATGGAGGAGGTATTGAGATGACGTGGTGGGGAATGAAAAAGGAAGTCTGCTTATTGGCCGTAATAGCTATGTGGTCCATGCTTGCGCTCGAAGTGCTTCTGAATGAGTGCACGCTTAAGTCGTGGAGCATGAGGATTGATCATCAGTGCCAGGTACGCCATTTTGGCACATTCCTCCAGCACCGCGCTGTTGTATACTGCTTTTGTGGCCGATTTTCCCCAGGTAAAGGGAGCATGGTTGCCGATGAGTACCATCTCGACCTCGGTGGGAGATAGCTGACGTTTATGGAACTCACTGATGATCTGATGGCCAGTCTCCAATTCATAATTTCCTTTGATCATTTCATCCGCCATGGGAGGGGCACATGGAATATCCGTAGTCAAATGATCTGCATGAGTCGTACCCATAATCGGTATATCACGCTGTGCTTGAGCCCAGGCGGTTCCATAGGTGGAATGCGTGTGCACGATGCCTCCCAAAGCTGGCCATTCGCGATACAAAACTGCATGTGTCAAGGTGTCCGACGAAGGATTTAAGTCGCCCTCTACTGTCTTACCTTCGAAGTCAACGATCACCATATTATCGGGAGAAAGGTCAGCGTATGGGACCCCACTGGGTTTTATGGCAAAGACTTTTTCGGCATGATCAACTGCACTGGCATTTCCAAAGGTGAACAGGACCAAACCTAGTTCTGGCAATTGCATGTTGGCCCGGTAGGCTTCCTCTCTTATTTCTTGAAATCTATTCATGTAGTTCCCTCTAAGAAATGTCCCGTTGTTTGGTATGCTCGATATTTTGCCGCCAGATCATTGACATCGGGTTCTAATGGGTGGTATTCGGCATCAAATCCTGCACCCATGGCATGCATCGCTTCTTCCACCCTAGGATAGATACCTGCAGCAGTGGCTGCAAACATGGCGGCACCCAGAGCACAAGTTTGCTCCGAACGCGCAATCTTCAAAGGGCGATTGAGCGCATTGGCCATCGTCTGCATGATATAGGGCGATTTTTTGGCGACACCACCTAAGCCAATGATGCCTTCGATCTTCACTCCCTCTTCCTGGAATCGGTCTACAATGGCTCGCGCACCAAAGCATGTGCTTTCTACCAGGGCGCGAAATATATGAGGGGCCTGAGAACCTAGATTGAGGCCAGTGATGGCGCCCTGCAGACTTTGGTTAGCATCCGGTGTGCGACGACCGTTTAGCCAATCGATGGCAATGGGATCAGACTTGGATGGGGGTAGAGTCGCTGCATGATGAGAGAGCTCATCGATCAGACGGTCACTCAAGTCCTGCTTTAGCACCTCTTTCAAGTGTTCCGGTAAAGTGCTTTTTTGTACCACATGTTCGAAGGGCCATTTGAGTACGTTGCCAAACCAGGCATACACATCACCAAAGGCTGACTGCCCCGCTTCGAGACCCATCATTCCCGGAATAACCGATCCTTCGACTTGTCCACAGATTCCCTTTATAAGTTTGCTTCCAAAGTCTTCTAACGGTGCTACCAACATATCGCACGTCGACGTACCCATCACCTTACTTAAATGGTAGGGTTCGATTTGGCCACCAACGGCTCCCATATGCGCATCGAAGGCTCCTACCGCTACCGTCACTTCTGTGCTAAGGCCCAATCGGGAGGCCCATTCTGCGCTTAGTGTTCCTGCAGCATGGTCCGCAGTATAGGTTTCCGTAAAAAGCCGATCACGCAAACCTTTCAATTTGGGATCGAGGGTTTCCAAAAAATCATCTGGCGGCAGCCCACCAAATTCCTCATGCCACATGGCCTTATGACCTGCAGCACAGCGACTTCTCTTCAATGTTTTTATATCGGAGCCACCGCAAAGGAGATAGGGAATCCAATCGCAATGCTCCACCCAGGAATATGCACTGTGCTCCACCTTCTTGTCTACTCGTATCGTCCTTAAGATCTTGGCCCAAAACCATTCTGAAGAGTAAATTCCTCCTTCGTATTTCAGGTAGTTTTCCGACCACCTTCCACACAGTTCATTGATCTCTTGAGCTTCTTTTATGGCCGTATGGTCCTTCCAGAGGATAAACATGGCGTTGGGATTTTCCGCGAAACCTTCATGGAGTGCAAGCGGAGTACCTGCGGCATCTACTGCTGCTGGAGTAGAACCGGTCGTATCCACCGCCACCCCTCTCACCAGACCAGCAGCCGTCATCCCTGCTTCCTGAAGAGCTCCACGAGTTGCTTTTTCTAAGCTCTCCACATAGTCAAGCGGATGCTGCCTAAATTGATTCTGAGAAGGATCACAGAAGAGCAGATCCCGCCATCGAGGATAGTGTGCCACATGGCTGCCCACCATCGCTCCTGTAGCTGCATTCACGACTGCAGCCCGGACTGAGTCCGTTCCGAAGTCAATTCCCAACACAAATTCGTCCCTGTTCTTCGTAAGCATTTATCGTTTTATTGAGCAACCTGCACTTGTGCGAGGCACTTCTGCTAATATCACCCATTCGGGTGATGCATGCTCAGGCCTGCTTTGTGAATTTAGATCAAACAATTAAGTAATCGCAAAAAATTAGCGTCATGAAAAACAAAGTACTCATACTCCTAGCCTTTCTACTGGTTTCTTCGTTTGTTGTAGCACAGCCTGCCCTCCGGAATTACGATATGATCAAGATTGCGGATACAAGAGGTGATAAGCCACTAAAGAGCGCTCATGTCACCATTGAAGGAAGTAAACTCAAAGCAGCAAAGGGCTTTAAGTTCCTTGCCATCAAGCAGGGATTCATCCTTGTGCCTGAGGCATACAAAGCACGAAGCCCCGACGCAAAGGACCTTATGCAAGGAATAGATGGATTCAAAATGATGCCGACAGGAATAAAATGGTATTGCGCTGGTGATTGTGAGTGCAATCCCAGAAAGTGTGGGCGCAACTGTCTTCAATGCAGTGGTTGTTGTGACTTCTATGACAAAGTCCGAGGAGGAGGAGGGATCCTCATTCCCGACTATGAGACGCCATAGTAGGTATCCGCAAATGTTGTGAAGAAAAGCCGAGGCCGGTCATAGCAATGTGACCGGCCTTCACTTTTACCACTTTTCGCTTTCGCCACCACATCATCGGATGCGCTGTTTGATCCTTATCTTTGCAGCATGAGAAATTCTTCTGCAGTGACCTTATTGATGTGCCTTCTTGTTGGATTACTTTGTTCCTGCGGGATATCATCAAGTACGTCTAACGAAAAATTCAAACAAAGCTCCTGGACCGAGATTGTGTCATCCGATGGCAGTCTGCCCACGGCCAGACATGAAGCTGCGTTTGTGGGGATGGGTGATAAGATGTATCTGATCGGCGGGCGGGGCATGAAGCCAGTGAGCATCTATGATGCAAAGAAGAACACCTGGACCAATGGATCAACGGTTCCTGTGGAGATGCATCATTTTCAACCGATTGTCTATAAGGACGACATCTACATCATGGGTGCCATGACCGGGGGGTATCCGGGAGAGACTCCCATCGACCGGATTCAAATCTATCATCCTGATACCGATTCCTGGTCTCTAGGCGACGAAATCCCGGAAGCCAGAAGGCGAGGAGGAGCAGGCAGTGCACTGCATGACGGCACCATGTATCTGGCATGTGGCATCAAGGACGGTCACCGGGGAGATCATAAGAAATGGTTGGATGCATATGATCCTCAGACCGGAGAATGGACTGTCCTTCCCGATGCTCCGAGGCCTCGCGATCATTTTCAAATCGCCATCATCGACAAGAAGATCTATGCAGTGGGAGGGAGGACTACCCGAGCAGCTCAAAATCCGTTTGCAAATACCATGACGGAGGTCGATGTTTTTGACATATCCCAAAAGACATGGACCACCCTTGATGAGGGACTGCCTTCTCCCCGTGCAGGGAATTTCCTCGCAGTGTTGGGAAATGAGATTATCGTGATGGGCGGGGAATCGTTTTACCAGGAAGCTGGTCACAGTGAAGTGGAGATCCTAGATACCAGAACAGGCAGCTGGAAAACTGCTGCTAGCATTCCACAAGGCCGCCACGGCACTGGCGCAGTCTGGTGGAAAGGGTCCCTTTACACTTCTTCAGGAAGCGGCAATAGGGGGGGAGGTCCTGAGCTTACGGATCTATGGAAATTAGGTCTTTGAGATGAAGTGGCGGCAGGCCCCTACTCATCCATTGACTTGATCTGTTTGTCCAGATTCTCTTGCATTTTCACCTTCATGGCTTCCCAGCGCTCCAGCGTTTCGGTTAAGCGGGCTCGCTCTTCTTCTGTTGGAGCATCTTTGATTTGGGTCTGAAGATTTCTGCAGCGTTCACTGATGGACTCTACGGTTTCCTTTTTCTTTTCGATGGTGCCGGCTTGATCCGCTTTGTCAAAAATGATGGACTCAGGTAGATCTGCATCGGCCAACTCGACTTCAGCACGTTTGGCTTTCTTAGGTATAAAGACGGTGTCACCGACCTGTCGCTGATTCATAAAAGAAGGAGAGACAATCTCAACCTGTGCGTTGTGTAATGCATCTAAGACCTGCCCATGGAGTTTAGAACGGGCAGAAACCAGACGGCTTACGTCTTTTTGCATGCCATGCACCTGATACACCACTGAAAAATCGCCCAGGGAGTTGATGGTTACAAAGGGAGTAGATAGGCCGGTCTTCTCTGCTGCTTCGACTAATAGTTTTTCGATGCGGGCCCGATTGACATCGTATCCCAAAGATACTTCAGCCGAGATGTATGTCCCGGAAGCCCGAGTTACCTTGACCGGATTGGTGGCCAGGAAAAGATTGGGCAGGGTGGTTAAATTTCGATCCAATGTCTGGATCTCGGTGTGGAAGAGGCTCCGTTCAGATACCTTGCCAAAGTGCTCACCTACTTCAATGAAGTCCCCGGGCTTAAATGATCGGATGGAACGGATCAGGATCCCGGCCAGCATGTTGCCAATGAAAGTGGCAGAGCTTAGTGCAAGCACTGCAGAAATGACAATCCCAAATAGATTGCTGATTTGATCTCTTAGACCGGGGTCCATTGGCAGTGAGAGTATGACCGCTACAAAACCAATCACTACAATGAGAAATAAGACGATTTGCCGAATCATCGACTGATCTGCCTTTCCCTTTCCCTGCCGATTGAGTAGGAATCGGACCAAGAGAAAAATGCCAACCACCGTTACCAGCGTCAACACCGCTCCCAATGGACTTTGACGAGTGTCCACCTGTCCAGCAAAAAGAGTCCAAGCCATTACACTATACATATACATAATATATTATATGTGTAATATACATGTTTTCAATAAAATAAACGGCGTATTTGGAGGTGGGTACAGTGCAAAGGACACCTTTGCCCCGTCTAAGTACTCGGTAAAGTACAAGGAAATCGGTCTGGCCCGCTGCCTATCAGGCGCTAAGGCTTAATTGACGGAACTTGAGGGTCATATTTCACGAACCAATGAATCCAAATCGACCGACTGACTTTGAACAAATAGGCATGAACCAGCAGGATGAAAACAAAGAGTGTGATCAGTGTCACGGGTAGCGAAAGCTTCAACACGAAGACCGCCAATAAGGCACAAATCATGAGGAAAAAACCGGAACCAATGTAGGATACAAACATGGCTCCATAATAAAATCCGGGCTCCGGCTCGAAGTCTACTCCGCAGTGGTGACAGTGTTTATGCATCCGATACTTGAAGGAGAAAAGTCCCTTGTCCTCGAAAAGTGCACCTTCTCTGCATCGGGGGCAGGTCAAGCCTACTGTGCTCTGGATGTAACTCTTTTTCTTACTGGCCATATCAAAATTCGAAGATAGCAGGCAATCTGGTCTTTGTCCATCTTCTCCATTAAAAAAGAGCAAGCCACGGGTGATGAATCCCGTGGCCCTTGTCCTTATGCTGCGGCTTCTTCGGCTTCACCGGAAAGTGGAGCGCGAAAGATGAGCCCATCATCAAATGCATCCAATACTACGGTGCTGTCTGCCGTCACGCGATTGTGAAGCAGCTCTTTGGATAGGCGATTGAGCACTTCCTTCTGGATCAGTCTCTTGATCGGGCGAGCTCCGAATTGAGGATCGAACCCTTGCTCCGCCATGTAGTCGATCGCCTGCGGGGTAGCACTCAAAGAAATATTTTGTTGTAGCAGCACTTTTTCCAGCTGACGAAGCTGTAGTTCTACTATGCGACGGATGTTGCTCTGCGACAAAGGCCTAAAGACCACGACGTCATCGATCCTGTTTAGGAATTCCGGTCGGAGTGTCTGCTTCAGCTTTTCCATAACGAGTGCCTCGGCTTTTTGATGTACTTCACTTGCGTTGGACTCTGTCAACCCTTCAAATTGCTCCATGATGAGTTCGGAACCCAAATTGGAAGTCATGATGATGATGGCATTTTTGAAATTGGCGATGCGCCCTTTATTGTCAGTCAGGCGCCCGTCATCCAATACTTGCAGCAAGATGTTGAAAACATCGGGGTGCGCTTTTTCGATTTCGTCCAGCAGAACCACGGAATAGGGTTTACGCCTCACGGCCTCCGTCAGTTGACCGCCTTCATCATAGCCGACGTATCCCGGAGGTGCACCTACGAGCCGACTTACGGAATGCCGCTCCTGGTATTCACTCATGTCTATTCGGGTCATCATGGTCTCATCATCAAACAAGAATTCCGCCAGTGCCTTTGCTAGTTCGGTCTTGCCCACTCCCGTACTTCCCAGGAACAGAAATGATCCAATGGGCCGTTTTTCATCGGAAAGTCCCATCCGGCTTCTTCGAATGGAATCTGCCACCGCCATCACAGCTTCGTTTTGGCCAACCACCCGTTCGTGGATTTGTTCTTCCAGTGCAATCAGTTTTTCCCTTTCACTCTGAATCATTCGAGTGACCGGTATCCCCGTCCATTTGCTGACGATGGCCGCTATGTCATCAGAGTCTACTTCTTCCTTTACGAGTAAATTTCCAGAAGTATGCATGGCTTTAAGCTGTTCATTGTATTGAGCCAGAGTTGCCTCTACCTCGGGCACGCGACCATACTGTATGGCCGCCACTTCACTAAAATTTCCCTCTCGTTCTAGCTGGCGTGCTTTGTGTTTTAGCTGATCTATTTCTTCCTTGGCTTTTTGTATTCCGAGCACCACACCACGCTCACTTTCCCACTGGGCTCGTAGTCCGCTTCTTCTTTCCTCCAGATTGGCGATTTCTTCTTGCAGGGCTCCAATCTTGGTTTGGTCCTTTTCGCGCTTGACGGCTTCTCGCTCAATCTCCAGTTGTCGGATCTTTCTTTCCACTTCATCAAGCTCTTCGGGCATGCTGTTCATCTCAAGTCGTAAGCGCGCCGCTGCTTCATCAATCAGGTCAATGGCTTTGTCCGGCAGGAATCGATCGGTGATGTAGCGATGAGACAACTCTACTGCACTCAAGATGGCTTCATCCCGGATGTTGATTTTATGATGTGTTTCGTAACGCTCTTTCAGTCCACGAAGAATGGATACGGCATCTTCCAACGCAGGCTCATCTACCAGTACGGTTTGGAATCTGCGCTCCAGGGCTTTGTCGCTCTCAAAGTACTTTTGGTATTCATTGAGGGTCGTAGCACCGATTGCCCGCAAGTCGCCCCTTGCCAAGGCAGGCTTTAGGATGTTAGCCGCATCCATGGCTCCCTGTCCTCCACCTGCTCCAACCAGGGTGTGGATTTCGTCGATGAATAACACCACGTCGCCCTGTGCCTCTGTCACTTCTTTAACCACAGCCTTAAGGCGTTCTTCAAATTCTCCCTTAAACTTGGCACCTGCAATCAGAGCTCCCATATCCAGCGAGTAGATCTGCTTTCCAAGCAGATCGTCGGGCACATCCCCATTGACGATTCGGTGAGCCAAGCCCTCGATGATGGCCGTTTTTCCGACACCAGGCTCTCCGATGAGAATCGGATTGTTTTTGGTGCGTCGAGCCAGGATGTGCAGGACCCTGCGAATTTCTTCTTCTCTGCCGATGACAGGATCCAACTTGCCCTTCTCTGCCCGATCGTTGAGATGGATCGCATACTTCTGTAAGGCATTATAGTTTGACTCCGCACTATGGCTCGTCACCTTAGAGCCCTTGCGCAAGTCGGCAATGGCAGTCTTTAAGGCCTTTTGTGTGACGCCAGCGTCCTTCAAGATGCGAGCGGCGGCATCCTTGCCCTCCAGTAGCCCCAACAAGACATGCTCAATGGAGAGAAATTCATCCCCCATTTTGCGCATATGGGATCCAGCCTTTTGCATACTTGTATTGGATTCGCGCGTGAGGTATGGCTCTCCTCCTTCGACCTTGGCCACCTTGCTCAGTTCGGCAGTAACGGTGGTGTCGATGGCATTGGGATTCACTCCAACTTTCTTCACTAAATATGGAAATACCTGATCATCTACCTCGATCAGTCCTTTCAGGAGGTGCAGGGTATCTATGCCCTGGTGATCGCTGTCCATCGCAATTTCAGAAGCACGCTGCAGGACCTCCTGCGTTTTTATTGTCATTTGATTCATAGTCATTGTTCCAAATCTTTGCTCTCCACTTGTGTTCTCAAGGAGAGTACCAATTGCATTTATGCGCCACAATGACAGTTTTTGATCGAATGGTTCGGTTTTTATGGCATTGGGGACAGAATTTGACTGCCATAATGACACCGATTGGTGTTGGGTCAGTAGCGATGAGGGCACTTCTTGGGGGAATCAAGAAGTACTGTCGGTTGGCGATTTCTTTAGATTCTGATTTGGCCTTATAGATTGAACCAATAGTTCATCTTGAGCACCAATGCGCGTGTTTTTGGGCCCCATTGCTCTATCGCATAGTTGTCAGAATAGACCAGGAAGATATCCGACATGGGTTGGAAGCGCCACTGAAAGCGGCTGTTGATGTTAAAGTTGTCACGCTGAGTATTATACTGCAGGAAGGTGGTCCAGAAAATATTTCGGGAGAAATTGATTTCAATTTTAGGTCCAATTAGGAACAGATCATCATCGGTGTAGGGGTCTGGAAAGTTTAGGCGATTTTGCTCAAAACTTAGCGTAAAGGCCCCCCATGGTTGTCGACGATAGTTGAGGTCCAAGCGATACTGCCATCGCGTACCGTTATAGAAACCACCAAATTCGCTGCCGATTTCGTAGTTGAAAACCTTGCGCATATCCGACTGGTAGCTGATGGAGTATTCCTGGTAGGTATATTTCCCGGTCGGGAGCGGTTCTCCCTCCGTAAAGATAAAGGGATACAGCAGATTGTCTGTCCGGTGGGTGGCTTCCACTTCAAAACTGCTGCTGTTGGCCCAATTGATTTCGTAACCTATGCGCAGTCTATTTCCAATCAGACGATTCCCATCTTTGGTAAAATCCAGCACATCGTTAATGGAAAAGATGTGGTTGTTTATTTTTTCATTCTTGGGAAGGATGGTGTAGCTAAAGCGGGTGTAATTATGATGAAACCCTAGGAAGAGGGTAGTGTCCCGTCCGTCATCAAAATGTTGAATGCGTGGAATAAAACCCATGTCCGGGCGATAGTTATTTCCGACACCCGCCCAATTGGTGTAGAAGGCAATTTTTCTTCCATTGTACCCGACAGCCACGTTATAGAAGTAGTTATCCGTGCTTTTGCCGTTGCTCCATGATTTTCCATATCCGGCAAAAGCGCGCCACTTATTGTCCTGTGTTCGATAATCAAATTCCAGTCCGCCCACTCGATTGTAGTCATTTACCTGAAACTCACCAGAATGATACGCCTGTCGGTTGTGAAAATATCCTTTGAGTGTGGAGCGGGCCAGCACGCGTTGGTGCAGGGCGACACTGGTGTAGTTTTGACCTGGTGTTTGGTTCTCGACCTTGGT
Source organism: Saprospiraceae bacterium (assembly GCA_019634275.1). Taxonomy (GTDB): domain Bacteria; phylum Bacteroidota; class Bacteroidia; order Chitinophagales; family Saprospiraceae; genus CAJQNM01. Next base: position 13,009 of record JAHQVP010000057.1, read on the forward strand.
CTGTAGATTCATGAGCCCCACCCTTAGGTCAGGACTTAGATTGCCGCTCAATCTTGCTCCATAGAGGATAGGAATGGGGGCGCCATCCTCATCGAGTCCAATGCGTCGGGAGAAAAAAGGCCGCATGGGGGGAATGCCGAAATCAGAAAACAGGTCGCTGTTTTCGAGAAAGAAGAGGCGTCTCTCTGGAAATCGAATATTGACGGTGGTAAGGTTGGTGACCTGCTCGTCAACGTCAACCTGAGAAAAGTCAGGGTTGAGGGTAAGGTCGAGGTTGAGATTAGAAGACAACGCCACTTTTGCATCAGCTCCCATTCGAAAATCCTGGTCGGCAGGTGTATCGTCTTGGAAGTTCTTTGCAGTGGAGCCCAATGCATAGGGGATGAATGATATATTGCCCTTGGCGACGGGTGGCGGATTGTCCCATATCACCTTACCGGTGTAACCGAGATCCACAACCATAAATTGAATGGGCACGGGCGCCCAGCTGTGCCAGCTGTTGTCGGCGCTTACTCCTCGATGAAAATTAATGCCCCATTCGGTGTTGCGATCATATCGCAAAGTGCGAAATGGGATGGCCATTTCAGTGATCCACCGATCCGCATGGATCTTGGATTGGCAATACCATTTATTGTCCCATGCACTGACAAATCCACTGCTGCTTCCTCCTCCATTTCTAAGTCCGGTCTGTCCAGAAATGAGGGCATCAAACTGGACTCCGGACGGGTTGGTATTAAAATTGAAAGCACTTTGGCCCTGGTTATTGGGATCAATGGTCAAGCCGAACACGTCCCCATCCCAAAACGCAGAAGCGTCGCGCTTGAGGGTTTGGATGACATAGGGGCCTGGCCCCATACAGACCGCTGAAACGTAGAGGAACTGGTCGTCGTACGCCATCCGAATCTGTGTCTGGTATTTGGCATCGACTGCTCGGTCGTCAACCGGAAAGCTCATCCAAAAGTTGTCCGCGACTTCCGCCGACTGCCATGCTGCATCGTCCAGTTTGCCATCAATCACCACTGGCTCGCTCGTCGCTTGGATATGGAGCGCGTACTGCCCCTGACGCTCAGCCTGTTGACTGGATTGACCAAAACTGAGCTGCATGGTGGCCATCACCACGAGACTGCAGTACATAGCATTGAGAAGGGTCTGCCTAAGCATGTTCACGTATGCGAAGGTAGCAGTATGCCGGCAATTCAAATTTGAGATTATTTTGAAGATGAGGGGCTATATTTGGTCCATGGGCAGGGGCAAACAACAGCAGACATACGACGCCATCGTCATCGGATCAGGCATCAGTGGTGGTTGGGCAGCCAAGGAACTGTGCGACGCCGGATTGAAAACCCTGGTCTTAGAGCGGGGCCGTGATGTACCGCATGGTGCGTATCCTACCGCTACCATGAACCCCTGGGATTTTCCCATGCGCGACCAACTGAGTGCGGAGGAGAAGGCAGCAAACCCAATCGCGGACCGCTGCTACGCGTATAATGAGAGCACCAAGCATTTTTTTGTCCGCGATGCCGATCATCCCTATGTCCAGGAAAAACCATTCGACTGGATTCGTGGGTATCAGACGGGAGGCAAGTCGCTGATTTGGGCACGGCAGACGCAACGTTGGAGTCGTTTTGAATTTGAAGCACCGAAGCGTGATGGATTTGCAGTGCCCTGGCCGATTGGGTATGAAGACCTGGCACCGTGGTATGGTCATGTCGAGAAATTTGTGGGGATAAGCGGCAATAAAGATGGTCTCGAACAGCTTCCTGACAGTGAAGTATTGCCTCCTTGGGAGCTCAATTGTGTCGAAAAGCATATTCAATCCCAGGTGCGAGAGCGCTACGCCGATCGTCATGTTATCATTGGAAGATGTGCCCACCTTACTGAGCCTCAGGCGATCCATTTGGAGCAAGGCAGGGGCAAGTGCCAGGCGCGACATCTCTGCTATCGAGGCTGTCCCTACGGGGCCTACTTTAGCTCCAACAGCAGCACATTGCCATGGGCAGCACGTACTGGCAATCTCACCGTGAAGAACCACGCAGTAGTGGAGTCCATCATGTACGACGAGCATTCCGCAAGGGCCTCAGGGGTCCGGGTGATTGATGCGGAAGATGGGAGTTCAACTGAATATTTTTCCAAGGCCATTTTTGTCAATGCCGGGGCACTAAACAGCAATTTAATCTTGCTGAACAGTACCAGTAGTCGTTTTCCACAGGGGCTGGGAAATGACTCCGGTTTGCTTGGTCGATACATAGCTTTTCACAATTATCGAGGGAACATCCTCGCGGACTATCCAGGCTTTGAAGATCGCTACTATAAAGGCCGTCGCCCCACCACTGCGTTTATGCCGTCGTTCAAAAATGTGTTTCGGCGCGATAGTGACTTCGATCGTGGGTATATGGTGGCCTTCAGTGCAGCCCGCCGAGGATGGAACCGTGCCTTGCCGGAGAATGTTCGCTTCGGTGAGTCCCTGAAGTCCGAACTGGCTGGACCAGGAGGGTGGCAGGTTTTCATGATGATGCAAGGAGAAACAATTCCAAAATACGAGAACCATGTGCGGTTGAGCGAGACCAAAGTAGATCCATGGGGTATCCCTCAGTTGGTCATTTCGGTTGATTATGATGACAACGACGAGGCCATGATCCAGGACTTCCTTGTCGAAGGAGCGACCATGCTGGAGCAGGCTGGATGCGTCAATATTCGACCTTATGACGATGGCAGGGCTCCAGGATTGGATATTCATCAGATGGGAGGAGTACGCATGGGGAGCGATCCCAAGACCTCCCTTTGCAATCGTTGGAATCAACTCCATGCTTGTAAGAATGTCTACGTTACGGATGGGGCTTGCATGACATCGGTGGGGAATCAAAACCCGAGTCTGACCTTCATGGCGTTGACGGCGAGAGCGGCGGATCATGCCGTGCAACAACTAAAAGCAGGGGCTTTCTGAATGAACCACAAAGAAACACAGGGCACAAAGGGGCGATTTCTTTGAGTACACGAATGGATAACCCCTAGCACTATTGTCATCCCGATCGCAGCGCAGCGAAGCTGAGGGATCTCTGGTGTAGGGCGAGATCAATTGGCTTATTATTCTCCAGTAACTCGATCAAGAACCACTCCTCCGACTGGGTTCTCCTCGGAGGGTCAGCGCCAGACGATGCAGACCGGTTTATGGACAGTGTCTGATAGTGTCAGTGGGTGCTGGACCTCTTTCGATCGTATCAGCTGTCTGCGAAGCGAAGCAGAGGGATCTATGGAGTTGGGTGGAAGCTCATACTTCAAGGAACCGCTTAGCGACCAGGGACATCTTGGACGATGAGTGTTTTGAACCACAAAGAACACAAAGAGCACAAAGGGGCGATTTCTTTGAGTGCACGAATGGATAACCCCTAGCAGTATTGTCATCCCGATCGCAGCGCAGCGAAGCTGAGGGATCTCTGGTGTTGGAGTGGAAGCTCGTACTCTAGGGAACCGTTTAGCGATCAAGGACATCAATTGGTCAAAGAGTATTTTGAACACAAAGAACACAAAGAACACAAAGAACACAAAGGGCACAAAAGGGCGATTTGTTTGAGGACACGAATGGACAACCCCTAGCAGTATGGTCATCCCGATCGCAGCGCAGCGGAGCAGAGGGATCTATGGTGTCGGAAGCAAGTCTCTAGTTCCGGACGAGAGGATCATCGGACCCAACCTCCGATCCCCCTCTTCTATCTCTAATCCATCTCCCACTTTATCATCAAGTTCTGCAACGCGATCGATTCAGCTAGGTCTTGATCAAGCGTCAAGGCGACTCGATGCTCCCCTTTCTCAAGCGGCAGGACTCCCAGCTCGTAGAAGTGCCAATACGTGCTTGGTGCCGATTCGACCGTCGTGATTCTTGGTACACTATCGATTAGGAGAGTAAGTCCAAAACTTTGAGACAGACCAGAGCGTAAGTGCACCCCGATCCGGTAGTTGCGTTCTTCGACGACATTGATGTGCCAGGTGATGGTGTCATACTTCGATTGCCAGTCTACGATCCAATCCCCATCCACGCCGGTAGGATGTGTTCCGAGACGTTCGCCGGTTAAACCCTTCCATCCCGTAAAGGTGGCGGATCCTTTCTTAACTGCGTGATGGGGTTGCAGGTGCAGGGGTTGTTCTTGTTTGTGGCCACATGGAATGGGATCGGGTTGAAA
>JAHQVP010000058.1 GCA_019634275.1 Saprospiraceae bacterium
CACTGATGCCTGTGGGATTGCCTCTCGTGTCGTGACTCCATCATCGGTCAACTGTGCCGATGTTGGTATGGTATCGTTTACCCTCGCGGTGACGGATGTTCATGGCAATTCTGCCAGTAAATCCATACTGGTTGAAGTAGTCGATGCGACCAATCCCGATGTGAAAATCAAGTCACCTACTGTGACTCTTGATGCTACGGGGCAAGCAACCATCAATGTTGATGATTTTGATGATGGCAGCAGTGATGCCTGCGGGATTGCCTCACGCACGGTGACTCCATCATCGGTCACCTGTGCCGATGTTGGTATGGTATCGTTCACACTAGTGGTGACGGATATTCATGGAAATTCGGCCAGCAAATCCATACTGGCTCAAGTAGTCGATCAGACAGCACCAAAGGTTTTGACTAAGAACATCACCGTATATCTAGATAGTCAAGGAAGCGCTTCCATATCTGCAGGCGACATTGACAATGGAAGTACTGACGCATGTGGCATTTACAAATTGAGCTTGAGTAAAGAAATCTTCGATTGTCAAGACTTGGGTAGCCAACAGATAGATCTGCTTGTTGATGACATAAATGGCAATAGGGGCTCTGCAAAGGCAACTGTGCTGGTAATAGATCCTATTGCACCAACAATTGAATCCATAGAGCCATTCCCACCATCACTATGGCCTCCCAATCACAAGATGGTCGATGTAGATATAGATGTGGTTACCGTAGATAATTGTGATGCAAATTGTGCGATACTACATGTGAGCTGCAATGAAGACAGCGACAGCCTTGGTGATGGTCAAACTGAAGTCGACTGGATTATTGTAGATGATAATACCGTAAGTCTCCGTGCAGAAAGAGCAGGTAATGGCGAGGGACGAATCTACACCATCACTACAGAATGCAGCGATCAAGATGGGAATAGGGTAACCTCATCTACAGAAGTCCGAGTCCAGAAAAGTCAGGGCAGAAACAATCGTGTAGTAAGCTTTGATCAGCAGACTGTTTACATCCATGAAGATCTGGTGATTCGCAATAATCCCAGTGTCCAAGGGACCACCTTTCAACTTGAGACACCCACTATAGAATCGTCTGATCCTATGGATCTCATGATTTTCGATGCTATGGGTGCTCTAATAGAACGGCGCACAATTCCTTCTACCAAAAGCACTATTCAATTAGGGAGTTCCTATCGAGCAGGTATGTACTTTGGTATTCTTCATGGTACAATGTATCAGAAGACATTTAAATTATTAAAGCAGTAAAGACTGAATCAGCACCGTCGTCAAACACCAATTGCGACGGTGCTCCTTCTCCCCCTACTCCTCCAGCCAATTGGTCGTCTTGGTCCCCATCTTAGGTCCCCATACCTTAATGTCATCGACCATGCCGGTATCGTCAAAGGAGCCAAAACCAATCATTCCAGCTGGAAAATGATCGTCGGTGGCCAGCATGATGGGTTTTTCCATGTCATCAAAATACACGGCAATAGTACCGGTGGCCAGTTCTCTGCGAATGCGAATGGTATGCCAATCCTGCTCCCACTTTACACCTCCCGTGGTGCGTGATGCGATGGCCACTCTAGGGGCATCGTTAACCAGGAACACATTGTGCGCATGAGGATCTGCTACCGAGGCCATATGCACGTAGTAAAAATTGGCGGGATCCTGGATGCCAAAAAAGAGGCACATGTCACGATGGCCATAGTCTCTTCCCGTTTGTTTCAATCTAACCTCCAGAGTAAAGTCTCCAAAGTAATGGTCCTTAAGGGCAGCAATGTTAAATGGGGATCTGACCCTGCCGCGATAGTCACTCTTACCGTGCAGCTCCAATACTTTGTTGCCATCCATATCTGTGATCTTCCAGGCGCTCTGATCGGTGGCGGCGAAATCCGTCAAATCCACTCCGTCGTCGAACGATGTCGAATAGAGCAGGTAGTCATCGGTAAGTGCATATTGTTGGGCTTTTAAAATGCCCCAATGGGCCGACATCAAGACCAGTACTGCCAACACTGCGATCCGTTTCATTTTATACATCTCCATTTGATCAATTTAAATAATAATTCGCGGCTGGTCAGTGCAACCCTGTCCCTTTTTGCTGCTCCGAACATCCAGAGAGCCCAAGGACATATGGTACATTTTTTGCAGGGGTTCTAAGAGGTATCATGCGTGCTGGGCAATGTGGTGGTAGACTCCATTGGCCAAGCAACATGAAATATTCAAAAGCCTGCATCGTTTATGTATTCCCACTCGACAAACCGAACACACATGAAGTTTTGCATCAGGTTGACTTGCAGCTGCCTAGTCGTTTTTTTCATCGCACTTCCACATCACAGTCAGGCCAATGCTGACTCTACTGCATGGGACATCAAAACAAAAACCAGTTTGTTTTTTGCCCAAAGCAGCTACGGCCAGTATTGGAAAGGCAGTGGCAGGAGTTCCCTTGAATTGGGAGGTGATCTACTCTTCACCGCGACACGCACAGTCGGCAAAAATACCATCGAGAACAAGGTGATCCTGCAGTACGGAGTGATCAAGGTGGGTCAGAAGACTTTTCAAAAAAACGAGGACCGTCTCGAAGTGGAGGCGCGCTATAGTCGTAAGGTATCAAAGTACCTAAAGCTCTCCGGACTCTTTAATTTTCGTACACACATGCATGATTTCTATAGCCTCAATGCAGATGGAGATCGCCTCAGAAAGACGGGCAATTTCATGGCTCCCGGATTTTTTCATCTTGGGACAGGCCTGGATTTTGGAACCAAAGACAAGGTACTTCGCGTCTATTACACACCCTTGAATAGCAAACTCACTGTAGTCACCGATCGTGAGCTAAGAGCACAATATCTGCCGGCCATGCTTGCAAAGCAAGCACTTCGGTACGAACTGGGTTCACTGGTCCGGGTTCAGATTGAAAAAGAACTGATGACCAACATCGTGTTCAAGTCAACGGGGACCTTTTTTACCAGTCACCTCCAGAACTTTGGGAATTTTGATGTAAACCTGGAGGGGGACCTCAATTTTAAAGTCAACAAACACTTTCGGGTCAACCTGCGCACTCAATTAATCTATGATGAAGACATCATGTTCGATCTTGTAACGCCTGATGGAGAAGGGACAGGGCAGAAAGGTCCGCGAACACAATTTAAGGAAGTACTTAATCTGGGATTGTCACATACCTTCTAATAGATAGAACCACCCAGCGATGCTTGGGGGGAGTCCCTGTAATATAGAACTACTGTCTAAGAAATCGCTTAGAACTGTTGCTGGTCTGAAAGAGGTAAAAACCTGGGACCAAATCCCGGACACTGATCGTCTGCCTTCCAGCTGCCTGCACTTGCCCTGTCATAATGACCTGCCCATGTAGACTTAAGACGCGGTAACATTGTGGATCGGTGGTTTTGGAGAAGAGATGGAGCTGATCATCGACAGGGTTGGCAATGAGATGAAGTTCGTCCTCAAGCAACTTTTTTTCTATAAAGACTATGTGGGTATTTTCGCTTGAGCCATTGGCATCGTGAGCCACGACACGATAGTAGTTTTTTATCATTGGGCGCTCATCAATCAGTGTGTAGTCAAGAGTAACCTCTGAATCTCCGCCGGAGGCAACCGTCCCGATTTCAGACCAGTCAGTCATACCATCGAATGACCGTTCGACAACAAATAACTCGATGGACTGCTGAGAAAACGTCGTCCATTTCAAGAGGTTTTGATCATCCAATTGTGAAACTTGAAAATTGCCAAAGTGGACAGGGAAAACGGTGCTTTCATAGCTAAATAACCGCCCTTGAGAGGTCGTACTGCACATTCTCGTTGGTTCGTCAACAAGGGTAATCGCCAAGGAATAGGACGACTCCGGATTACCTCCAGGCGGCACGGTATAATTGATTCCAAAATTAATGGATCCATCAAACCCAGAGGCCACAGTATACTCCTCAATACTGAGGGTGTCGCTCGCCGCTTGGGGAAAATTAAAATCTTCGTACAGCCCGACCATTGCACGGTAAGTTGTAGCAGGAAACATATTCGCTCCAGCCACCATCAAAGTGACCTCGTCACCTGCTTCTCCAGAACTTGGATCTACACCAGTTATTGTAACAATCGATGAAGGGCATTGTCCACTAGCAGCTGGCCACCATGCTGCCAAAATCACCAACAATGTCAAGAGATTTCTTCCAATCATTGCCTAGAAACAATAGAATAGGTGAAAATATCGATTTTTGCGACTCTAACTTTTCAGTTACCTTATAAGCCTCATGGGAGGACCCATTTTTACCAATGATGCCGTTGTCGCAGGCATTTTACTCATGGTCTTGGCCGGGGTATTTTATACAGCCAGCAAACCCACAGGCTTCTGGAAGCGATTTTATACCTATGTCCCAGCCATACTCTTGTGCTATTTTATCCCTGCCTTGTTGCAATGGCCACTGGGACTTATATCCGGAGATCACTCCAACCTATACTTTGTAGCCTCCCGCTACTTCCTCCCTGCTAGTTTGGTACTGCTTTGCCTATCCATTGATCTCAAGGGAATCATTAACCTAGGGCCAAAAGCACTGATCATGTTCTTTGCAGCTACCGCCGGTATCGTTATTGGCGGCCCAATTGCCATCTTTCTTATCCTTCAGTTTGCCCCAGGCGTTATAGACGCGGATCCCGATCAGCTCTGGCGTGGACTGTCTACTGTCGCTGGCAGTTGGATCGGTGGTGGGGCCAATCAAACCGCCATGAAAGAAATTTTCCAGGTAAGCGATGACCTCTTCAGCACGATGGTGGTGGTGGATGTAGTGGTGGCCAATATCTGGATGGGGTTTTTGCTCTATGGGGCAAATGTGGGTGAAAAAGTGGATCGTTGGTTTAAGGCGGATACCAGTGCCATCAAAGACTTGAAGCGCAGAGTTGAGGACTACCGTGCCAGTGTAGAGCGAGTGCCTACGACCACCGATTTGTTTCTGTTGCTGGGCGTGGCTTTTGGGGGTACCGCCGTCGCACATTTTTTCGCCGACATCATCACTCCGGTCATGGAGGGCTATCGAGAGACCTTGCAACGACTGCGGCTCGACTCGCTCATGTCAGGATTCTTTTGGATGGTGGTGGTGGCCACGACCATAGGATTAGTCCTCTCCTTTACCAAGGCACGCAAGCTAGAGGGGGTAGGCGCGTCGAAATGGGGGTCGGTCGGCATTTATTTCCTCGTAGCCTCCATTGGGATGAAGATGGACATCTCCACCATCCTGGACAACTTGGGACTGTTTGCCATTGGGATAATCTGGATGCTTATCCACGTCCTAATCTTGCTGTTGGTCGGCAAGTTGATCAAAGCACCTTTTTTCTTTGTAGCCGTGGGGAGTCAGGCCAATGTGGGTGGCGCCGCTTCTGCTCCGGTGGTGGCCAGTGCATTCAGTCCTGCTCTGGCACCTGTTGGCGTTTTGATGGCCGTCATGGGCTATGCTCTGGGTACGTACGGTGCCATCATATGTGCCTTCATCATGCAAGCAGTGGCCACCTGACGTCTGCTTGCCCTTAACAGGACTTTAACGTCCATCACCCCATAGCGTCGAAACCGCTCGGATGTCGAGCAGACAATGGCATCTAACCCACTGACAATTAGCAGTTTTTACGTATCTTCGCGAACCTTTTTGCCATGGACATATTCTATAACGAAATTCTGAAAAGAAGATGAGTAAAAAACGTGTGCTGATCGTCACCCAGGAAATGGAGCCGTATACCTCTTTGTCCATTGCCTCCAAAATAGCGCGCAAGCTACCCCAATACGTGCAGGAACATGGCATGGAAATTCGCGTATTGATGCCCCGATTTGGCGTCATCAATGAGCGACGTCATCGCCTGCATGAGGTGGTCAGGTTATCTGGAATGAACATTATCGTGGACGATGATGATTATCCATTGATTATCAAGGTAGCCTCCCTGCCAGGCACGCGTATGCAAGTGTATTTTCTGGACAACGAGGAGTTCTTTAAGCGAAAGCAGGTATTTGACGATGCCAAAGGGAAACCCTTTGATGACAATGCCGATCGAATGATCTTCTTCTGTAAAGGAGTTTTGGAAACCGTCAAGAAATTTGGTTGGGCTCCTGACCTGATCCATTGTCATGGTTGGATGACCAGTTTGATCCCCTTTTATTTAAAAGAAGCGTATCAAAACGAACCCATATTCCAAAATTCGAAGATCGTGTACTCCGTTTATGGAGAAAGCCAGGAAGAACACTTGTCGGATCGTTTTTCTCAGAAAGCGTCCATCAACAATTTGCAGCCTGAGGATCTAAAGGCATATCAGAATGGCAAGGGCATAACTTTGCATGAAGGTGCCAGTGAATATTCAGATGCATTGATCGTGGGCAGCGAAGAGATTGGAGCGCCCGTTAAGAAGAAGCTTGGCAAAGTGAAAAAACCAATCTTAGAATTTCAGGATGAAGAGAACTACTTGCCAGCGTACCTGGAGTTTTACCGTGAGCTTCTCGCCACCTGATTTGATATAACTGCATTACAGATTTCTCAAACGAAACTGTCGAATGATTGAAAAGCTTGCAGGGATAAGCTTGTGCCTAACCCTTTTCATTTTTTTAGCGTGCAACAAGGCCAGTGAATTCGGGTCTTTCTTGGAAAACGAGTCTGCCCTTCCCATCAAATTTGATGAGATCCCCATTCGTGCGCACACCGTACGCGGTGACTCGGTCCTGAGTTGGAGCCAAACGCGGCGTTACCTATCCCACGTGGCTGGCACGTTGGATGACCCGGTATTTGGTACTTCATCAGCAGACCTCTACTGGCAGTTCAATCTTGCTGTCCCGCCGGACTTTAGAAAAGCTACCCTGGACAGCATTGTTATGTCTGTGGGTTTTGATACTTCTGCCGTTGGGTATGGGCAATTTGAGATGCCTCAGGACTTTGAGGTGAGTCGTATCAGGGAATTGATGCTTCCCTCGGAAGATCACTATTCGGATCGATCTTTCATGGTTGATCCCATTCCCCTGGGTACTGCAGTCGGTGTTGTCCCCAATAGTGACACTACCTTTGTTCAGGAGCCACGTCAGTTGCAGATTGTTACCAATGCATATGGGCCTCAGATGAGGGTTCGACTAAGCGATGAATTTGGCAATGAATTCATCAATTTTAGTGACTCTGTTTTTGACAGCAATATCCGTTTCCAGGAAGAATTTATGGGCGTCCGTCTTTCCCCCTTGTCGCAATCTGGGGGCATGATCAATTTTGAGATCTTCAGTCCCGAGACCCGACTGAATGTCTACTTTACTTCTAATGATACCATGGGTCAGTACAACATGGCGCTGAGCTCTTTGAGTGTGATCCATAATCGATTCACCAACGACATAGGGGGCACCCTGGTGGAAGAATACATCGACAATGGCAGTGATAATGACTCATTGCTCTTCGTGCAGGCTCATGCCGGCCCGGAGGTAGCCATCACTTTGTCGGATCTCTCACAATTAGAGGGCTCTACGATCAATGCTGCTGTTCTGGAGTTTACCGTAGCAATTCTTGATCCTCAGGACACTACCCTATTTGCTCCAATAGGCCAAATGGGCCTCTTCGAAGTGGGCGAAAACGGGGAGCGCACCGAAATTAAAGATCTTGCGGATGTACTCGGTGGAAATGCCCAGAGCCTCTTCTTTGGAGGTAATTTGGATTTGGACGAGGACGAGGGAGTACTTAAGTATTCAATGAACATGTCCCAACATCTGCAGAAGATCCTGGATGGGGAAGCATCCAATGAGATGATTTTAACTACCTTGCAACCAGTGGCCGAAGCAAGTAGATCTATACTATACGGCCCTACGCACAGCAAATACAGTGCGAAACTAAAAGTAACTCACACACAATTTTGATACGCCCACCATGGCAGATTTCGAGTACAATTCACAAAGAGAAAATTTGATCATCCCAGAATATGGTCGTCATATTCAAAAGATGATACTGCATACCAAGCAAATTGAAGATCCGGAGAAGCGCCAGCGAATGGCCAATTCGATCATTCAATTGATGAATCAAATGGTACCCCAGAATAAGAATGTGGTAGATTACCAGGATAAGTTGTGGGTCCACTTATTCAAGATCGCTGATTATGACATCGACGTAGTTACGTCGAAAGGAGTCAAAATCGAAAGGCCTACTATCGAAAAGACCCTGCAGAATCTGCCATACACCCAGTCCAATCTCAAGTATCGGCACTACGGCAAGAACTTGATGTCCTTGATCGAAAAAGCCAAGTCCATGGAACCGGGAGATAAGCAAAACGGATGCATTCAAATCATTGCAGCTTACATGAAATTGGCTTATCGTAACTGGAACCGAGATCACTACGTAAATGACGAAAACATTCGTTCGGACCTGGACGTCATTACAGGTGGCCAGCTCAAAGTCCCTGAAGACATGCGTCTTGACATCCTCGCCATGAGCGGGCCAAATGCTCCGGCCAATACCATCACCACTGGCAGCAATCGCAAACGACGTAAATCCAACAATAAGCGCGGCAACAACAAGCGTAGAAGGAGATAGTACTCCGCTCTGATAAAACTTCAGAAGGCCATTTCTGTTGACCGCTCATAATCGTAGCCTATGACTTCAGATATGTTTGTTGTTGAGGGAGGACATCGACTACAAGGTGTTTTGCAACCTCAAGGGGCAAAAAACGAAGTACTGCAAATCCTGTGTGCTTGCATGTTGACTTCCGAATCCATGGTCATTGATAACGTGCCCGACATTCAGGATGTACGCAAGCTACTCGATTTACTTAAGGGTTTGGGAGTAACCGTTGAGAAGACAGGTGATGCGCGCTACCGCATTCAAGCGCAAGAGGTGGATCTCGATTATCTGGCGAGCGACGCGTATCAGCAGAAAGCCCGTAGCCTTAGAGGGTCCGTGATGCTCTTGGGTGCCATGCTGGCTCGCTACCAAAAAGCGTTCTTACCCAAGCCTGGGGGAGATAAGATCGGACGTCGTCGCTTAGACGCCCATTTTAATGGATTCAAGGCCCTGGGTGCAGAGTTTAAATACGACGATCAAAACGACGTATATTTTCTGGAGGGCTCTAATCTAAAGGGAGCCTTTGTCATGATGGATGAGATATCGGTGACGGGCACCGCAAACATAGTCATGGCGTCTGTCTTTGCGACTGGAAAAACCACCATATACAACGCTGCTTGTGAGCCATACCTTCAACAACTCTGCAGGATGCTCAACCGCATGGGCGCAAAAATATCGGGCATCGGATCAAATCGATTGGAGATCATTGGTGTTGACTCCCTTGGAGGTACCACCCATCGCATTCTACCCGATATGATCGAAATTGGAAGCTTCATTGGCTTGGCGGCGATGACCCAATCAGAAATCCGGATTGCGGATGTACAATATGACGAACTAGGAGTCATCCCCAAGACCTTTGGCTTGCTGGGCATAGAAATGAAAAGGGAGAATGATGACATTGTAGTTCCTGCGCAAGAACATTACGCCATCAATACCTTTATTGACGGCTCAATTTTGACGGTCTACGATAGTCCGTGGCCCGGTTTTACCCCGGACTTGATGAGCATCTTGCTGGTGGCTGCCACACAAGCGAAGGGCAGTGTCCTGATCCATCAAAAGATGTTTGAGAGCCGATTGTTCTTCGTAGACAAATTGATCGATATGGGTGCACAAATTATTCTGTGTGACCCTCATCGCGCTACGGTGATTGGCCTCGATCGCAAGTTCCCTCTGAGAGGCATCGAAATGACCTCACCCGACATACGGGCGGGTGTGGCACTTTTAATTGCAGCCTTGTCTGCAGAAGGGACCAGCGTTATCAAGAACATCCACCAAATCGATCGTGGCTATCAAAATATCGATGTGCGCTTAAATGCACTTGGTGCCCGCATCGAGCGTGTAAGCGCTTAAGGTCTTCCTATTTCTTACGTTCCGTGACAAAAATTAGGAGCTGCTCGAGCGCATCTCGTGCATCGTTCTGAGGCAGATCACGCAGCATGGATACCGCCTCAGTACGATATTCTAACATCCGCTCCTGTGCATAGGCAATACCTCCCTTCTCCTCGGCAAAGTCAATTACGCGTCTAACCGCACTCTTCTTTTTGCCCCCTCTCTTAATCAGTCTTGCAATGGCTCGTTTCTCCGCTCGGGAAGCGTTATTCATCGCATGGATGATGGGGAGCGTCAATTTCTTCTCCTTTATGTCAATGCCCACAGGCTTACCGATCCCTCCTTTGCCATAGTCCAACAGATCGTCTTTAATTTGGAATGCCATTCCGATGGCTTCGCCGAGTTTTGACATATGCTCAATCGCTGCGGCATCCTGACTTGCCGTCTGGGCTCCCACGGCACATGCTGCCCCTACAAAGGAAGCAGTCTTCTTACGGATGATTTCGTAATAGACGTCTTCGGTAATGTCCAATTTGCGTGCTTTGGACATTTGCAAGAGTTCGCCTTCGCTCATCTGTTTAATCGTATTGCTAAGCAACTCCAATACTTCGTACTCTTTGTGTTCCACTGAGATCAACAACCCACGTGAAAAAAGATAATCTCCTACTAAGACGGCAATCTTATTCTTCCAAAGCGCATTGATAGAAAAAAAGCTCCTGCGCTTCATGGAATCGTCTACCACATCATCATGAACCAATGTCGCAGTGTGCAGCAACTCCACCATCGAAGCCGCTCGGTAGGTTGACGCATTGATGTCTCCAAATATCTTTGCCGAAAGCAGAACAAACATGGGCCGCATCTGCTTTCCTTTTCGGTGAGCAAGATAGTAGGTAATGCGGTCCAGGAGGGCGACTTTTGTCTTAAGTGCATCGCGAAAGCACAACTCAAACTCCTTCATTTCCAGCGCAATCGGCTGTTTTATCTTTTCCAGAGTTAGCTGCTTATTTATTAGCTTAGGCGCCTGCATGTCGGTAATATACAAAAGGTCGATTGTGCTCTGTGATAAACAGATTTTTGCCAGTCTTGTTGCTGATGGCACAGTTTTGGGTCGATTGAAGTAAACATTAACAATATCCAGAACAGACAATCGAGTAAATCACATGCTGGAGTTTTTTCGGAAAAATCTATTCGTATACAATGCCCTCCTTCTGGGCTATTGCCTGCTTTTGAGGCTGGGCGGCTGGTTTAGGCCGCAAACAAATGGAGAAGAGGCGCATCTTCTGGCAGATTTTTTCATGGCTATCAGTGGTCCCGCGGACTCCTGGGGTGGAATTTTGTTGTCCTTTTTTATCATCATGCTGACCGCAATACAAATCAATCGGTTGGTCAGCCTAAACCGATTGACCCCGACCAACTCCCTCTTTCCGGGTCTATTTTTTATCCTGATCAGCTCCTATACACTCTCTTTGCAGTCGTTAAGTCCTGCCGTCATTGGCAATCTCTTCGTTGTGACGATGCTTCTAGAGATCTTCAAACAAACCCGTAACGAAGAACTTTTAATCCGCACCTTTAATGTGGGTTTCCTGGCGGGCATAGCCAGTCTTTCCTACTCCCCGTATTTGATTTTACTTCCGCTGGGCATCATCGGAATGATCGTCGTCAGAACATTCAAGAGATTGGACTATTTCAGATGTCTACTTGGGTTTATAAGCCCCTATCTTCTGGCGATCTCGATCCTTATCCTTTTTGATCAGCCAGGGGCCATCTGGAGCGGGCACTTTAAGAATACTTTTGCCTGGATGGATCTGTCCCACGCTTTCTCCTGGTCAGACTATGTGGTGATCTCCCTATTCATTATTGGAATTTTGCTGGCGGTATTGAACATGAGCAATATGACCATGAAGACCAATATCCATGCTCGTCGCAAACTGACCACCCTCTACATATTTCTTTTGACATTTGTGCTTGTCATCCCGTTTGTAGCGGAGACCGGCACTCACCGCGTGCATTTGGCGACCATTCCTTTAAGTGTTTTCATCGGCTCAATGATGCTTCGCATTGACAAGCAAACTGCTGAAGTCATCCATTTCATCCTCCTCGCCGGAGCCATCGTGTTTCAATACCTGGTCGTCTAGGGCTGCAAGCAATAGACTCCCTATAAGCCATCTCTCTGGCAAAACGGCACAGATTACATTCTTTATTTATATATTTTTGGGGTTTCAAAGACTCGAGTATGGATTTTGGTGTTGTCGTTTTCCCAGGTTCGAATTGCGACCATGATATGATGCATGTGTTGCAAGAACTGAACTCAGGGAAAGTACATGCCCTGTGGCACAAGGAAACGAAACTTCCAGACTTGACTGTTGGAGATTGTATTGTCCTTCCTGGGGGCTTTTCCTATGGGGACTATTTACGTGCTGGGGCAATTGCCCGATTTTCTCCTATTATGCAGTCCGTCGTTGACTTTGCGGCAGCAGGCGGCATGGTGGTGGGCATCTGCAATGGTTTTCAGATTCTTTGTGAAGCAAATTTGCTACCCGGTGTTCTCTTGAGAAATGCCAACCAAAAGTTCATTTGTAAGAATGTCTTTGTTACTCCACAGCACAGACGTACAGCCATGACCTCCTCGTTAGAGCAGCGTGCATATAAAATTCCGATCGCTCATGCCGAGGGCCGTTATCATTGCAGCAGTGAGACGCTCGCGGAGTTGGTGTCAAATGATCAAATCATGTTTCGCTACACTTCGGCAGCAGGCAAACCCGACTCACAGAGCAATCCGAACGGGTCACTGGATGATATCGCCGGCATCTGCAATAAAAGCGGAAATGTGATGGGCATGATGCCTCATCCCGAGCGTGCAGCAGACCCTGCTCTCCTTAACGAGGACGGAGCCGCATTTTTTGCCTCTATGCTGACACATCAAGCTGAAAAAATTGCTGCGGCGTATTAAAAAGCTGTTAAAAACCGTTCCCCCCATATTCTGGTAATTTTAACTGTGGTTTTCACAGCATTATCTAAGTGCGTAAACTCATTTTGAGCATGAACAAAGTAATCGGTACCTCGCTTCTCCTTCTCGTGGCATGCATGACCGGCCTTAGTCAAATCTACACTCCCGTCAAATGGAGCAGCACGATTGAACACATTGAAGGGGAAGATTACCTTTTGATACACACTGCCGAGATTGATGAGGGATGGTCAGTCTATTCTCAAAATCTGGAAAGCGATGATGGCCCGGTGGCCACAGAGGTCGGTTATGATGACCAGTCTCACTTCGAATTGATCGGAGCCAGCGAAGAAGAAGGGAACAAGAAAGAGGGGTTTGATGAGATTTTCGAAATGAATGTCATAAAGTACGTAGAAGAACTCGTGCTGAAACAACGAATAAGGCTTAAGGACAAAGGACCGATTTCAGGATATGTCTACTACATGTCTTGCGATGCCACCAAGTGCCTCCCTCCTACCGATCACACTTTTGAGCTGACCCCGATGGCGGCACCTGCCCCAGGTTCGGGGGGATCCAATGATGGTGATCAAAAGTCTCAAAATGGAGGAGGTGCACAAGATCCTGGCACCCCTAATCCCTTTGGCGATGTGGACACCCATGCAGAAGTAGAAGCCCCCGCAGAGGTCGAAATGCCCTTGCCTGAGCAATCCGGAATCCTCGAACCTGTAGCGTGGACAGCCTCTATAGATCAGTCCGCACGCATTATCACTATTGAGGGCACCATTGAAACCGGCTGGCACATTTATTCACAGAGCAATGGGCCGGACGACGGACCCATCCCAACAGAAGTACTCATCAATGGAGAAGCCGTCACTGCCATAGAGCAGGGCAAAAAAGTCGAACAGGGATTTGACGACATCTTTGAGGTTGACATCACCAAGATTAAGGAGGGCGTGCGGCTGGAGGTGCCTTTACCGGCTGGCGAGGACGTCATCCAGGGCGAGGTGGTATACATGGCTTGTGACAAGTCGAAATGCATCATGCCAGATCCATATGCTTTTGCCGTCGATTTGAAGCACCTGACTTTATTGGACGAATCAACCGGCAGCGTTGATGAGGCGACAGCAGGAGACCTGGCGCTGTTTACACTTGATCAGGAAAAGATTCAGGATCCCATTGGCAGCTGCGATGACGTAGCTGTCACCGAGGTAAAGGAGCAGGGATTTTGGAGCATTTTCGGACTGGGATTTATTGGTGGCCTATTGGCACTGCTCACACCATGCGTCTTTCCCATGATTCCGCTCACTGTTAGTTTCTTCACCAAGAGCAGTGGCAATCGTACGAAGGGCTTGCGGAATGCCACGTTATATGGCGGGTTCATCTTGCTTATCTACTTGTTGTTGAGCGCGCCCTTTCATCTTATGGATTCCATCAATCCAGACATCTTAAATGACATTTCCACCAACGTGGTCCTCAATCTCGCGTTCTTCGCTATTTTCCTCTTTTTCGCTTTCTCCTTTTTCGGTTTCTATGAAATCACCATGCCGAGTAAGTGGTCCAACAAGGCAAGTCAGGCTGAAGGTATCGGTGGTTTTATTGGCATATTCTTTATGGCGCTGACTTTGGCCCTCGTATCGTTCTCGTGTACCGGTCCGATTTTGGGCACCTTGCTAGCAGGAGCCTTAACATCCGATGGTGGAGCCACACAATTGACTGCTGGTATGGGTGGTTTTGGCTTGGCTCTGGCCTTGCCTTTTACACTTTTTGCCGCTTTTCCAGGCTTGATGGGGTCGATCCCCAAATCAGGAGGATGGCTCAATACCGTCAAAGTTGTCCTTGGTTTTCTCGAATTGGGATTGGCCTTCAAATTTCTGTCCAATGCCGATTTGGTTAAGCGATGGGGACTCTTGAAAATCGAACCTTTTCTCATCATCGAGATCATCATCTTCCTCGGCCTCGCCTTATACCTCTTCGGTAAGATCAAATTTCCGCATGACAGTCCAATTAAGAAGCTATCACCTGCTAGAATAGGACTGGGTATCGTATCTGCGGCTTTTGCATTTTATCTGGCGAGTGGGTTTCGCGTAAACGAGGACACCAATACCTTCACTTCTTTGACCCTCCTTAGTGGCCTGGCACCACCAGTCGGGTACTCGTGGATCTATCCCAATAAGTGTCCCAATAATCTGGACTGTTTCAAAGATCTTGAAAGTGGGCTTGCCCATGCCCGTAAAGTAAATAAACCGGTGATGATCGATTTTACTGGACATGCCTGTGTCAACTGTCGACGCATGGAAGAGCACGTATGGCCTGAGCGTCAAGTGATCAAACACTTACAGGATGATTATGTGCTCATATCCCTGTATGTCGACGAGAAAATTGAACTGCCAGAAGATGAGCAAATGGTCGTGACGCGTGGTGATGGGAGCTCTCGAAAATTGCGTACTGTGGGGAACAAATGGTCACACTTTCAAACGGAGTACTTCCAGACCAATGCACAGCCCTATTATGTGCTGATAAGCCCCGAGGGTGAGCTGCTGAATGCCCCCGTTGGATACGTACCTGACGCGGATGAATATGCCGCCTTTCTGTCTTGTGGTTTATCCAATTTTGAGGATCGCAAAGCTGGGCTTCTGGGGATGGCCAAGTAGTGTCTCAAGGCACCCAAAAATTCATGCTACGGTTTGTCTTTCCTATGACGGAAGTTTCAAATCGTAGGACTGCCCGGCCCGCACGGTAAGAGAACTGGCGATCAGCCAGGGATTGTACACTTTCAGCATCCGGTATGTTGTGCCTTTCTCTTGAGCAAATTGACCCAAATTGGGTATAGACTTTTCCACCTTCAGGATGCGGTAGTCGCTCATGGGTTCATAATAGTCTTCGTCCTCCAAGTAGAACCCAAAGTCTTGAGGGGCGCTTAAGATTTCCTTTACGGCCAGGATTCGAAACACATAGCGACCCGTCTCCGATCCAAAATTCATGTCGTAATAGGAGGACATCTTTTGTCTTTCTCGTTCTCGCGCAAAACGCGTTTCGCCAATGTTATAGGCTGCCACTGCATCGGTCCAGTTTCCAAAACGCTTATGGTATCGCTTGATGAGTTGGCATGCCGCCCTGGTAGATTTCTCTACATGATAGCGTTCGTCTACTTCTGACGTGATTTTCAGTCCAAATCCGGTTGCGCTGCCTTTCATAAACTGCCATAAACCTTTGGCTCCTGCAGGAGACGTGGCGTTGCGCAAGTTGCTTTCGATTACGGCCACATATTTAAAGTCATCAGGCACCCCTTCCTCTGCCAGAATTGGTTCCATGATGGGGAAAAAGCGCCGTGAATTTTTGATGTTAAGCACGGTAGAAGAGTGCCAGTAGGAATTTACCAGCAGTTCCCGATCCAAGCGCTCCACTGCATCAAAATTATTTAGCGGGAGGGCTTCACCGGCAAAGTCATAGACCTTATCTAGACTCACAGACTTGATCACCTGAGGCAATCTATTATCGGCCAATGCCGTCTCCTCTTCTGTGAGGAGCTGTTTCTGTTCTTCTACTGGCTCCGAGGTGGAGCTGTAAAGCAGCATCAATGAGACCAGCGCTGCTGTGGACACTAAGACACTATTGAAACGTTGCATAATCTTCGATTGTCCTTTAAATATATAAAATATTTATAATGTATAAATCTTTGTGATTCTTTACACTTTGCGCGGGCGCTTAAATACAGGCACCGTGGAGCAGGGTTCGCCAAACATTAAACTTTGGACAACTGGCTGCAGTATTTTAGTTGCTTCTATGTAGGCGGATGGGGATACTGTACGGTCGCTGCATCCTTTGAGAATAACCCTTCGTTCACTAAAATCTTCGGCATGCAAGGAAGACAAGTTGTCCAGAAGAATCTTTTCTGCTGCCTCAGCTGGTGTGTCAAAAACGATGTCAATGCAGAATGGTGCCGCTGAAGCCGATACCAGCATGTGGGCCCACATAGGTATGATAGCGTCCGTAGAACAGTGCACGGCCAAGTACTTCCCTTCAAGACTCGCCCAATCATACGCTTTGTGTGCATCGCGAAAGTCTTTCTCCCGGAGGATCAAGCCTCTAAACAGGTAGTCAGCAAAGTCAAAGGAAACGATCTCTTCCTCAGGGAAATAGTCTTCGAGCTGAATGGTGATCAAACCGCTCTGTGCCACTCTATTTACCAGTTCTTTTTCTTCTGTTTTCTGCATCACAGATTATGGTCAATTTTCACTACTGTTGGCAATGGCATCCTCCACCAAACTAGTCGAAGATCCTATCTCGTTATCGGGTTTGCGGAATTCCTTCAGTTTAGGCAGATCGGCAAGCGACTTAAGACCAAAGTAGTCCATAAACTTATCGCTCGTGGAGTAGAGCAAAGGTCTTCCAGGACCTTCTGCTCTCCCTGTCAATATAACGAGTTCCTTGTCTAAAAGTTTTTGGATGGTATAGTCGCAATTGACTCCTCTGATCCGCTCAATGTCCACTTTGGTCACCGGCTGTTTGTAGGCCACAATGGCCAGCGTTTCCAAGGCCGCTCGAGATAGCATCTTTCGCGTCTGTTGTTTCAGGAACTGGCCAACTACATGATGATATGCCCCTTTGGTCAGGAAGGCAAATCCACCATTGATCTCCACCAATTCAAAGGCAAAGTTCTCTCCGGCAAATTTTTCTTTTAACCGATCAATGGCGGCTTCTGTATCCTTCGGTTTTACATTGGTCTCTAGTGCATTTTCCAGGCACTGCGTAATCTCTTTGGTCGTGATCGGTTTTTCCGCGGCAAAGATTAAACTTTCGATGTGTAGATCAAGTGTCATGGCTTAACGAAGGTACTCAATAGCCCATACAAAAACAGGGTCCTGGAAAACCAGTACCCTGTATAACCCCAAAAAACCAAATGAAAACAATCTACATTCAAACTCTATAATAGAGTAAATGTCTTGATGTCTATATGGGCTTCCTTTGAAGGCCCGTAAATAAACAATCACCCTTAAGACGATCAGATGCGATGAAGTCACAAACTTTCTACAAAAAAAAACAAAATATTTTCAAACCGATTTTACGTCACTGATAATCAAGTTTTTACGCATATGCACAATTGCATTTGATGTCCTCAATTTTTATCATCTTCGTTCAAAATTGTCGATCTGGCCAAGACAAAAACGCATTTCGTCTGTTCTGCTTGCAGTGCTTCATTCCCTAAGTGGAATGGCAAGTGTCACTCCTGTCAGGCATGGAACACGCTTCATGAAGAAGTTATGCCCCAAAGAACCCAACGCAGTACTTCTGGAATAGGACTCCAGAAACTCCAAAAAGCTAAAGCCGTTCCGCTCGATCAAATTCAGCCCGGCAGAGTTGATCGCCAAACCTCGGGCGATGGTGAATTGGATCGTGTGCTAGGAGGAGGCATTGTGCCGGGCTCAATCACTCTTGTTGGCGGCCAGCCTGGAATCGGAAAGTCCACCCTCCTACTCCAAGTGGCATTGCATTGGCCCGGCAGGGTTGTCTATGTCTCAGGAGAAGAGAGCGTCGATCAAATAAAAATGCGCTCTGAGCGAATAGCGAGTGAGCCATCGCCTGCCATGATCC
>JAHQVP010000059.1 GCA_019634275.1 Saprospiraceae bacterium
CCCCCTATCTGCCTATGTGTTTTAAGCACTACTTACTAAAGTCCCCTGGCCGCATTTCATCGTGATCTGTGATCTCTTGAAAATGAGCACACGGAATTTGCTGACTGACACTGTTGCTTGGAGCCCTTGAAGTCCTTCGTGGTTGACTATCCTTGCACCTTGCGGTGCGTGGATTGACGCTGTTTTCCCAGATGTCAATGATTTTTCCTAATAGCCCTTGGTGGCCTACACCGTCTTGCCACACCAGTAGCGCCTTTTGCCGCTCAGTATCCTTTTGTGCACTTTGTGCGCTCTGTGGTTAAACCCCCTATCTGCCTATGTGTTTTAAGCACTACTTACTAAAGTCCCCTGGCCGCATTTCATCGTGATTTGTGATCTCTTGAAAATGAGCACCCAGTTGCAGGATCTTTTCTTCCTCAAAAAGATTACCAATAAACGATATGCTGGTGCCGCTGCCAGATTCAGCAAAGCCATGAGGCATGACGAGGCAGGGATGCCCGGTCAGGTTCGTCACCAGCAATTGACTGCCGGAAAAGCTTGGCGTCACGACGACATCATAATCTTCGATTAGATTTGAAAACTGCTGCACTAACAAGGTTCGATATCGATTGGCCTTTAGGTACTCCACAGCAGGAATTAGACGTGCCTCCCTAAACGCATTTGGCCAGGCCCTTTTAATTTGCCTAACCAAGAGAGAATCTTGATCTGAGATTGTCAACTGATCGAATGCAGTTGCTGCTTCCACTCCTAGAATAATGCGCAGAGGACCAATTGGAAGGTCCAGGTCATATTCGATGGGCTCCAAATGAATTCCACTTTGACGAAGTGCCTGCAATGCCAGGCTGTCCTCCTTTGCCGCCCGGCTACCCGGTCGAAACAGATTGTCAAAATACCCAACCTTCAACGTGCGCGGGTCGTCGCCGGAATCGTAAGAAAATGAAGCGGGGATTAAGGACAAATCCTTACCATCTACACCCTGAATTGCATCAAAAACCACGGCGCAATCCTGTGCACTGCGACAGATAGGGCCAATCTTGTCCATACTCCAACTAAGTGCCATGGCACCGTAACGGGAGACTCGACCATAGCTCGGACGCAATCCGGTGACATGACAGCGCGTACTGGGTGAGACGATGGATCCCAATGTCTCCGTGCCTATGCTAAACGGAACCAATCCAGCAGCGGTAGCAGAGGCAGAACCCGCAGAAGATCCACTCGACCCTTGCTCGAGATTCCATGGATTCTTGGTCTTTCCTCCATACCATACATCTCCCCAAGCCAATGCTCCCAGCGTCAGCTTTGCTACAAGAACGGCTCCAGCTTCTTCGAGTTTCTCAACGACGGTCGCTGTCTCATTTATGACCTGTTCCTTATAAGGGGCAGCACCCCATGTGGTGCGATAACCAGGTACTGCTAACAGATCCTTGGCCCCATAGGGAATGCCATGAAGTGGACCCCTCCACAAACCTGCAGAAATCTCCTGATCCGCCTGAGCTGCTTGCCGCAATGCCAGGCTTTCCGTCAGGGTAATCACACACGCCAATGTATCCCCATGGGTTTTCAGTCGTTCCAAGAAAAATCTGGTAAGTTCAGTTGAGGTGATCTTTCGGTCTTTGATCAGCGCAGCCAATTCCAAAACGCTGAAGAAAGCCAACTCACTTCGATCGATCGGAACCTCTAATCCTTTCGGCAGATGCCACTCACTATTCCCCGACTCTACGGCTGCAGCAGCCCCCGGCATCAGTGGATTAAAGTATAGCGCTGGTGGCACAGCATTGTCCAATGGGTATTGACGCATTTCTTCATATCCTTCCCGGGCATCCAAGACAGCCTCACTCATGCTGTCAATTTCTTGCTGAGTGAAAGAAAGTCCAATCAATTGCAAGGCATCTCCAATTGCATGTTGTCCAGATGCGATCAAGGGAAAAGATAAGAGGGCCAATGTGAGCCAATTTTTCATGATCCTAATTTTATGGAAAGGTAGTGATCCAGCCGTGACTTCTGCTCATTTAGAGCTACGAGTATGATGGAAGCATCCGTAAGCTCAGTACCACACCGCCAGCTGCCTACCCTGATTCAATCCATACATTAGAGACCCCCAACTCTTAATCCACTCGGCACGGACTCCGGTTCTGTCTGATCGAACGCGTGATCTTCTAGGGATTGTAAAAAAGCTAGAATGGCATTGGTCTGGATGTCATTGAACTCCAAGTCAAGAATCTCCTTATCGAGATTATTTCCCGAGACAAAGGGATTTTGACTGCCCTCCTGAACGTCATCATAAAATTCTAAGACCTGCTCCAGAGACCGGAATATCCCATTGTGCATGTATGGACCAGTCAATGAAAGGTTGCGTAAAGAGGGCGTCCTAAAAGCAAAGGTACCGTCCCCATCATCTGGTACGGTTACTCCGGCATGTTCGGGGACAGAGAGAACATGAACTTTGAAATCAGAAAACATAGGGCCACTGTGACAGTCAATGCATCCCGCTTCTGAAAAGGCCTGCAGTCCACGAATCTCCAGTTCCGAAAGTGCTGTTTGATCACCTCTGGCATATTGATCAAAACGACTGTCCGTAGAGACAATGGATCTTTCGAATGCTGCCAACGCACTGACCAAAAGATCGGCTGAGATCACTTCGGTTCCGAAGGCAGCATTGAACATATCGCGATACGCTTTCACGCTCTCCAATCTCGCTACTACCGAGTCAAGGGCAGCTTCCTCGCTGTAGGCTTCGCCTCGCATTTCCTCTGCAGAAAGTATGGGCTCTAAGGCCTGCTCTTCCAGTGACCGTATGCGATTATCCCAAAACATGGCGGCAGCCACGGGATCATAAGCCTTGCTCTCAACCATCCCGTTAAAGGCGGTATTGACGATTGTTTGTGCGTTTCGAGACAGGACCGTGCCTCCCTTTCGCTTGGGCCCAAGGCCTCTACCTCCCACTCCACTCCCTAGTGCTAGCCCATCAACATACCCATGTCTTGGATGGTGACAGGTCACACATGCAACCTCTCGGTTTCCAGAGAGGATCGGGTCCCAGAAAAGCAATCGCCCTAGCTCCACAGCTTGCTTCGCATTCACTACATCATCACCAAATGGGGCTTGTTGCTGGGGCAGATCAGATACTGTGCGAAGGTTGGGATCAGGGAGCACTTCAGGATTGCATGCCCCTACTACAAACAGGCTCCACCATATGGCATTTCTAAAGTTTTTCATCTATAGTCTAATTTTTATTGAGGCCCCGACTACCGAACCGAGATTGGACCACTGCCCTATGGAAGTGTGGAGAGTCATCCACGGTTTTAATTGAATCCCGGCTTCAAATCGAGCTTTGGGGATGAGCGAGTTAATGGCCATGCCACTTTCTTGCTCCAGGGGCAATACATAATGTTCACGCAGATGACCCAATCCCAAAATCAAGGAAGCCTTGAGTCGTCCGGTGAGCTTTCGCTCTGCTCCCAATCCCAGGCCGATCATCCAGAGTGAGGAAGCAGGGTTACCCATATTCCATGCACCCATGACGTCGTAAAATAGCCTGGTCTCGCCGAGTGCAAAAGCTGCAGAACGCACCTCCAATGTCCCCAAAATCGAAAAGTTGGCCGCGAGTGGTCCCGAAACGATAACCTGTGATCCCATCCCGATCCAGAGATCATCAAGTGGTTGAGCTTTGCTATTGGTAGAGAGGCAAAACAGCAGAAGGAAAATCGTCGTACGCAGCATGGGCATTTTCTTTTGAATAGAACACCCATGCCGAGAGGAGTCTTATTGACCTAGATCAAGAAATGCGCGCCGCTCTAATGCGACTTAATGTTTCCGGCCGTATGTTAAGATACGAGGCCACAAAGCGGGATGGAACTTGATTGATAAGTCCTGGATGTCTTTTCAGAAACACCTGATAGCGCTCCGATGCGGAGAGTCGATTCATCTCGATCTCCTTTTCTTCCTTGAGGTAAAAGGCCCGCACCACTGCCTTTAGCAGAAACGAATAGGTGCCAGGGTGCTGTTCGGCAAACTGCATGAGGTCTCGATAACTCCAGGTGATGACCTTGAGTTCAGTAAGGGTCTCACAGTAGATTTCCGAAGGTCGCTGCATAAAGAAGCTGGTGATGGAAGGCACCATGAACTTGGGCCCCTGCAGGAAGTTCTTAGTAAATTCTTTCCGCTGCTTGTCTCGTACAAAATGACGCACACAACCCTCTATCACAAAGAAGGACTGGTTGACGGTTTTTCCTGGAGCTGCCAACTCCGTCTTTTTGGGCAGGAGGAGGGATTTTCCCCTTTCTACAAAAAGATTGGCCTTTTGATCGCTGACTTGCATGATGCCGGCAATCTTCCTCAAAAGTCGATCATCCATATTCATTAGGGGTGTCTTCTGATCTTTGTGCTGAACGATCCTTTCCCGCAGAATAGTATTGCGGGACCTTGATGACAACATAAGTGACCCCAGTAAACATCCACACGTAGATCCATCTCTTCAAATATTCCGAGACGCACCTGCATGGATTCGTGACCTTACGATAATCGAATCTCTACATCGATTTCACCTCACCTACAATCTTCTGTAGAGAATCCTTTGCATCCCCAAACAGCATGCGATTGTTTTCTTTGAAGAAGAGCGGGTTTTGTATACCCGCATACCCAGGACTCATACTGCGCTTAAGGACGATGGTGTTTTTGGCCTTCCACACCTCCAATACGGGCATTCCGTAGATCGGGCTTCCGGGATCATCCAACGCCGCTGGATTGACCACATCGTTGGCCCCGACGATCACGACTGCATCGGTATCCGGCAGCGCACTGTTGGCGTCTTCCAGGTCGAGCAGCTTCGGGTAGGGAACATCGGCTTCTGCCAGGAGCACATTCATGTGGCCCGGCATTCGGCCTGCTACGGGATGAATGGCGTACTTGACATCGACGCCGTTGGCCTCCAGCATGTCATCCAGTTCTTTGACCACTTTCTGCGCTTGGGCAACAGCCAGTCCATACCCAGGCACAAACATGACGCTGTTGGCATAGAAAAGTTGAATGGCAGCATCATTCGGTGTCGCTTGGCGAACCACCTGATCACCCGTATCAACAGACGAACTCCCACCTGCACTTCCAAAGCCGCCAATAATCACGTTCCCGAGCGAGCGGTTCATGGCCTGACACATCAAGATGGTAAGGATAGTACCTGCTGCACCTACCAAGATTCCACCGATGAGCATAATCTGATTATTGTAAATCAGACCCGCTGCCGCTGCTGATAACCCGGTAAAGGAGTTCAGTAGCGAGATCACGACCGGCATATCCGCTCCTCCAATTGGAGCCACAAATGAAAAACCATAGACCAGTGATATCAGTAAAAAGATCAAGATGGTTCCAAAACCACTCGACTTCCCTTGAATGACCAACAGCACGGCCAAGACCAACACGGTGATCAATAAGATGATGTTGATGATGCTGTGCTTCGGCAAGATGACGTGCTTGTCCTTGATCTTGCCTGCCAACTTTCCAAAGGCAAGCATGCTACCGGTAAACGCAACACCACCAATCAAGAGGGTGAAGAGCGCGATCCCTCTCCCACTGGCATCGAGCACCATTTGACCATCGTAATACTTATATAGTTCGGCAATGGCGAGAAAGACGGCACAAGCCCCTCCCAATCCATTAAATACAGAAACCATTTCTGGCATCGCGGTCATCTTGATCCGTTTGGCAGCCAACCAACCCACGATGGCTCCAAGGATCATTCCTCCAATGATCCAGATGTAATTGTTATCCCCTCCTGCGATGGGTTTAATAAAAGTCGCCACGATGGCGATTCCCATGCCAATGGCCGCAAGGATATTGCCTCGACGAGCACTGTCTGGTGAACTGAGTAGACGAAGCCCCCAAACGAATGCTACTGCACCCACGAGGTAGCTCAGATTGATTAACGCATCGATATACATCTAGGACTTCTTTTTCTTTTTAAACATTTCCAACATCCGGTCAGTCACGGCAAATCCACCCACCACATTTACCATGCCCAGTACGACCGCCACGGTGCCAAGTCCCAGGGTGACAAAATCATCGGCTGGGGCTTGTCTTATCAATAGGATGGCACCGATGATGACCACTCCACTTATCGCATTTGCCCCTGACATAAGCGGGGTGTGCAGCACCGTTGGCACCTTCGAGATGACCTCAAAACCCAAGATGATCGTAAAGATCAACAGGTAGATCATGATCAACTGACTGTTGAAAAACTGCAATAAATTCTCCATTGTCTTTTAGTGTGTGATGTAAGCGGATTGAACAATCTCATCTTCAAAATTGAGGTCAAGTGCCCCTTCCTTAACAATGAGTTTTAGAAAATTAAAGAGGTTGTTGGCATACAAGGTGCTCGCATCCTCGGGCATGCCTGCAGCAAGATTGGAGTCTCCGATTATAGTCACTCCATGTTTGACCACTGTGCTCGCATCCTCCGTCAGTTCGCAATTGCCTCCTGTGCTTGCTGCCAGATCAATAATGACCGATCCTGGCTTCATTTTTTCTACGGTACTGGCAGGCACCAATATGGGCGCTTTGCGTCCCCTCACTTGCGCAGTAGTAATAATGACATCCGCTCCCATGGCTCGATTTTGCACCTCTTCTCGCTGTCTCTTGATAAAATCTTCGTCTTGCTCGACGGCATATCCTCCGGCTCCGGTATCTTCTTTTGCGCCCTCCACTTCCACGAAGCGAGCACCTAAGCTCTCCACTTCTTGCTTGGCCGCAGAACGTGTATCAAAGGCTTCGACTTGTGCACCCAGTCGCTTTGCGGTCGCAATGGCTTGTAGTCCCGCTACTCCGGCCCCAAGCACCAATACCTTTCCAGGCTTAATGCTTCCTGCCGCCGTGATCATCATCGGAAAATAACGGGTTAAGTGAGATGCACCCAGCAAGGCCGCGCGATATCCTGCAATGGAAGCCATTGAACTTAAGACATCCATTGACTGCGCCAATGTGGTTCTAGGAATCATATCCATGCTGATGGCCTGAAGTCCTTTTCCTTTGATCTTGGCAGCCACCTCTTTATCAAAGAATGGTTTGAATTCTGATATCATGACCGTACCATTATCCACCTGATCCATTTCCTCGTCGCTAAGAGGATGAATCGAAATCACCATATCTTGTCCAGATAGGCAAGCGGACCGGGTGGCAATGGACACTGCATCCCCATAACTAGAATCTGCGAGGCCCGCAGAATCACCTGCTCCACTCTCCAAGGAAATTTCTACGCCCAATTTGGACAGTTTTTCGGCCACTTTGGGTACGAGTGCAACTCGATTGTCTCCCGATTCGGCTAGCACCGATATTTTCATAGACTTTGCCGTGTTGGTTAGATATTGCGTTTCGGTCTCACGTGACCGGGAGGGAAATTAAGAATTTGTGCCTCGTTTAAGGCAGATGGCTACTGAAATCTTACACCTCCCTTAGATGCCAAACCTGCCAAGGCACTCCTTAAAACCCTAAATACTCCATCACAGCAGCATCTCCTTGGAGTGCATGTGCAGGACGTGGATGCGATTCGTCAAAAACGCTGAGCTGCTCAGCAGATAATACCTCCACGAAAGACTCGCTGAGCAATCGCCCCACAAACAGATCCCGGTAGGAAAGATCCAAGTGATGAGCAAAAAAGGCATACATAGCGGCTCTTTTACTTGGGCCGTAGTCATGCTTCTCGGCTGCTAGATGGACATTCTCGACCTTATGTTCTGCATCGTAGAGTGCATAAATCGATTGTATGTAGGGGTATTCGATACGGGGCGTATTGCGGGTCCAGTCATATCCATTTGAAATCAGAAGGAGCGGTCGCGGTGCACATAAGGCAGCGATCTCTACATTGTTGGTTTGATGATCATCGCTTTTGTGGACCGGCATGCCGCTTTCACAAACACACCCGCCAAAAAAATGAGCCGATACCTGCACGGCTGGTGCAGAAACAGTGATTCGATCATCAATGGCGGTTAACATAAAAGTCTGCGTACCGCCTCCCGATCCTCCTGTCATCGCCACCCGTGTAGGATCTGCTCCAGGGAGACTCAGGAGATAATCCAGCACCCTAGTGCTGTTGTAAGTCTGTAAAAGCAGTGCAATAGGCATGTGATGGGTCACTTGCGTGGATTCCGCATAGCCTACCATGTCATAAGCCAGGACAGTGGCCCCCATCTTAGCCAAAACAGCACTACGAATTTGAACATCTTCTTTCAAGCGCTTGTCAGACAGGTGTCCATGTGGGCAAAGAACCACCGGAAAACTTTCCGTGGTCTCCGCTGGTCGATAGATATTTCCCGTCACGTAGAAACCCGGAAAACTTTCGAGCGCAATATTTTCCACGCTATATCCGTCCATCTCCTTTCGATCTCGAATGATGACCGATGGAGGTCCCTCGGCGACCGGCATGTTGTCCCAACGCATCCCTTCCAAGAGTCCTTTCTTGATACGCTCCCTTCGCTCCTCCCAACTCTCTAGATCATGCCACTGCTTGGCAAAATGTTTCATTTGCAAATTGGCCTCCTGCTCTGTCCAATGTGCCCCCATACAGAGCATGTTGTCCTGAGCCTTCATGGTTGAGCCCCAGATTAGACCAAGAGCAAATAAACAAATACACCAACGGGGTCTGACCAAGTCTCTCGAGCGTCTTTCCATGCTAGAAGAAAAATACCAAACTTTATTTGTCTGTAGCTTGACTTTTGGTCTTTCGTTGACTGTTTTAATTGATTCGTGTTTATTATTGAATTGTATTTAGCAGCACATCTTTCTACTTTCTACATAATAACTAATTTGGAGACATGTCGATGTCGATCATGGTACTAGTGCCGTTCTTCCTCTTGAACATGGCGGTTCAGGCGCAGAACAAACCTGAAGTTTTAATCTTAGCCACCGGGGGCACCATCGCCAGTCTACAAGGGTCTCCCAGTCTTAGTGGGGAAAGTCTGACCAAAGCCATTCCTGCTTTGGATGAGCTGGCATCCATCACCGTCGTGGAATTCAGTCAAATCGGTTCTTCGGCCATGACCCCAACCCACTGGAGAAAGATGTGTTCATATATCCAAGAATACATAGAAGCTCATCCTCATCTTGGCTGCATCGTCATCACACATGGGACGGATACCATGGAGGAAACGGCCTTCTTACTGCACTTGACGCACCAAAGTATCATTCCCATCATTTTGGTTGGATCCATGCGAAGTGCCGACGAGATTTCTGCAGATGGGCCTGCCAATCTGATCAATGCAGTGCGTGTCGGGATTGACCCAGCCTCCAGAAATCGAGGGGTCATGGCGGTACTAAATGAAAACATCATCAGCGGACGTGATTTGCAGAAACACCATAATCGGAGGGCGGACAGCTTTCGCTCTGGTGAATTTGGCTACCTGGGATCGGTTGATCCTGATGGAGTCCGATTTTACCGAAGTCTGGATCGACCTCTATCCTCCTTGAATGCACTCGACATCCCCTTTGATGAGCCTTTTCCCAAAGTCGAAATCATGTCAGACTTTACGGGACTGGACGAAGACATCCTCGCTTTCTTCCTCAAGCGCGATGTCGATGGATTGGTTATACAAACTTTTGCAGGTGGTCGTGCCAGTCCTGCCATTCGCAAAACACTTCGTAATCATCAACCGCTGCCATTTCCAGTCGTCATCGCCAGTCAATTGCCTGAAGGCAGAATCATCGGAGACCCCATAAAGGAGAAAGGAGTTATCATATCTCATCACTTCACGGCCAAGAAAGCTAGGATACTGTTGATGATGGCTCTCGCCACCTCAATGAGTCAATCCGACATTCAAGAATTATTTGAATCGAAATAATAAAACAACAATGCTCCGCATCATAGCATTTCACCTTCTCGGCATCATTGGGTGCTTGTGCATCACGACAACAGTCTATGGACAAGATCCTACTCGGTTTTCGGACCAAATCGATCAACTCCTCGCCCAGGAAAGGGAGTCTTCTAATCCTCCAGTACTTTTTACAGGCAGCTCTTCTGTACGCATCTGGGACCTAGGCAAGTACTATCCGGAACTGCATCTGCTCAACCACGGATTTGGGGGCTCGCAGATGTCAGATCTCGAGTACTACCTGGACCAATTGGTCATTCAGTTTTCTCCCAGTCAGGTCTTCATCTATGAAGGGGACAATGATCTGGCTGCAGGAAAGTCTGTAAAGCAAATCATGAAGAGTTGCAAAAGGGTTGTTAAACGCATCCAGAAAGCACTTCCAGAATGCGAAATCTTCCTGATTGCTGCGAAACCCAGCGTTGCACGATGGCAGCTCGCGCAGGAATATGAAAACCTCAATGCCGCATATTTGCAGTTTGCGCGGCGCAAATCAATGGTGGCATTTGCAGATGTGTGGACTCCTATGCTGGACAGTGATGGTATGGTCATGAAAGACATTTTTCTCCAGGACAATCTGCACATGAATGACAAAGGATATGCTCTATGGGACAAAGTGATCGGACCTCTGATTCATCAATAGGAAAAACCATGAAGAGAGAATATCTTTGTGGACACCCACAGCGCCCCGCATTCCAGAGATCCAGCTGGCTGATCATTGTCATTTGTATGCTCTGGTCCTGTGCTCCAGAAGACATCACTGAGATCTCGATTCCACAGGGAGTAATGTCTGGAGAAATAACGGAATCAACGGCCATTCTGCAAGCGCGTCTCGAAACCTTGGATTCCCTCCCAACGTCAGGAGTCTCCTACACGGGATACTTTGAAGTTTCGGAGTTCTCGGATTTTACCAATCCTGAAAAGACAACACTCGTAGAAACCGATGCAACCCGAGATTTTATAATCAAAGGACTGGCGTCCACTCTATCGCCTGGCACTCTGTACTACTATCGTTTGCGTTACGGAAAATCCAAGCAAGAGGGAATGGGGCCCACAGGTTCCTTTCGCACCCTTGGTGGTGCATTTAGCACAGAGCCAAACTCCATGGTGATTGTTACGGGTATGAATTACTATCACCACCACTATGGAAAGTACAAAGCAGCTGAAGCTTATGTGGGCGCGGACAAGGAGGAAGGCTATCCTGCGCTAGCGTCGGTGATGGCTCTCCAACCAGATTATTTCATAGGAACAGGTGATAACGTCTACTATGACCACCCCGCGCAGAGAGGTTTCGACCGAGCAACAGAAAGAGGTGATGACCCTCATCCTGGTGGATATGAGGGTCAGGCTGTAAAGGAGCTGGCCGGCATGAGGCGAAAATTCCACGAACAATTCATTCAACCTCGATTTATCAAACTGTTTGCCCAGACCGGCACCTTCTGGATGAAGGACGACCATGACTATCGTTACAACGACTCTGACCCATACTCCGACATGCCCATTAGCCACGAACTTGGGATTCGGACATTCCAGGAACAGTTGCCGTTTCCTGGTCCTTCGGCATTGCCTTACCGGACCCATCGCGTCAATCGCGATCTCCAACTTTGGTTTGTCGAAGGCAGGGATTATAGAAGCGCCAACAAAGATCCAGATGGTCCAGATAAAACGATCTGGGGCCTGGACCAAAAGGAATGGCTGCAAACCAGCCTACTGGAGAGCAATGCCACCTTCAAAGTGATGGTTTCGCCTACACCGATGGTAGGGCCAGATGACGCCTACAAGACAGACAACCACACCAACCATCAAGGCTTTAGACATGAAGGAGATCGTTTTTTTGATTGGTTGAGTGAACAGGATTTTCAGGACAAGAACTTCTATATCGTTTGTGGCGATCGTCATTGGCAATACCACGCCAAGCACCCCAGCGGCATCGAAGAATTCTCTACAGGTGCACTCGTCGACAATAATGCTCGAGCGGGACGTGTGTCGGGTGACAAGAATTCCACTGACCCGGACGGTGAAATTGAGCAGTTTTATATCCAGGGCACTTCCGAGGAAGCGACGGGAGGATTTTTGCACATGTCTACTTTGAGTTCTCCAGAAGGGGGAACATTGACTTTTCGATTTTATGACGATGAAGGTTCGCTCCTTTATAAATCAATAAAAAATGCATTGCGTGAATAAATGGATTGGACTCTTGGTTATACTGTGCATCGCCACAAAAGGGGTCACACAATCGGTCAACTATGAGGAGGAACAGGTCCCTCCATACGCGCTACCCGGCCTTTGGAACAGTGATCGGCAACCGGACAGTGCCGCTTGGCTAAGCGAGTACCGACCACCCCTCCTCGACCTACTTGCGGGAGAAATGTTTGGTCACATCCCCAACATGGATATGTCGATCAGCATTGGATCACCCAAATGTGATGAAGTGATACTGGATGACAAGGTGCGAATGCAGGAATATCCGGTATCTGTGCGTGCCAGCGAGGGAGTACTTCTCTTTCACATACTAATTTTTTCGCCCGTGGAGTCAAACAAACCCAGCCCGGTGTTTTTGGGGCTTAATTTTGTGGGCAATCACACTATCTTTCCGAATGCCCAGATAGGGCTAACCCCTAACTGGATTCCGGAACGGAAAAAAGAGAAACTAATTGGACATACCGCCACTGACGCTTCACGCGGTACTATGGCGAGGCGCTGGCCAGTAGAAGCAATTGTCGCGCGAGGCTATGCAGTGGCCACGGTATACTGCGGAGAGTTTGACCCCGACTTTGATGATGGATTCAGCAATGCGGCGCATGCTTTGACTGCAGCACAACGGACAGAATCCAGTTGGGGGACAATCGCAGCCTGGGCATGGGGCCTGTCTCGAGCCCTTGACGCGCTGGAAGATATTTCGCATATAGACGCCAGTCGAGTAGCAGTGCTCGGACACTCTCGTTTGGGCTAGGCCGCACTTTGGGCGGGCGCAAGTGACGATCGCTTTGCCATGGTGATATCAAACAATTCAGGATGTGGTGGGGCCGCCTTATCCCGGCGTCGGTTCGGTGAAAAAGTTGCCCGGATCAATACCAGTTTTCCCCATTGGTTCTCCACCAGCTTCAAGGCGTATAACGATCGCGAATCCGAACTCCCCTTTGACCAACATACGCTCTTGGCCACCATCGCGCCACGTTCCCTGTATGTGGCCAGTGCCACAGAAGATCAATGGGCTGACCCTCGCGGTGAATATCTTTCTCTTGTGCATGCTGCAGAAGTGTATCGATTGTTTCATCCCGCAAATGTGTTGCCGCTGCATTCTCCTCGGCCTGATCAGCCAGTCCTCAATGGATCCCTCGGATATCACCTGCGCACCGGACCTCATGACATCACTCTCTTTGACTGGAATCGTTATATGGATTTTGCCGATACACGACTCAAGAGGGTTCCATGAACATAGTTCTCTTGGAAGCTTATGCGGGAGGATCGCATCGGCAATGGATGGAAGAACTTCAAGCGTTCAGTAGGCATGAAATCAACATTCTTTCCTTGCCTGCCCGACACTGGAAGTGGCGCATGCACGGAGGTGCCATTACCTTGGCCAAGGCATTTTTAGATCTTCCCACCAGTCCCGATCTCATTCTGGCCACAGACATGTTGGATCTATCCGTCTTTCTGGCACTGGTCAGAAAAAAGGCGGCGCAAGTACCTGTTCTATACTACCTGCATGAAAATCAACTGACTTATCCCACGGATCAGCAAGATTTCAATGCTAAGTCGTCCATGGACTTACACTATGCTTTTATCAATTACCACAATGCACTGGCTGCCGACAGGGTTATTTTCAATTCGGCATACCATCGGAGGAGTTTTCTAGAGGCATTACCCTACTTCCTGAGCAAATATCCCGATTACCAAAACCAGGACACCGTCGAAGAGATAAATCGAAAGAGCAGCACAATCCCAGTAGGCATCCATGGCGAAGCATTAGACCTATACAAACCCAGCATTGCAGCACAAAACAAGATTCCCATCATCCTTTGGAATCATCGTTGGGAATACGATAAAAATCCAAGTCTGTTTTTTGAAACACTTTTCGAAATAAAACGAAGAAACATTCCCTTCAAACTGGTGGTGCTTGGCTATCAGGCACGAAATTATCCTGACATTTTCGATCGGGCCAAAAAAGAACTGACCGAGGAAATTATCCACTTCGGATATGCCAGCAGCAGAGTGGAGTATATTCAGTGGTTGTGGAATTCCAATATTTTACCTGTGACTTCCAATCAGGACTTTTTTGGCATCAGTGTGGTGGAGGCCATGTACTGTCAGACGACTCCGATCTTACCAAAGCGATTGGCCTACCCTGAGCACGTTCCACAAGCATATCATGCAGAAGTGTTCTATGAGGAGGACGAGCAATTGCTCGAGCTGCTTGTTCGAAAGTTGACTGCCACTCAGACCTACCCCGTGGGATCATGGGTCGAGAAGTACGACTGGAAGACTATGGTAGAGCAATATGATCTGCTTTTTGAAGAGAATACTGCATCCGGTTCATGCTAACTTTGTGGCTTTCTGGTCCAAAAAAAAGCCATGCCCTCACCTCCAACCTATGTGCCAATGTGTTTCCCAGACACTACCTGCTCCGATCAAACCAAGCCAGGATATGCTCAATCTTCATGATCAACTGACTGGGCCGATTGGCAATGAAGTGATAGGCTCCTGGCATCTCGACCAGCGCCGTTTCTACCTTGCGAATCTTCAGTGCATGATACAGTTGCTTAGCTTCTGAGAGTGGTGTCCGCAAATCGGAGGTGCCCACCATCACCAAGGTGGGAGTCTCAATATTTCCGACCAGTGACAAGGGAGAAAACTTCCAATATTCCATCGGATTTTCCCATGGCTGGCCAGGATACCTACTGTGGGCATATCCATAGTAATTGTCGGCCACCAAAGTCTTGGAAATCCAGTTCATCACGGGTTTTATCACCGCAGCCGATCGGAAGCGATTGTTCTTGCCAATCATCCAGGCCGACATGATGCCCCCGGCTGAACCGCCCGTTACAAAGAGACTGTCTTCGGACGTATAGCCGAGCTTGAGCACCGCATCTACGCCATCCATCACGTCATGATAATCATCTCCCGGATAGTTGTGGTACAACAAATTGCCAAACTCCTCACCGTAGCTGGTACTCCCCCGCGGATTGGGATAGAGGACTACATACCCGGCAGCAGCATACAATTGCATTTCTGGAGAGAAGTACGGGCCATAGCAAGAGATCGGTCCACCGTGGTTTTCCACCAACAATGGGTAGGTGCGATCAGGATCAAAGCCAGGAGGTTTCACCAGCCATCCTTGAATGTCTCTGCCGTCTACATGCGACTTCCACCAGATTTCTTCTACTTCACCCAATTCACGGTATGGCAGAAGATCTTCATTGAGGTCAACTAGCGTCTTGCTGCCTGTCGGAGTATGTATGGCCAATCTTGCGGGTGTATACGGAGAAGCCTGAGAGTAAGCCACCAAGCCATTGTCCGACAAACTGTAGGATCCTCCACTGTACGGACGGGCGACCGCTTCTCCTCCGATGTCGTCGATGAGCACATCAACGGATCCATCCATCCCAATACGGGCCAGTTTAGTAGCACCATGATCGTCGTATTGGGCGTATAGCGCGCTGCCATTGGCATTCCATGTCAGATTCGACAGGTTGCGGTCCAAGTCCACCGATATGCGCTTCGAATTTTG
The DNA here is from genome assembly GCA_019634275.1 of Saprospiraceae bacterium. Taxonomy (GTDB): domain Bacteria; phylum Bacteroidota; class Bacteroidia; order Chitinophagales; family Saprospiraceae; genus CAJQNM01. Next base: position 15,580 of record JAHQVP010000059.1, read on the forward strand.
GCCATCTGCATCCATGATGGAAAGCTGTCGCAATTGGTAGGTTTGGACCCGGTCATCAAAACCCAGGTACGCAATCTTGGACCCATCGGGAGATATGGCAAGGCCACCATCGGGGCCCTTGCGATCAGTGAGTTGATCTACCTTTCCGTCCATAATCCGTACCCGGTACACTTCACTTTCGCGAAAATCGTGCGCCCAGTCCTCATTTAGGTTTCCTGAAAAAAATAAGTATTCGCCATTTTTGCTCCACTGAGGCGCTCCACGATGATGCACCTTTCCGCTCGTGATCTGCCTTGCCGATCCTCCTTCACTGGGCACCATGAAATAGTGACGAAATCCCGGCTCCATGTATCCTGAACCATCCGCTTCATGCTTGAGTCTGTTGATGACTCTAGGATGATTGGCCCACTTAGCACCCTTGGGTTTCTTTAACGGTCGCACCATGCGTGGCTCTGCTTCGGGCACCAACATCGAAAATGCAATGGAACTTCCGTCTGGCGACCAGCTCAGTCCTGAAGGCGATCGATCCAGTTGAGTGAGCCGATTGACCTTGCCTCGCTTCAACGTATACGTATAGATCTCGGCGCCCTCCCCTTTCGAGCTTACGAACGCTAGCCGCTTGCTGTCGGGAGACCAAACAGCTGCAGATTCCGATTGATCTCGATTGGTTAGTTTTTCATGCTCGGTGCCGTCTGCGCGGATGATCCACAATTGAGAAGTGCGTCGGTCATGCATAATGTCCATCCCACGACGTTGGTATACGATCCACTCGCCATCCGGCGAAATCATGGGGTTTTCGACCCATTCCAGTTGAAAGACATCCATCGGTTGGAAGGGAGGGGTATCCTGAGCCTCGGCTGAAAAAGAAAGATAAAGGAGCAAGAACATGTTGAGCAGAACGCGCATGAGATCAAATTTTGCAGGAAGATAGTGGATTTCGGGTTGCGGTAGGAGCCGTCATCCAGACGCTCTGATGCCGTGACCAGGGTGAATGAGGGCTCGGCCCATTGGTCGAACTGGTTTTGAAAGAAACGTTACTTTCGGAACCAACTCAATCTAATCAATGCGCATGAAGTATTTGTCGCTCCTCCTCATAATCCTCTTCTCGATACCTCCTATTTCAGCTCAAGAAGCACATCGTCGTTGGCGAAAAATGAATCAAATACGCAATGACAAATTCGATTTGATTCTTCCCGAAGTCATGAGGGAAAACAACATCGACATGTGGATTATCGCTAATCGTGAAGGCAGCTTTGACCCCCTTTATCCCGATATGGGCGAGGGTTATGTCGGCAAGAATGGCTACTATATTTTCACTGACTCAGGTGATGGGCGCATAGAACGCGCAGCACTCGGCATCGCAGGATATCTATTAAAACAAGGTGGAGCATACGACCACTTCGGTGCAGAGGAGGAACTCAAGTCGTTCGTCACAGAACGCAATCCGCAACGCATTGGTCTAAACATCTCTAAATCGATCGGTGGTGCCGATGGGCTGTCGCATTCGGCCTATGAAGAACTCACTGAGATCCTTGGAAGCAAGTTTGCCGCTCGATTTGTCTCGGCAGAAAAACTCGTATCCGATTTTCGATCCCGAAGGGTGGCCTCCGAAATCGCTGCCTTTGGAGAAGCCTGCGAATTGTCCTACACCATCGCCGAAAAGGCACTATCCAATGCCGTGATCATCCCGGGTGTGACCACCCTCGAAGATGTGGCGTGGTGGATCAAAGAACAGCAGTTTAAGCACAATCTGGAATCTTCTTTTGGAATGCCCTCCGTATACATTACGGGTCCCAGGGGCATCATTGCCACATCCACCGACAAGATC
>JAHQVP010000060.1 GCA_019634275.1 Saprospiraceae bacterium
CGGCGCCAGGTGCACCTCTGGGGAGTGGAGGCCCTGGCTATCAAATAGATGCCGAATTTGGAGCCTTCCATTTCAAAGGGGCGTTGTCAGCAGCGCGTACTCCTGACCAAGTCAATCCTCAGAAGAGATCCTCCGGTTCTCAATTTTTCATTGTACAAGGGTACAAGGTGCCCGAACATGAGCTGAACCGATTTGCACAGCAAAAGGGTGTCACGTATACGGAAGAGGATCGAAAACGATACCAGGAAGAGGGAGGTTATCCTCCCCTGGATGGAGAGTACACCGTATTTGGTCAAGTGGTGGATGGACTTGAGGTGATTGATAAAATCACAGGAGTAGAGACCGATTCGAGAAATCGACCCAGAGAAGATGTGCGGATGCGCATCTATCTTATTCAATAATCATTCGATATCGATCAATAAATCAGAAGATGGGGAAAAAGTCGCAAATATTGGGAGTAGACATTGGTGGCACTGGTTTAAAATGTGCGATGATCGATGTGGACAAGGGCGAACTGGTCACGGAAAAATACCGTGAATTGACACCACAACCCTCTACCCCTGAGGCCGTCGCAAAAGCCATTAAGGGCATCATTCAAAGGCATGACTATAAGGGTCCTGTCGGATGTGGCTTTCCTGCCATCATTCATGGAGGAGTGGCCAAATCAGCGGCGAACATAGATGACTCCTGGCTCAATGTCAACGTCGAAGAGCTCTTCGAAAAAGCAACAGGAAATAAGTTTTTCGTAGCCAACGATGCCGATGTAGCAGGATTGGCAGAAGTCCGATTTGGGGAGGGCAATGGGGTCGATGGCACCGTCATCGTTCTCACGATTGGTACTGGCATTGGCAGTGGCACTTTTCTTGATGGTAAGTTGATGCCCAACACGGAATTTGGCCATCTGCTCTACAAGGACGACATCTATGAAAAACATGTGTCGAATGCGGCAAGAAAGAGAAATAATCTATCCTGGGAAGAATGGGGCTCTCGGTTCTGCGAGTATCTACTGCACCTGGAGAAGCTGTTTTCCCCGGATCTCTTCATTCTGGGCGGTGGTGCATCCAAGAAAATGGAGCAATATGCACACACCCTTACGTGCGAGACCAAAGTAATCGCAGCAGAGTTTCAAAACGATGCTGGAGTATTGGGGGCCGCACTGTATGCACGCTCGCGAATGAAGAAAAAGAAGAAATAGATCGCTGCTTGGCAAGAGAAACCAAGACTTGGCTACCACCCTAAAAAACTATAGGGTTCTTGAAAAAATTGGTTGTCGTTAAAAACTTAAGCCACACCGAAGATCTCCCCCTGATAGAATTCTATCAATTGATTGACCTGCTTCTCTTCCTTTAGATTAGGAAGAATGTGAAAGAAACGATCCGCAAGGTGAATGTCTTCTATCAAAGCCAAGCGAAGCGAATCCAATCCAACCTTTCGTCCTTTGGAAACAAAGTCAAGAGCTGCTTTGCAGTAAAGAAGCTCTGCACCACCAGCATGAAATTCTCCTTCTCCAATAACTTCGCGTGCTTGATCGAACTCTCCAATATGGATCAGAAAGGTCGCATGGGCGCTCCACATTTCAGAAAGTTCAGGTCCTAATTCCGTCGCTTTCTGATAATAGTAGTGTGCCTTAGTGTACTCCTTGAGATGATTAAAGGCATCAGCGAGTGCAGAAAAATACTCCTCTCTCCTATCTTCTAGCTCGATCGCCTTGAAGTATGAGTTCACTGCGCTAAGCCAACGGTCCTCTCGACTCTGACAAATTCCAAGATAGTAGTAGACTTCGTCGTTATAAGGATCCAATTTCGAAGCCTGTTCAAAAAAGGACTTCGCACGATTGCAATTGTCCAACTTCAAATAGCATTCTCCAAGATTGCTTAGCAGATCTGCATCGGGTCCAAAAATCTCCAATGCTTCGAAATAGATTTCTTTGGCTTTCTCGTAGCGACACGTTTGGAAACAAAGATCTGCACACTCGCGATATCCCAATTCAAACTCTTCGTTGATGAGGTAGGAATACTCATAAGCGTCAATCGCAGCATCGTACATGCCTCTGCATGAATATGCATGGCCAAGATTGTACCAAGCCAAAAAGGAATATGGATTCTGGTCAATCAGCTTTTGGTGAAACTGAATGCTCTCGCGATACTTCTTCGTCAATTCCGTACAGACCCAAACCTTTTCTAGCGCCTCTTCGTTCTGTGCATCAAACGCCAACGACTTCTTAAGGCAATCGAACATGCGATTGTAGTCTTTCAAAGATTCATAGACCTGAGCTTCGCTGAGATAGATGTCACTTAGCTCCTCTTCCGTTGCATTCATCTTGGTCTTCTCGATGAGTTGCAGCGCTTCACCAAACTCTCCAGTTCCACATAAAATCTTAGCTCGCAAGAGCTGAATTTCAGGCTCAGACGGAGCATAGACTTCTGCCATGTCCAGGAGTTTCAATGCTTTCTCGGAATTCCGGATAGCCAGGAAAAGTTCGGCTTTGCGGATATGCAAGTCCGCCGAAAAGCCGTGCTGCCCAATGGCATGGTCCACGACTTCTATTGCTTTGTCAAAAAGCAGCTCTTTCTCGTAGTAATGAATCAATTTGAGAAAATCCTTCTCCTTGAAGAAGGATACTTCGTCTTCTTGACTCATCCTCTCAAACTCATTTACCAGCGAGATGAGCGAGTGGTCTCGTTCTGAATTATATTTCATGCTCCTAGGGGGAAGGATTGCTTGTTATCGTTGTGGTAAAGAAAGTAAATAATGGGTAAAGTGGCTAAGATGCCCAGGCTTTTTTATCCACAATTTCCGCCCCTAGTCATTGAATTACAATAAGTTGTAATACCATTAAGGTACAGCTAAACAAGAGCTTAGATATTATAACATATTTAAATTGTTCGAGTTAGTTTGTTTAACCTGTTCTAAAACATGAGGAAATATATAACACCAATTCCTCAGGCTTGCATGTGTTAAAATGGTCAAAATGACGGCTTGATATTAGAGCCTAAATCCATATGTGTGCACACAATTGGATCGGTGGCACTGTAGAGTCCATGTAGACCATCTGGATAGCGCCACTTGAAGGTCTATTTCCCCTTCGATTTTTGTCGTCGCAACATCTGTACCAAGCGCTCTTTAAAGGCTCGCTCGGACTGCCAAAACCGCATAATCTTCTGGGCGGTCAATATCTCGCGCAGGTCAGCTACAAACGTCTCCCGGAGATCAACCAAAGCCTGTTCGGTTTCTAAAATCTTATCAAGATGCCGCTGTGCTTCTTCTTCCGAGAGCAAGGGTATGCGCTTCGGAGGCAGCTTCTCTCTGTTCAACTCCTTTTCTCGATCCCGAAAACGATTATATACCGGCCAAAACGATTGGGCTTCCTCGACCGTGAGATCCACCCTTTCTGTTATGAATGCGATCCGCTGTGCCTCGATGCGATTTTCGAGCGCGGTGCGATCTTGTTGTGCACGCATTGAAGCAAACACAACCGTCATAAAAAATACCATGCATATGCACTTTCTGATCATAATTAAATAGTCTTAAATGTTTTCGATGAGAAGTAGATCATCGACATCCTGGAGGATGTCTAGAATTATCTGTTCATCTGCCTCTTGCAGTGGAGGCATGGTCCATTCCTCCATCCATCCATAGTCCTGATAGAGCAGTTCCTCACTCACATTATCCAGATGGGTGAGCAGGTAGTGTTCTACCTCCGCAGCACTTAGGCGATCCTTCTCCCTTGAGCCATTAGGAACAAACACCCAATAGGAAGCAGCAATTAAGATCAGTAAGGCCGCTGCACGCAGCATCCACCACATCGGACGTCGATCCCTTCTTTGCACATGGCCGCCAACCAGGTCAGCATGGCCATGGTTGGCTGGCTTGACCTGAGCCATGATCTGCTCCGTTAGATCTTGAAAATATCCTTCCGGTGTGGCTTCCGGCTTCTCCTTCTTTAGTGCCCACAACCAACCTGGCACGTCATCCATGTCTTCTCTCATTGCTCTCAATCACATGTGCGTACAAAGTCCTCAATTTTCTTAACCGCATGATGAAAGGATGCTTTGAGTCCGCCAACGCTTTTGCCCAGCACATCAGAGATTTCCTGGTAACTCATTTCATCATAGTATCGCATCACAAACACTTGCTTCTGTTTTGTTGGTAAGCGTTCAATAGCCTGCTTTAGTTTCACCTGCAAACCTGATCCATCAAAATATGGATCGGCTTGCAGCCTTTCTGCCAGGTTTAGCGCCTCGCTATCCACCGAATCCGTCATCCGCTTTGTCCTCTTTTTCAAAAAAGTAAGGGCCTCATTGCTGGCAATGCGGTAGAGCCATGTATACAATTTCGAATCTCCTTTAAAGCCATCTATCGCCCGAATCACCTTCAAAAATGTATTCTGTACTACATCATTTGCATCATCATGCGAGACCACCATTCTTCTGATGTGCCAATACAGGCGCTCCTGATAACACACCACCAATTGTCGAAAGCCTTCGTTTCTTGACGCCTCATTGCGAAGAAGGCACAGCAACTCTTGATCTTCGACGGGTGGTTGTCCTTTGTTCTCGTTTGCGGACATAGATAAGACTTGCAAATTTGTAATGGGTTTAATCACATAAGGAAAAAATCTTCGATTTGTACTCATGCGGCCAGTATCTTTAAGGCGTATGGTGTCACATCTCAGCAGGTTTATACTCAGACTTTGGGGATGGAAGGTCTCCGGCGACGTAGGCAATGCTCTGCCAAAGAAAATCTACGCGGTGGTTCCTCATACATCTGCTTGGGATTTTGTCCTGGGCCTCCTCTTGCGGAGTGCTTACCGAATCCGTGTCAATTTTGTGGGTAAACATACCCTGTTTACTCCCCCACTCGGCTGGTTGATGAGATGGCTTGGTGGCACACCGATTGATCGCAGTCGAAGTCAAAATACGGTGGCCAGCATCGCAGAGGTATTTCAAGAACATGATTCCTTTGCCTTGGCCATCGCCCCGGAAGGGACGCGAAAAAAGGTAACCAAGCTAAAGACAGGATTCTACCACATTGCCCGCATGGCACAAATTCCGATTGTGCTAGTGCGATTCGATTTTGGAAGCAAGCTGGTCACATTTTCTGAACCCTTTTATCCCACGGAAGACCAAACCGCTGATTTTGCATTTTTCCATCGTTTCTATAGTGGAGCCAGCGGTTATCATCCATCTTTAAGTTTTGTTCCACAATGATTTGCTCATGACTTTTGACGAAAAACGGTTGTACACGCTGTCCAAAGACCTCATCAATGGACATTATCAAGGACCTGCCGCACAGTGCATTGATGACCTTGTGGATGTCCTTCGTTTTCATGAGTGGAAGTATGCAGTGCAAAACAACCCGATCATCAGCGACTTTGAATATGATCAACTCTTTGCCATGCTGCAGGAGTTGGAAAAAGAACATCCAGAGCTTATTGATCCAAATTCGCCGACACAAAGAGTCACTTCAGACAGCACAAGTGATTTTGAGTCAGTCGCACATCTTAGTCCTATGCTCTCTCTCGCCAATAGCTATAACGGAGAAGACCTTCAGAGTTTTCAAGACAGCATTTTGAAAATACTGGAGGTGGAGGCCGAAGCGGTGCGCTATGTTGCGGAACCCAAGTTCGATGGAGGCACCGTGGTTTTGATATACGAGAACGACCTCCTCGTACGAGCTGCCACAAGAGGCAACGGTCAAAAGGGCGACAACATTACGGCCAATGTGAGGACCTTGCGCTCAGTTCCTCTGCAGGCCCCTTTCTCAAAACATGGCATTCTTCGTTGCGAACTTCGTGGCGAAGCCATTATTCGAAAAGACAATTTTGCGGTCATCAATGATCGTCGAGCCAAAGAAGGGCTCCCTTTATTTGCCAATCCCCGTAACGCGGCTACGGGAGGTCTGAGGATGAAGACACCGGCTGATGCAGCCAGACGAGGAATTGAAGCCTTCGTCTTCCAGATGTCTCATGTTGATTATGCTGCAGGTGCTCAGATCCTTACTTCGCATTGGGATCAACTCAACCTGCTTACAGCGCTTGGCTTCAAAGTGCCCAATGACGCCCGCAAGAACTGCATGACTATAGAAGAAGTCGTCGACTTTGCAAAAAAATCAGAACTAACCAGAGAAGAATACCCGTACGAAATTGATGGCATGGTGGTCAAAGTAGATGATCTACGACAGCAGTCAATCTTAGGATCTACCAGTCACCACCCCCGCTGGGCGATCGCCTTTAAGTTCAAAGCCAAGCAAGCCACCACACGACTTCTTCAGGTTGAGTATCAAGTCGGAAAAATTGGGTCTATCACACCGGTAGCAAAGTTAGACCCCGTTCAGGTAGCAGGGGTGACCGTGTCGAGCGTTTCTCTTCACAACGAGGACTTTATCACAGAGCGTGATCTGCGCTTAGGGGATCAGGTTTTGGTGGAACGCGCCGGGGACGTCATACCATATATAGTAAAGGCATTTCCCGAATTGAGAGACGGCTCGGAAATCCCGATCGAGTTTCCCAAGATGTGCCCCCTAAACTCGCATGAACAAGTCTCCCTTGTCCGAGAAGCAGATGAGGCAGCGTGGCGATGTCCATCCTGCTCATGTGGTGCACAAGACCTGCAGCGGCTCATATTTCATGTATCCAAACCGGCCATGAACATTGATGGATTTGGTCGAGCCATTGTCGAGCGTTTCTGGGATCAAGGGTGGATCAGAAGGACATCGGACATCTACAATCTGGATTTTGATCAGGTCAAGACATTAGAAGGGTTTGGCGAGCGTTCTGCCGCTAAGCTCGAAACAGCGATCAATGCGGCAAAATCCAACCCCATTCACCGCCTTCTGCACAGCCTAAGCATCCACCATCTGGGTCAGCGTGCGGCTAAGATTCTGGCTGAAGCAATAGAGCATGTGTTGCAGCTACAATCGTGGACAGATGAGGACTTTACTCAATTAAAGGACATTGGTCCAGTAGTAGCATCCAATGTCATGCAGTTTTTTGCGGATGAAAAAAATATTGAGGAGCTGCGATTGATGGAATCATATGGAGTCAATCTGCTGCAAACAGAAGCTGACCTACCCAAAGAACTCGCCGAAGGGGTGTTCTCGGGCAAGACCATTCTCTTTACCGGTACCCTCCAGCAGATGGGCAGAGCTGAAGCTAAGAATCTTGCCGAATCACAAGGAGCGAAAGTACTAAGTGGTGTCAGCTCGAAACTAGACATCCTCGTAGTGGGGGAGAAGGCCGGATCCAAATTGAAGAAGGCTCAAACTATAGGGACCGTGGAAATTTTGACCGAAGATCAGTTTCTGGAAAGGATACCAGACCCTAGCCAGACGTAAACATGAGAGGGTTTCTCATCAAGGCAGCAGCACGTCATTCCATATTCATAATGGGTTTCTTTGCGCTGATGATGATCAGGTGCTCGAGCCCGGAAGCACCTAAGCAAGTCCCAAAAGCATCCATCAAACAAAATCCATTTGACGTAATCGCCGATACGGCAGTGGCCATTGACTCTTGGGCAGATCGCGTGGTTGAAGAGATTCTGCCGGAGGGATGGGTTGATCTGGCGCATCTGGAACCGAGGATCATCATGGACATTCGATACGCGACCAAGGACAACTTTGTAGAGACCAAGTTGTACCAATGCGCTCGTTGCCTGCTGCGTACGGAAGTGGCTGAAGCACTGGTCCAGGCCCAACACCGCTTAGAGACCCGTGGCCTGGGACTCAAGATGTTTGACTGTTATCGGCCCGGGCCAGTTCAGCAAACACTCTGGAATACACTTCCCGATGCGCGGTATGTCACCAATCCTGCGCGTGGCTCGATGCACAATCGTGGTGCGGCGGTGGACCTGACTTTGGTCGATTCGCTGGGGCAGGAGCTCGATATGGGGACTGGGTTTGACTATTTTGGCAATCGTGCATACCACACATTCAGGGAACTTGACGAGACCATACTCCACAATCGTCGGCAGCTAATGAAAGAAATGCACCGCGCTGGATTTAGGCATATTCGTACGGAGTGGTGGCACTATGCATACGAGAAAGAATCATACGAACTATCCGATTATTTATGGCCTTGTCCATAAGGATAACAAAATACAGCGCTGCCCGTTTGGTATAGGTAAAATGTTAATTTTGGTGCGCTCTTTCCTTATCCGATAGACATGACAACAGGACAAATTTCATATTCCTCCGATGTGGAGGCCGTAGATGCTCTCGCCCAGGCATACCGTGATTTAAGGGCAGAAATCGGCAAAGTGATTGTCGGTCAGGACCAAGTGGTAAAGTCGGTACTGATATCCCTCTTTTCCAATGGACACAGCCTTCTTGTGGGCGTGCCCGGATTGGCTAAAACACTGCTGGTCAGCACCATCGCTGATGTCTTGGATCTGGAATTTAAGCGCATTCAATTTACACCTGATTTGATGCCTTCGGACATCACCGGGTCGGAGATACTGGATGAAGACCGACATTTTAAGTTTAATGAAGGTCCCATATTTGCCAACATCGTCCTGGCTGATGAGATCAACCGTACCCCACCAAAGACTCAGGCCGCATTGCTAGAAGCCATGCAGGAAAGGTCCGTTACAGTATCTGCTGTTCGACACCTCTTGCCGCAGCCATTTTTTGTTTTGGCCACACAAAACCCCATCGAACAAGAAGGAACATATCCACTTCCCGAAGCCCAACTGGATCGATTTATGTTTAACATTCCACTGACTTATCCCTCCTACCAGGAAGAGATACAGGTAGTCAAGGAAACCACGTCCAACAAAAGTATCGAGTTGGGCAACATTCTTTCTGGAGAGCAAATTCTATTTTTCCAGCAATTGGTCCGTAAGATCCCAATCGCTGACAATGTACTAGAGTATGCTGTCGAAATTGCCAATAAAACTCGGCCGCAATCGGAGATGGCAGCTGATGTGGTGAAGCAATACATTACTTGGGGAGCAGGTCCCAGAGCCTCTCAATACCTGGTATTGGGCGCAAAATGCAATGCTGCGATTTCCGGCAAGTATTCTCCCGACATCGAAGACGTCCAAGCTGTGGCCAAATATGTTTTGAGACACCGCATCGTCCGCAATTACAAGGCAGAAGCTGAGGGCATTACGAACGATACGATCATCGAGAAGTTATTCTAGCTAACGCGATTTCAATGCAGCTGCATTTTGCAACAGCATCGCTTAGTTTCGCTTTTTTGAGATCTTCGTATTTTCCGCTGGATACGCCAAACGAAAACCAAAGTTCATCTTAATATCTAAAATCATTCAATGCTAAAAAATTGGCTCGGATCTGCCTACCTACTAATCGCAATCTGTCTTCTGGTCGGATGTACTGAGGAAGCGCGGAAACGTTTGGAGCCAACTCCGATTGCCATCAGCACCCTTAATCAACTGGCTGTCATTGCAGATCAAGAAATGTGGGATGGACCTGTTGGAGACAGCATTCGTTACTACTTTGCCTCAGCCTTTCCGATCTTACCACAGCCTGAACCCCTCTTTGACCTGAAGCATTTTACCCCTGCTGAATTGGAGAGTGAACCCACCCGTAGGGAATTGAAGGCATATTTAATTCTGGCTGATCTGTCGCAAAATTCATCTACTACGGGTGATATGATTCGCACCGACCTTGGACCACAAAAAGTAGATCGTGCTTTAACCGATGAGTCTTACAATGTAAGTGTGGGCAAGGACAAATGGGCCAGCGATCAGATTATCGTCTATTTGTTTGCCCCGGATAAAGAGCTGCTCACTCAACAGGTAGTAAATCGGTTTCCGACCATCACCAAAGTGATCCAGAAAAAGTATGAAAGGCAGATTGATGCCACGGTCTACCTTGGTGGGCCGGATAACATCATCACCAACAAGGTGAAGGACATTGTTGGCATCTCGCTAAAAATGCCGCGTGAGTACATTGTGGCGGTCGAACAAGACAACCTGATCTGGTTAAGAAATGACCGCGACGAAGCCATCAACAACCTTATCATCAGCCGTTTCCCCTACACCTCTCAATCACAGTTTTCAACGGACAACATCATCAGTTTGCGTGATCAATATGGCAAGGCACTGGTCAGCAGTACCGCACAGGATTCTTATATGACCACCAACGATGTGGACCTTCCGGTGGTGGATCAGCAGATTCAACTTGCAGACAGTTATGCTATTGAAGCAAGGGGCATCTGGGAGATGGTGGGAGAGTTTATGGGCGGTCCCTTCCTAAGCTATTTGGTGCTTGATGAAAAAGCATCCGAAGTTATTTTCATTGATGCCTTTGTCTTTGCGCCCGGAAAACGAAAGAGAGACTACATGTTGCAGCTTGAGCACATCGTAAGCTCATTGGAGTTGTGATTCAATAGAACACTTTGTTATGGGGGTCCACCCTGACATTTAGACAGAAGAAGGACCTTGGAAGGTGATGCCATGAGAATTGACTCACTCTTTCCGGAGTGAGACTGGCAAACCGTTTTTTTGCAATGCTAAGACTCCATATGGCAGCACCGTGATTACTTTCACTTCCTGCTTTTGGGTAAGACTCAGATTAAACGCCTTAGACGGATCATGTTCTATGACACGAACTCTAAACTACTCTTGACAAAAGCGCTCAAGTCGTCTCCTTTCAACATGTTTTGATTTAGTCTGGCCAAATCATACAGGTAACTTACAAAGTTGGCCTTCTTCTCCTCGCTCCTCATCTTCAGGAGCTTTTCTCCTATGAGCGGATGATTGCTGTTGACTACCACGGTATAACTATCGGGAAACTGAGTCCCCCCCATGCCTTGTAGAGCCTGCATTTCCTTCATACGGCGCATGAATTCTGGCTTGACAATCATCACCGGTTGATCATCAGCACTCAATGGTTTTAATTCGATGCGATTGCCGGAATCCTCCACCAATCCCTCAAACAAAGCCTTGACGCGTTCTTCTTGCTTTTCGCTCAAAGAAGACTCTTTTGCTTCATCCTTCTGAATCAAATTGTCTGTGATGTCAGAGTCTACGCGGACAAATACAACATTGTTCAATTTCTGCTCCAGGTTCTGCATGAAATGATTATCAATGACCTGATCCATCACCAACACATCATACTCCCTGGCCTTAGCAGATGAAATGTAGCTCGCTTGCTCTTCATTGGGATTTGAGTAAAGCATCACCACCTTCTCGTACTTGTCTGTTTGCTTTTCCTTGACTTTTTCCGTGTACTCCTCAATAGTGAAGTGTTCGCCCTCCGTATTGGTCAACAAAGCAAACTTCTCCGCCTTCTTGTAAAATTTTTCGTCGGCAATCATACCATATTTAACCACCGGAGATATCTCAGCCCATTTTTCAGTGTACGCGTCTCGATCTTTCTTAAACTGCGAGGCCAATTTTTCTGCGACTTTCTTGCTGATATACGACGTAATCTTCTTTACGTTAGAATCGCTTTGCAGGTAACTTCGCGAGACATTTAAAGGAATATCAGGTGAGTCAATAACTCCATGCAGCAGCATGAGGAACTCAGGTACAATATTCTCTACGTTGTCGGTTACGAAGACCTGGTTGCTGTAGAGATGAATCTTATTTTTCTGTATTTCAAAAGAGTTGGACAACTTAGGGAAGTACAGAATTCCCGTCAAATTGAAAGGGTAATCGATATTGAGATGAATCCAAAACAAAGGGGGAGCACTAAAAGGATAGAGCTCCTCATAAAACTTCTTATAGTCTTCATCCTTAAGGCTACGTGGTGACTTCTTCCATGCGGGATGTGGGTTGTTGACGATGTTTTCCTCTTCGGTCTTTATCTCTTGACGATCCTCTCCCTCTCCCTCGTATTCTACATGTTCTTTCATCCCAAATTTGATTGGAATGGGAAGGAAGCGACAATACTTCTGCAGTAGCTCTTCGATTCGAGCGTCTTCCAAGAACTCTTTGCTGTCATCCGAGATGTGGAGAATCACATCCGTCCCTCTGGACTTGCCCTCTAGGAACTCGATCTCGTATTCAGGCTCTCCGTTGCAGGACCACTTAACCGCCTTTGCATTTTTACGATAGGATTTTGTCTGCACTTCTACTTGGCTGGCCACCATAAAAGCAGAATAGAAACCCAGACCGAAGTGACCGATGATCGTGTTCTCTGCCTTGTATTTTTTCACAAACTCTTCTGCACTAGAGAATGCTACTTGATTCAGGTATTTCTTCACTTCTTCTTCCGTCATCCCAATCCCATTGTCGCGAATCGTCAACGTACCGGCTTCCTTGTCGGCTATGATTTCGATCTGGAGCTCACCAATTTCACTTTTGATGACGCCCTTATTGACGAGGGTATTTAACTTCTGTGATGCATCGACTGCATTGGATATCAGCTCCCGCAAAAAGATGTCATGATCAGAATACAAAAACTTCTTAATGATGGGGAAAATGTTCTGTGTCTGAACCGAAATAGTGCCTTTTTCCATGGTGGTCTTATTTTATCGTTCTTAACCGTATGCCGAGGTTCAAACCGTATGCCAGATGCCGAATCCTGTCAAAATGACATTCCACCAAGCCAATCCAGCGCCGATCTGCCCCAAATCCCAAGGCACTCTGACAGCCTTGACCATTCCAATAGCATGTGAGGGCACCCATCCGGTCTAGTTTGC
>JAHQVP010000061.1 GCA_019634275.1 Saprospiraceae bacterium
CTATTGGATTACTGCTTGCCGCAAGACGAATCGCATCAAAGAAAAAGAAAGGTGCCTAGCTAAGCCAAGCACCTCCTTTGTCAATCGCGTAGTCTGGATGCGATTCTATTGCAATCCGTAGAAATTCTTAATCGCAGAAAATTCACAAGGATCTGCGATGGCCGCCACGGCGATCTGCATGGTAGCATACTTAGGTCGGATAACCTTGGCGCCATAGGAAGAGTGCACAATAGGTTCCTGATCTTTGATGAACGAACGGGCTTCAGTAATCGAAGCGGTCTTTGATGATGTTTTCATGATTTCTTGTTTTAGATTGACGAATTATCTTTTCAAAAAAGGGATGAGTTGAGGTACACGTTTTTTGTATTCCAAATACCTGTCTCCAAATTCACGGACCAGGTCAATTTCCTCCAGATACATCCCGAGATAGAGATATCCAGTCATGCCCAAGCTCAGCATGAAATGAGTCATGCTCATGGTTGGAGAACACCACAAAATCATGGCAAACCCGAGATAAAGTGGATGTCTGACAAAGCGATACAAAAGAACCTCCTTGAAAGTGGATGCTGCCGCAGATCGCTCCTTCATGTTTAGATAGGCTTGCTGCAAGCCAAAGAGTTCAAAATGATTGATCAGGAAAGTGCTAAACAAGAGCGTGGCAATCCCAACAAAAAAACCGGTTTGCAAGACGTAAGATGCTATAGATCCCGGCGCAACACTCCAAATCATGCCAGGAAGCGGTCTCCAAAACAAGGCTATGATTACACACAGTGCACCGGAGATTACCACATAAACACTTCGCTGAAAGTGTTTTGGGACCACGTGATCCGTGTTGTCCTTGTAGGATTTTCTTGCCATACCGGAATGTTGAATGGTGAAAAGCACAAGTAGACCCAGATTAATCAGAATGGCCGTGCTGATCGGACCGTTAGGAGGCCTGTCAATCGAAGGGGGCACATATCCCCCCATCCAAAAGATCATAAAGAACAGGCCTCCTACGCCCAGCAAGTAGAATATGATCGAGCTAATAAATGTGAATGTCTTCATGCTTTTTGGTTAGTTGATTTATCGCTTAGTAGACGACCGGATGCTGATCATTACCGGGCACAGCATTTTTTTTTGATTAATTACTGCGATTCTCCGGTCGGTCTTAGAATCGCGATGTATTTTCAATCATGCTTCATTACAGTAGACAGCGGCGTAGGGTCGAAATCGAACCGGGAAAGACAATACTGCAGCATTCCATTTCTGAAAAAATTGCTCACCTTCATGAATGTGGTGGCAATGGTGTCTGCACCACCTGCCGCGTGAGAGTCCATGAAGGATTTGATCAACTTAGCGAGCCAACCAGCCTAGAAGCAACCATTAAGGAGGAGCGTCAATGGGATCACAACGTTCGATTGGGGTGTCAAGCCAAGCTGTTGGGAGGCCCAGTCACCGTCGAGCGCCTGATATGGTCCAATTCAGAATCTGCACATCTGCAGACGGAAAAGCTCAATGTGGGCATGGGCGAAGAACGCGATCTCACCATTCTAATTTGTGACATGCGCAACTTTACGCCGATGGCGGAGAAGCAGCTCAATTTTGATCTTGCCCATATTCTCAACCTGTTTTTCAATGCGCTCGGAGATCCCATTTTCATGAATAATGGCATGATCTACCAATACGCTGGCGATGAGATTATTGCCCTCTTCGGTGTGGGCGGTGACGATGCAACTAAGTCTTGTCAGGACGCGGTGCGAGCCGCTCTTTCCATGCAACATGCTATCGCAAGACTGAATCATTGGCATCTAAAGGAGTTTGACATCGAACTGGAAATTGGCATTGGCATTCACCATGGCAAAACTTTCGTCGGAAATATCGGACACGATCGCTTTAAGCAATTTGCCGTGATCGGCGACACCGTAAACGTTGCCAGTAGAATCCAGGGGCAGAATAAAAACATGGGGACCAAATTGCTGGTCTCAGAAGCAGTTCTTCATGGCGTACCCGTCGACGCACTGCAACTCGGCAAAGAACAACTTGTAGAGCTTAAGGGAAAAGAAGCACCCACTCATATTTATGAAGTCAAAGGATACGAAACAGATCAGGCTCAGTACCTGGTTCAATTGTCCATTACCGATCTGCTCCAGGACGAGCCTCGATTCAGTGACATTTTTTATCAACATGTATTTTCACTAGCACCGGAGGTACGTGCGCTATTTCCAGAAAATATGGCTGCACAGGGCACTATGCTAACCCATATGCTGAGAGGAATCGTCAATTCGATGAGTCGCCCCCAACACTTGCAACTTGGACTCAAAAATCTGGGAACCCAACATGCATCCTATGGTGTCCAATCTGCGCACTATCCCGTGGTCAAACAAGCTTTTCTCCTTACGATCGAAGAAATTCTTGACGGCGAGGAAGACGAACGGATGAAGCGGGCCTGGAGCAGTGTGCTGGACATGGTCACCAATATGATGAAGATGGGCCACTGAGAAGTCACTGAAAGCTTGCGAGAAAGCTGAAAAGCCTGCTACCTGCGATCAAAAAACAAATAACAAAAGTTTAAGGCCGATTGACCAGTGGGCTTGGCAGCCTATGGAGCATGCACAGTCGTTACTGAGCAGAAAGCGTGTTAAATCTGGTGCAGAACAAAATATTGGCTCCGTTTGCGCTTTTCATTTTTGAAACCATTAAAACTTAAACACGTGAAAACCATTTATCCTCTTGTCCTCTTTTTCATTCTATTTTCTGTTGCTCTTTCTGCACAAACTCCAAGCCTAAAAATTTCTAAAGTCACTTTTGGATTTGCATCCGAACTGGAAATGATGTCTGGCCTAGATGGCCACTATCTAGCCAGCCTCTCACGAAAAGACCTAAGCTCCATCTATGACCTTGATCGCTTTGGAGATCACACACTCGAAGCCATGAGTTGCGAAAACCCAAATATTCGGATCGGGATTGGGTTGACGACTCCCCTCCTACCCAAATTTGAAGTGTTGGCGACCATCAGCTACATCAAGGATCGAATAGACATGACATACTATCAGACCTATGATCACGACGGTGGTTTCCTTCAACTCCACAATCGCACAAATGAGATCGGCTTGGACCTTGCCCTCAATAGGGTATTCGCAGTTGGGAAATCCTTCCACCTGTACGCAGGAGCTGGTACCGTATTTGGATACTCGTACCAGGGACGACTTAACATATGGGCAGACGATGCTACGATTGTCGAACCCATCCAGGCAGGAGAAGGACGCGATGTATTGGATGGCGGAATCGACACTTTCGAACCCATCGGAGTCTCTTCCTCTTTCTTCGACTACCGCAGTAAGAATGCCCTCCATGTGCGGGGATTTGGTCAGCTAGGATTCGGATTTATTATTGGTCAAAGAATGGAAATTTCTACCATGTATCGATTGGGACTTGGACTAAGGGCACAACGTGAATCAAAACTAAGAGGATCTACCTTGGAGTCCTTTCAAATGGGCCTGGCCTGGAGACTACGCCAATAACCGTTCTTTTCCGAAAACTTGATCGGTCAATCAGGGTCAAGTGGTCAATTTTTGCCTTAAGGATGACCGACGAGCAATCTGCGCCACCGGGACAGGAGATGTCCCGTACGCTACCCTAAATCTGGGGGTGCATCATGATTCGTAATAGCATTGTTATAATATGAAGCAGCTCTTCGTCTTTTGCAGATCAGTAATTTGCTCCTATATTAAATGAGCATTGAAATTTCCACATCCAGGATAAGCGCAAATCGTTATGCAAAAAATCAAGTTCTTGGTCCTCATCGTCTTGCTTCTGATAGGAACAAATGTTTTTAGTCAGATCACTCCAGCACCAACAGAACCGCACAGTCGCATCGTACTGGATTCTATTCTTTCATTGGCGCCACCGGTCTCAGAAGCGCATTTGCGTGACCTGCATATCGTTCTGCTGGCCTGCGAAAAGGATCATGGTCCATATGAGCATGATTATCCCTTGTGGCAAAAAAATTGGTCCCTTTTGTTAGGAGGATCAGAGAGCGGTTCGGAAGCATCACAGATAAACCTATTCGGTCTTCCGAAAAATGTGGCTAATGCCAAAAAGGGGGCGCCCAATGTCACCATTTCCACTGCCTGGAAATGGCCCTCAGCGGCCCAATTCGAGCAGGCTGATTTGGTAGTTGCTTTTTCAGTCATCGAGTGGGATGCCAAAAAGAATGCTGACGCACAAGCCTTTTTAAGTCGCGGGGGCGGGTTGGTACTGATCCATCAAAGTTGTGTGGTACCCGATCATAGACATTTGGCCGATGAAGTTGCTTCCTTCACTGGTCTGGCCTGGAATTGGGACATCAGCAGATGGCGTCACGGACCTATGAATCTCGAAATCGCAAACCCGGATCACCCGATCTGCCTGGGCTTGCCACAGCAATTATATTTCATGGACGAAGCTTATTGGCCCTTGCACGGAGACCGGTCGAAGGTGGACATAATTGCCACCTCCAAAGAGACTGATAAAATTTTTGCTCTTCGTCATGAGGATGGAACAATTGACTTCACCAACATGGGTGCCATCCAACAAAAATGGCCTACGGAGCCTACGAAAGACGAGCCCATGTTTTGGACATATCGATTCGGAAAGGGACGCGTATATGGCTGCATTCTTGGGCACTACTCATGGACATTTGATGACCCCTACTTCCGATTACTGTTGTTGCGAGGAATGGCTTGGGCCGCAAATGAGTCTCCCTACCGATTTGATGCCCTTGCCCTTAGAGCAGCTAGGCTAAAATGATCATGATCCTGAGAATGGCCTTACAGATCCTCCATAGTGAAATCATACGTGCTCAACTTCTACTCTCAAATGGAATGATCTTTCCGTCCTCTACATACTCCTTTAATCCCAGGAGCAGCATGGCCCAGCAGAAAGAGGCCGTACGAAAGTGATCATTGAGATGGGGCCATCCCGTATGTTCAAATTGCACCTTAGTGGATTGGTTCTCAAGGGTCATTAGTTTAAAGCCAAACGATGTCTCATCCCAATCCGGATCAGATTTTACCATCCGAATACGAAAGACCTTATTAGGCTCAAGTGTGGATACCTTGCCGACCCAATCATATTCAGGGCCAAAAAACAAATTATAGACCTTTCCCAATGCTGGTTCTCCCGTGCAGGCCAGAGGCCACCAATTGATCAAGTGGTCAGGTTGGCTAACAGCATGAAAAACCTGCTGTGGGGAGGAAGCTATGGTCAAATCGTGATAGATGCCGTGACTATTCATAAAGTTTCTCTTGTTCAACCTGCGGAATCATCCACTTTAAAAATGCTAAAACCACAGCGAATCTTCACTTTGGCCTGATTGACCTACATCACTTTAGTTGTTAGCGGCACCGAGAGGCCAATACTCACATTAAATCGCTCATGTCTTGGAACATTATTGTCGGTAATACTAAAGACCTGGTTCCATGCCTTACTTGGAGCCTTGTATTTCCCTATGAGTTGAGCTGCTTCAATGAAGAAACCAATCCCCCCGGAGGCTCCCGCACTTTCCAGGAAATTGAGGCGTACACGGAAATCCAAAACCTGCTTAGGAGTGAGCTCATATGCGGTATCAAGATCCCGGTCCAGCACTCTAAACCTACTGCCGATATCCGTACCAGCAATTAAGTCAATCGATAAAATGGCAGGGATGATGTTGCTCTTAGTCCCGATTCTCATGGCCAGTCGTTCCAGTACTGTTTGACCATCTCCCAACAGAAAAGAAGATCCGGATTGCTGAGCTCTACTTAAGCCCAGCTCTACGAGAAAGCCGTCGATAATAAAAAATCGTTTTCGCATGTCTAACAAATACCCCAGCGAGACTTCTAAAGAAAGTAGTTGTGAATTAAGATCCTCAAAAGACTCTACATGTCGGATGGCTGGAATAATGGCAAGGGGCGAAGAGGAGAATCTACCGGCTGTTGCAGACAGGTGCGTATAGAAATTTAGTGGTCCGCCAGAATTGGCAAGGCGAGGCTTCGACCGCTGTGCATGCAAGTCAACAAGCGAAAACAACATCATGCACAACAACAGTAAGAGTGATGAAATTTTCATATTCCTATTGATAGTTAAAGTATGTTTTAGTAAAGTCCGCCAAGCTTTCATAGAACAAATAATTCAAAGCTTGGTCGATGGATGTATTTGTAAAATAATTTTCAAGGCGAAGATGATGGCTTTCTCCAGGGCGCATGGCTCGTTCCTTCAGAAACAATGGAATTAAGTATTTCAATTTTTGCTTAAAAATTGGATAGTGAGAAGCGGTAGGGCAAATGTCAAGCGGATCTATGAAACCGTCCAGGTCGGAACCGATGCAGACATGTGTCCAGATTTGACCATCTACATTGGGATCCTCAGATTGATACTTGGACCCAAGCGAACCATGGATGACGTCGACCAGGTGAAACAAATTTTCAAGAAAAGGCAAAGCGCTGATGTAATCCTCTGCCAGTATTCGAAAGGCTCGGAGTGTATCTGCGATGACAGCAAACTGTCCATTTAGGGCTGCGTCAAATGTTGCATCGCCCATTGATTGAATATGAATCAGTCGATTCACTGCATGGTCGTAGCGGCTGCACTTTGCCATATTTCTTTTCTGATGGATGTCTACTTCTTTAAGCCCTTGCCTGGCCCTTACTTTGGCAATGTATTCGGCATCAAAATCCGAAAAGCTAGCTTCCCAGAATGGCTTTCTATTTACATAACCGCCAAGCACCCTTTGCTCGAGTGGAATGCCAATTATCCCTTTATGATTAACCAACGTGATGATCTCTTCGTCATAGAGATTTATGGGAAAAGGATTGAATTTACGTACAAGCGAACTTTCCAATAGATGATAATGGTTTACCAAAGGAGAATAAACTCCGGTACTCAGTCCGGTCACTGCACAATGCGAGCAAATCGGAGGAATGGTGTCGCCATTCAGTACGGTATATTCTTCTAGCACGCCTTTGCGTGTTTCAAAATCGGCGTGCTTAAGATCGATTAAGACCCGATGCCTCCCTCCTTCCTGACTCAGCAAAGATTGAATCATGGTGTGTCCATATTTGTTGATTCCAGGGATGTTGTAGAAGGCCGCTTTATTATTAAACTGTGCTATTCCATTCTTGCTAACCCTGGCGCCGTAGAGCCTCCTCGCAATTCCCCTGGCGATATCAAACTGATCATCGGGCGATACATCAATTCCAAACCCCTGCCCCGTCATGCCGTTATATCCCAAATGACTGATGGTGACCATATGGATTCTCGGAACGAGCCCTTTCATGGTCCAGACGTTTTGGGCGATTTCCCTCATGATGGCGGTATCCACCAGTTCAAACTGAAGGGAAGGTGATGTCGTCGACCTTACGATGCCCTTGCTCCTGAGTGCTTGGTACATCACCGATTTTCGCCGACGATCATAGTCAGACTGGGGATCGGCCAAATTGTACCGGATATATCCGGGGCATATGCTGTCTTGAAAAATGTGGCCCCCTTCGACGACATTGACCACCAAAGGAACATTGTCACGAAAATCTGCTGCATTGGTATAGAACTTCCAATTGCCTCGATCACTGCCGATGTTTTTGGTCTGCCGTGCCACAATGGCGTGCTCCATGAGAAAACTTTCCCAATTGGTCAATCGATTTGACTCCTGGTATTTCCGAGAACTTTTATAAAATTTTTTTCCACCGATGTACCGCAAGAATCGAATATCGACTCCCGATTTGAGATAGCTGCTCGCGACTCGATTGACCCTCGAATAACTGAGACTGGATTCAAAAGGGGTGATGCTATTGAATGCCAGATAGACATTGCCTTCCTCCATATGCCTTTGCGTGGCCTGGCTGTAAGAGCGCACATTGTTGTCCCTAGCATCATCGGAAGGCCGGGTGAGCTTACCTTCGACCAATTTTTGCATGATTGCCGTCGACTGAGGGCTCGCCTGGGCATACAGATCCTGCAATGGAGTTTTGATCCATTCTCCCTTGTGCAATACTTCCAAATTATCGAATGACCGAAGCCCTAGTATGTTCTTTGGCAACTTCGTTGCATATTTCCTTGACCGTCCCTTGAGGTAAGTCTTCGGTGCTAACTCCCACAACGCGTAGCGGTTGGTCGGTTTGGCCGAAAAATGGTAGTGCATGTCGGCAAAGCGATCTGCTGGAGCAACCGGTGGAGGATCTGCTCCAAGCAGCACTTCGTAAACTTCCCGGAAATTGCTCATCTGAACGCCTATGGTATCGGCAGGCGCTGTTGCTACCGAAGCGTCAGTCACTACTCTAATCCAATAGTTCTTCAGGTCTAAAGAGGCTTTATTTTTTCGATCTCTTAAATCCCATAAGACTTCTCCTTGTACCAAAGCAATGCCCGCTCCATTGGTGGTATCGACATATTCCACCTTGCCCATATCGGCGCGATTAAGTATCTCAATTTTGGCCTTGGGAATGACGGCACCACATGACCGGTCCTTAACAATCACAGTGGCCGTTTCTATCGGGACCAGTTTCTTACTGCATGAGACGAATAGTATAGCACAAAGCAAAAAATGCAGTCGAACATCATTTTTCATTTGGAATACAGGGTTTTGGTAATTATTTATTTAAGAAGGTATTCATTTGTCCTCATAGTAGCGTGTACCGATTTATTCCTGGTATAAATTCCTTTGTTCAAGTATCCATTTACTGCATAGGATAAAAAGTCCTTGACTCCCGCTGGCTTGACAGACAAGGCATACTGACCACAAAGCACACCAGGTGCACAGGTAATGATCCGCATTTTCAGACGCAAAAACAGCCACCGGCCAAAAATCAGGTATTAATACTCATCCGTTTCTGCAGAAGGGAGAGGAATCGAAAATAAAAGCTGAAGTTATTGTTGCTCCAGGAGCAGTTTTCGAATGGCCTCCATTAATACTTCTTCCACCTCAGGAGACACTCGCGATGC
>JAHQVP010000006.1 GCA_019634275.1 Saprospiraceae bacterium
ACACATTTATGACCACCTCGACTATGGAGAAAACAACCAAGATCCGCTCTTGTCCTTTTGCAATCATAACCGTATGGCCAAATATCCAGCGAGACAACAGAAGGAGTAAATATATCATGAAGATCTGCGCACTCTCATTATAGCTGGCACTGTAAAAGAACCGATAGATGGGTTGACTGAGGGCCATCAGCAAGGCGGCCAGGGGGAGGAAGAGATGCATGAGGCGCAAAGACCCAATCCTCATTCTTGTCAGCCCTTTGTTTCCATCCCTCACCAGCAATGGCAGCATGGCGGCACCGAAAGCGCCCGCCATCGCTAGGGAGCCCGGCAACTCTCTTGCACCATAACGAAACAAAGCAAAAACCGAAGTATCCTGGTAGTGGTTATTGACCAGCCATCCGTCAAACAAAAGCCCTACAGCTCCCAATACGGCGTATAGGCATAACGGCCATGCCCTTGACCATAATTTAGCCGCCCAGCGCCTGTCCACATGAAAAGCGCGTAGATCATAGAGGACAGCAATGCATAGCATTTGCTCCACCAACGCAAACACCAGCAAACCCATAATGGCTCCCTCAAGGCCTCCCTTGATTTGAATCCCACCAACCACAGTCACTACCAGCAGAAGCGGATACCCCACCCCATAGCGGATCAAGAGCCTGGAAGATTGATGCTCAGCTAAGTAAATGTAAGACACCAGAGATCCGGTCAAATGCAAAACAAAGAAGATCAAAACCAGCCCAATAAAAGGAGGGGTATCGGCATGCCCCAGTAGCAGCGGAACAAGGCCTTGCCCACCCAGCCACAAAATCACGGCAAAACTCCCGATCAAACCCAGTAGCAAGAAGTAACTCGTCCCGGTCAACGTACGTCTTGCGTCTCGCGGTACTTCGGCAATTAATGCAAGGTAGCCTTGGAGTATCCCAACAGCAAACGTATAGGACAGAATAGACCCAATAAAAAACCACTGCTCAAATATTCCGACTTCACTCGTACTCCAACCCAACTTCACCAGAAGGATACTGACCAGTATTGCGCCTGCCTGCCTCGAAATGGCCGTCAATTGAAAAGCACGCTTGGGATCATCCAATCCCGCCCTTAACAGGTTCTTCATTATCGAAGTGGACTAGACCGCCTCATCTTGATGATGGAATCGAATATCCATGGTCTCAAGCTCCCTTAGAATAGGCCGATATATAAGGGGTACGACAGGTAAATGCAATCCGCTAATGCGCAATTCTCCTAACAAGAACAACTTGACTGCGATGGCCAAGGGAAGCCCTACTAACGTACTCATGGCGGTTTGATCGGGTTCTCCCTTTTCCAGCAACGTACTTGTGGAATTCCTTTGCCCCTCAGGCAACTCATATCGAATCTGGTGCTGCATCACCACAAAATCCCGGTCTTCTGGCTGCAATTGCCACTTTCTGATCAGAAGCTGTTCCAAACATTCCGCAGGAGTATGACTCCCTTCCATCAGGATGGGCGTATCTGAAAAGAGACCCAACCAATGAAGTGCCCTTCCAATATCGCTTTGCTCCTGCTCGGGCTCCGTTTGAAAAGCCATGAGTCCAGGAAACATCGCAGCAAACTCTCGCCAGGTCATCTGGGGTGCTACCAGGATCTTTACGCCATCGTTTGTGAGACCAGCATCTACCAGCGCTTGCCAGGGATCACAAAAGCCTTTGTAACGCAATGTACCGCGAATGACCGTCTCCGTATCCTCCAATCCGTAGATTACTTTGTACATAGAGGAATCCCGATTGGGATACCCTTCCAGTACTCCCAGATCGCGAACGGGTATCGGCATGTGGCTGGCAAACAAACGATGATAGGGCACTACTACCTGGCGATCCTGTTTGATGTAGAGAGCGCCAGTTTGTCCAGCTCTCACTACGTTGAATGGATTCCAGGTAAATTTATATTGCCATGGATTATCACAGCATTCTGGTGCGACCAAGCCACCTGCAAAAGAGGAAAAGCTGCTAATCTGACCTCCCAAAGAACGGATGCGATCAATGTCCGCCATAGCAGACATGTGGTCCAGTCCAGGGTCAAGCCCGAGTTCTACCAAAAAGGTGAGGTCTCGTTTTATGATGTCGTCTGCCTTCTCCCTGAGCGACCTTGACGCATAGCTCGCGGTAAATAGATGGCATCCCATCTCTATACAATCCTCGGCCACCAAATCATGAAGGTATGCCGGTAGCAGTGATACCACCACCTTATGCTGAGCGATAATCTGCCCACGAGCACCTGCATCCAGTGCATCCAACGCTTCGCAACACACCGTAGGATGCTCTGCCACCTTCTGCTGAGCCAAAGAACGATCGCGATCTGCTACTGTCATGGTCCAACCATGGTCTTCACTGGCCTGTGCCAAATAGCGGATCAGTGCTCCGCTGGAGCGACCCGACCCGAGAACTAAAATGTGCTTGCTATGCTTCATGTCTTCGACGTCATCAAATGTAACTTATATCCTATTTTGTATTTGTGAAAGAAGCGAAGAAGACGGTGACTTATAGCATATGGGAGGACATCGAGTCTCTCCCTGAGCTCGATCGCAAATTGGTACTGGCCGCAAATCGAGCCACAGAATCCGCATATGCTCCCTACAGTAACTTTTTTGTGGGCGCGGCACTGCTACTCGATGACCATTCCATTTTAAAGGGAAGTAATCAAGAAAATGCGGCCTATTCTGTGTGCCTTTGCGCCGAACGCAATGTGTTGACTACCCATGGAGCAAGTGACTCCGATCAAGGTATAAATGCAATCGCCGTTGTTGCCCGGCATAAAACCAAGGAGCTGTCAGAGCCCGTGTTTCCCTGTGGCGTATGTCGGCAAATGATGTGTGAGTTTGAGGACCGGCAAAAAGCACCCATTAGAGTCTTAGTGCATGTGCCTGATGGACCCTGCCTCATTTTTTCGTCCGCTCGAGCACTATTGCCTTTTGCGTTTTCTGGCAGTGTTCTACGCTAAGCTAGCCAGATGAATATGAGTGTCCTACGCTTCTATTGTCTTCTTATGGTCACCACGCTGGCGTTTATACATCTCAGTTGTGACGAGAAGGAGCAAGAGATTTTACAAGAAGTGACCATCATTGGGGGAGGTCTTATGGGAAGTGCTACGGCATGGCATCTTAGTCAGAGAGGCATAAAGGTCCTACTGCTCGAAAAACAAGACTCCATTTACACACAGGGATCAAGCCATGGGACGGCCAGAATAGCACGAAGCAGCAATCGAGGGAATGACATTTGGTCTTTTCTCCATGATCGATCGGTAGTCGAGACGCAGATTCTGATCGACTCCCTAAATGCAATGGACGAAAATGCACATGCAAGCATGGAGGACATTTACACTACCACGCCGGTGACCTACGTCGGTAGAATGGCTATTTATGACAAATTGTTGGCATCACTAATTCGTCAAAAAGTCGACTTTGACCTGGCCATTAATCCCCAAGAAGCACTTACCAGGTTGGGTGTGCGACTACCCGCAGATGTGCTTATACAGAGAGAGTATAACAAGTACTCCGGGACGGTCAATCCCCAACAGCTGATTAGACTCCTGCATCAAGCCATCCGCAATCTCGGCGGCCGGATTGAATATCAGACACAGGTGCGCTCGATCAGCTACAATCCTGATTCTGAGGGCTATCTCATAGAGGTGGAAAATGCAACCCAGGGCACCAATTCTCTCATTGCATCAAAAAAGGTAGTCTGTGCAGCAGGCCCGTATACAAGTCGCCTTACGAAGAACATTGCCCCCTACTTTGACACGCTTATTAACCCTCAGCGTGTCTTTTTGTCTTTTCTGCAGATAAAGCCGGAAGTCTATCACCAGTTATCCGCGGAGCACAAGGAGAAAATATTCCAATATTATCCAGTGATTAATAGTGCAGAAGGAACTCGATCTGGAAGCTTTTTCTCTATGATTGAGCACGTGGATCAAAGCGGAAACCCCGTTATAAAGATTGGAGGACACTTTCAAAGGTCATCCATCGAAGACCTCGATAAAGTTTGGCATAAAGACCTGTCGGCAGCTGAGATATCCTGGAGCATCCAAAATACGTCGGACTATTTCGAGTTGTTGAATATACCCTTGGACACAAGCCATCTGGAATTGGTAGATCAATACTCCTGTGTTTACTCCTTGACAAAAAGTGAGGTGCCGTTTGTAACGCCGATTCCCGACGCAAGCGGTGCACCGAATCGAGATTTTATCGTGTTGGGCGGCATGTCAGGAGTGGGCGCTAAGGGAGCCATGACGTATGGCCTCATCGCGGCTAATCATTTGACCAATAGTCATGAAGATGGCCCCATGTACAATGAAGTCCGAAAGGCCATCGGATTTGAGCGGCTTTCTCAAGACCTTGGCATTAAATCTCCTAGTAACTGAGCCTTAGAAGCACTAGATATCTTTGGCATTTTGTTCCATCCAAAGAAGTGCTCGATGTACATCCTCGGGCGTGTCAATCGCCGGAGCGGTGCCCCCTACCTGAGCGAGATGTATGCGATAACCATGTTCCAACCATCGCAATTGTTCCAGCCTCTCGATCTGCTCCAAGGGAGTGGCTTCAAGTTGCACGACCGACAATAAGGTCTTCATTCTAAATCCATAAATGCCTACATGCCGGTCAGCTCTTGAGGCTTGATTTTCACGATCGGCCGGAATCGCCGCCCTGCTAAAGTACAAGGCTCGTTCTTGCAGATCTTTGACCACTTTAACCACATGCCTACTCGCCATCTCCTCCTCTAGTTGGATCGCACTATATAAAGAAGCAATTTTGACATTCTCGTCTCCAAAGAGATTGCAGAGGGCATCAAGATGCAATGGATCAAGAAAAGGTTCATCACCCTGCACATTGATGATCACATCTGCTTGAAGATTCCCAGCGACCTCTGCTACACGTTCCGTTCCTGAGTGGTGATCTGGAGATGTCATAACCACCGGCAAATCTGCGTTAATACAGTGTTCTTCTATCCGCTCATCATCAGTGGCGACATAGAAGCGATCAATCTTTCTGCACTGTGCAACTTGCTCACAAACACGGACGATCATCGATTTCCCTGCCAGGTCTACCAACGGTTTACCCGGAAAGCGAGAAGATGCGAATCGGGCAGGAACTATCGCTACGATCTCCATTTCAGACAATTAGACATTAAAGTTTTATTGAATATATTTAATAATTTTACGGCTATGTTTACCATTTTCTATAGATGGTTTGGTGGAGCACTATTCCTGACGCTCGCTCTTTGGCCCCGTTTCGGAACCGCACAAGCAAGCGATGGTGTTTTTGTACAGGTCGAGGACAAGGTAGGAAAAGTGGTTTACCATCGGGTCGGGACTCGAGAGACTATTTACAGCATCGCCAACCTCTATGGAACTACCGTGCGTGCGATCAGATCGCATAATCCCAGACTTCCCCAAGGACGCTTAAGTGGCATTGTGAAAGTACCCATCCGAGAGGATCAAATGCTCTATCGCTTGCCCTTGTTTAAGAGTAAGAAGGACCTCCTGCCCGTGTACTACGAAGTAAAACCACAGGACAATGTGTTTAGGGTTTCCAGAATATACTTTTCGATGCCAACCAACCTTTTGGTAAGCAGGAATAAAATTCGCAACAACGAGCTAAAACCGGGACAGACATTGAGAATCGGCTGGATTAAGTCGGCGCAGGGAGAACTCGAAGTTCTTGCTGGTCGAAATAAGGACAGCCACAATGAGGACGCAAGTCGACAATATGAAAGAGAATTCCTCGAAAGCCTGGATGATCTGGATGCGCCTACGATCAATGAGGTAGCTTTTTGGAAGAAAGACTCCGCTGCCAATGGCTACTTTGTCATGCACAGAAAAGCCAAGGAGCGATCTTACATTGAGATCACCAATCCTTTGTCCAGTGCCAAGTTGTATGCCAAAGTCATTGGAAATATCCCGGACCATCTCTATCCCGAAGAGGTAGACATGGTCCTGTCTCAAGAACTTGCAGAAGCATTAGGTGCTAAGGACAGCAAGTTCTTTGTCCGGGTTAGGTACAAACATTAGGCATAATCGCATTTGGACCATCAGAATAGTAGCTTTGCGGCACCGCAGAAAAGTATAGGAATAATGAAGGTATATCAAAACATATTGGAGACCATTGGTGACACTCCACTGGTCCGCTTAAATAAGGTAGTGCGTGATCTGCCATGTACTGTCTACGGTAAGATCGAAACCTTCAATCCAGGACATTCCATTAAAGACCGCATGGCCTTAAAAATGGTTGAAGTGGCAGAAAAGGAAGGTCGTATACTGCCCGGAGGAACCCTTATTGAATGCACCTCGGGTAACACGGGCATGGGCCTGGCACTTGCTGCTGCCGTAAAGGGATACAAGTGCATATTTACAACCTCCGACAAGCAATCCAAAGAAAAGATCGACACACTTAAGGCGGTGGGCGCAGAAGTCATCGTCTGCCCGACAAATGTCGAACCCGATGATCCTCGCTCCTACTATTCCGTAGCAGAGAAATTGAGCAAAGAAATTCCAAATTCATATTGGTTCAATCAGTACGACAATTTGGCCAACTCCGCCGCTCACTATGAGTCCACCGGTCCGGAAATCTGGACACAGACTGAGGGAAAAATTACACATCTGGTTGTCGGTGTGGGGACTGGTGGAACGGTGTCGGGTACCAGTAAGTATCTCAAAGAGCAAAATCCCAATGTCAAGATCTGGGGCATCGACACCTATGGTTCCGTTTTCAAGAAATATCACGAAACTGGTCAGTTTGATGAGTCGGAAATTTATCCCTACATCACCGAAGGCATAGGCGAAGACATTTTACCGAAGAACGTCGATTTTTCGCTGATTGATCACTTTGAGAAAGTAAGCGACAAAGATGGAGCCCTGGCTGCTCGCAGACTGGCACGAGAGGAAGGCATTCTTTTGGGATATTCGGCCGGATCCGCTTTGGCTGGATTGATTCAGATGAAGGAAAAGCTGAATGAGCAGGATGTTGTAGTCATTATATTTCATGACCATGGCAGCCGGTATGTGGGCAAAATTTACAATGACGATTGGATGCGAGAGCGTGGATTTATCCACAGCGAATTGAGGGTAAGTGACCTGGTGAGAAGAAAACAAGGAAGATCTTTTATTTCTGTTGGAAGTCAGGAGCCCGTGCGACGAGCCATTGACTTGATGCGACAGGACGATATTTCTCAATTGCCTGTACTAGACGGTGAAGCCATTGTGGGATCCCTGACCGAGTCCGGTCTGATAAGTTGCCTCATGGATGACGATCACACGACCAAAGACAAGGCGGTTGGAGAGATCATGGCTGCCCCCTTCCCCGAAGTAGACTTCGAGACACCCTGCGCCCGTCTGGGCTCGATGATCACAAAGAAAACACCCGCAGTCGTCACCACGGATGCCCAGGGTGAATGGCATGTCATCACTCAATATGACCTTTTACAGAATCTGTAAGACCAAGGAAGTGGCCTGGGAAAATAATCCAACGAAAATGCAGTTAAGTATCCCATGAGGAGCGTTGCTACATCCAGTCTTATTCTAGCACTGATCCTCATTGTTTGTGGCGAGGGGGTTGCTCAAGATCAAAATTATACGCAGTTCTATGCCGCACCTACCCTACTCAATCCTGCATTGACTGGAAGCTATGATGGGAAGTATCGGGTGTCTACCTTATATCGGGATCAATGGCGTTCTTCTCTGGAGGTTCCGATTAAATCCTTCGTTGCCGCTGTTGATCTGCGGTTTGATTTGCATGGCGAGCTCATCGAAGGAGATGCTTTTGCCGTTGGGCTTCAATTTGCCTCAGATCAAGCTGGGCCTTTCGATCTCAGCACCAATTCTATTTCGGGATCTGGTGCTTATCACAAATCGCTCGATCGTCAAGGCACACAAGTGCTCTCTGCTGGATTTCAGTTTACAGCAGCACAGCGAAATATCCTGTATGAAAACATTGTTTTTCACGATCAGTTTAATGGTCTTGATCAGTTTAGCTTACCCACTTCTGAGGACCTGCCAGAAAACAATTTTTCATTTGGCGATTTAGCAGTTGGACTCAATTACTCCAATAAATTCAGCAACAAGCTGCACTTTTACGGCGGAGGTGCTTTGCATCACATCCTGGCACCCGAAGTTTCTTTTTATGCCAATGACAGTGACGAGAACCAACAGATTCGCTCCACTAGCAAACTTAATCGGCGCTACAGTATACATGGAGGAGCGACCATTCAAACCTTATCCAACTTGGTACTTTCCCCGAGAATCTATGCTGCTAGTCAGGGGCAACATCTGGAGTTCCTCGTTGGCAACATGTTTGTCCTGCAGCCCAGCGAGTCGTCGGATGTACGGTTACACCTGGGTGCCTGGATTCGGTTAGAAAAGACTTTTGAAGATGCGATCATCCCGGATGTCCTGGCCCTACAAGCGGGTTTCAATCTTGAAAAACTACTCATCGGATTTTCTTATGACATTGGACTCAGCAACATTGTAAACTATGGGCGGCAGCAAGGTGTGTTGGAATTGTCTGTCTCCTACTTTGGCAACTACGCTTCAGACGACAATCTCTGTCCCAGCTTTTGATCTTTAGCCAGGATGACCTCAAGGGGAGCACAGGTTGCCTCCCAACTGTACTGCTCCATGATCAATTTCCTGCCTTTTTCTCCAAGTTCAGTGCGGAAGGCTTCGTCTTCCAATAGGACTTCTACGGCTTCCTTAAAGCCTTTCGCATCATCGGCAACACGAATGATGTCATCTGAGCCTTCAATGGACCTTTGTACTATGGACGTTGTGACACAGGGCAGCTTCATCGCCATCGCTTCCAGAATCTTGTTTTGCAAACCACTACCGGTAAAGATTGGCGCCACAAAAATAGTCCCTCGTGCATAGGCTGAACGTATATCAGGTACATAGCCCATCACCTCAACTTGCCTCGAAGCCAGCCTTTGCACCTTTCTATGAGGAGCGGCACCGGCAATAACTACTTTTAAATTCGGGCGTGTTTTCCAGATCAAAGGCGCCACCTGGTTTACCAGATAGATTGCTGCCATGACATTTGGATGATAGCTCATATTTCCAATGAGGACCAGTGTTTTTCCGTCATCAATCGGATAGAAGGTTCGATCAAAGTAGTCTGCATGAACGCCATTTTGCAGTATTTCAGCTGCTTGTCGACCTCTGCGTAGTAGCATCTGTTGATCTATTCTAGAGATGACAAAATGATGATCAAACCACCGATAGGTCTGATGCTCAAACTGGAGCAGACGCATTCTTTCAAATTGCCAAAAGCGCTTGACTAATCCCCCTTTCTTCTCAGCCAGTCGCTGTGCCCGCAGCGCAAAAGAATCCATGTAGTCAATGGTCTTAGGCACCTCAACGCCTTCAACATAACGAGCCATTCGGATTAGTTGACAGTATATGTGATCAGGAGCTTGTTCTGCGATTATCTGCCTGATGCGTTGTGCAATCTCCTGATTATAAAAGTACGCCACGGTGACCGCCCTGCCCTGCCAAAACCCGCTGATGGCCTGTCGATAACATTGCCATCGGTCCATTTTAAACATGTAGACCTTATGACATAGTTCTTCTAATTTTTCCATCTGCTCTGCGTCCACATCGTCATGCTGGAGGCAAACCAAGACGATCTGATGCCGCTGGGCGAGATAAACCAATTGATGATACAACCTAAGCTTGTCGCCTTTTTGCAAGGGCAACGGACTGCGGGATGACAATACGAGGAGCTTGCTCACGATTCTGTTTTCAATGTCCCAAATAGCTGCTGCAAGCTGAGGCGGTATTGCTGGGCCACGGCAATATGATCAAAGTGTGTTTCAATAAACAGACGTGCATTTTGACTTATTTTTTGGCAGATGGACTCGTTTTGAAAACAGAATCGGAGGCATGCTAAAAAGTCCTTAGCATCGTCGGCAACAAGGAGGTTTTCCTGATGCTGCGCCAGAATGCCTTCAAGGCCGATGGTGGTAGTAATTACTACCCTTCCCAGTGCCATCGCCTCGAGGATTTTGGCACGCATGCCACTTCCTGATCTCAAGGGCACGATCGAAATCGGATGCTGGAGCAAGAAGTCTCTCGAGTCTGCCACTTCACCATGGACGATGACATTGCGAAGCCCCAGGTTATTGAGCCAGTCCGGGCAGTTGCGACCTGCGATGTGCAGCTCCAATGACGGAAACACGGGAGTTAAGACGGGCCAAATGCTTTCAAGAAACCAACTCAGTCCTTCTATATTGGGCATCCAGTCCAATGAACCAATGAAGGAAATAGATAAGGGCGATGTATCCGAATTAGATTTTGCAGTATAGCCCTTACTATCGAGACCAATCGGTATATTGATGGTCTCCCCTTTACGGCCCAACTGCCTAAACAGTTGACGGTCTTTCTCAGTGATGGATACCAATAAATCGTAGGAGTTGATCCGACTAATCTCATAGTCTTTTAATTTCTCCGACAGGTGCTTGATGTACCACTTCTTAGGAGTAAAGCTGGTATGCGCTGCTATCCGATCCCATATCTCGTGTTCGACATTGTGTGCGCGCATAGAGATTATGGCGTGACGAGCATGCATTCTAATAAAAGGCACATAAGG
>JAHQVP010000062.1 GCA_019634275.1 Saprospiraceae bacterium
AGTTGGAGCGCGAGATGAAGATCGACATGGACTTGCACAAAATGCAGTCGCTCAAGGTGACCTTTGGCGATGTTGAGAACGCCATTTACTTGGAAAACATGAACATGTCGGCTGGCGAAATCGTCAAAGGCGACACCAGACGCAACGTCCGCATCGTTGGGGAGTTCGGTTCTGCCAAGGAGATCGAAAACGTCATCGTCAAAAGTGAAAACCAGCGCCCCATTTACCTTAAGGACATCGCGGAGGTCATCTATGCCTTTCAAGAAAGAACCAGCTACGCTCGCTCCGGTGGCTTACCCGTTGTATCGCTGGATGTCATAAAACGTAAGGGAGAAAATCTCCTTGCTGCTTCTGACAAAGTCAAAGAGACCCTTGATCAAACCAAAAGTGTCTTTCCAGAAGACCTCAGGATCTCCATTTTCAATGACCAATCGGTATATACGCGCAACGAAGTCAGCAATTTGGAAAACTCCATCATTTCTGGTGTCATTCTGGTGGTACTGGTCCTCCTCTTTTTCCTAGGTCTTCGCAATGCCCTCTTCGTGGGAATTGCCATACCGCTCTCTATGTTGACGGGAATACTGTGGCTTAGTCTATCCGGTGTCACCATGAATATAGTAGTGCTCTTCTCCCTGATTTTGGCCCTGGGACTCTTGGTTGACAATGCCATTGTGGTCGTAGAAAACATCTATCGATACCGGCAGGAAGGATGGAGCGGAAAAGACGCCGCCCGCTATGGGGCGGGCGAGGTGGCGCTGCCCATCATTGCTTCTACTGCCACCACACTTGCCGCCTTTGTTCCCCTCGCCTTCTGGCCGGGACTCATGGGCGAGTTCATGAAATACATGCCCATCACTTTGATTATTGTCCTGACCTCTTCCTTGTTTGTGGCCTTGGTGATCAACCCCGTGCTGACCAGTCGGCTGATGAAGATTGATGAAAAACACAGCGATGTAAAAGTGAGGCGGCGCAAAAGAAGGAATGTATTGATCGGAGCCGTGATTATGCTCTTGGTCGCTTCGCTCGCGCACTTGGGAGGTGTCATGTGGGTCCGAAATCTCTTGGGATTCGCGGTCATCATAACCCTGGCAAACTTCTTCCTGCTGAGGCCTGCTTCCTTTGCATTTCAGAATGGGTTCCTACCCGTGCTGGAGCGTATTTACAACCGGTTTATCAGTTTTGCGCTACGCAAGTACAACCCCATTCTCTTCTTCTTGGGAACCTTTGTCTTGATGTTCGCTGCCATTGGATTATTGGTGGTCAACACTCCCAAGCTCATTTTCTTCCCCAATATGGAGCCCTTTTATGTCAACGCATTTGTCGAGCTCCCCATCGGCACCGACATTGAGGCGACAAACAAAGAAGTCATCAAACTGGAAGAAGCCATCACCAACACCATCGAACCGTATGCACACATTGTAGAAGAAGTATTGACCCAGATCGGTGAAAATACCACAGACCCAAATCAGCCACCTGAACCTGGCTTGACCCCTCACAAAGCACGAGTGACCGTCTCCTTTGTACCTACTCAGGATCGGGGTGGGATCTCCACCACGAAGATCATGGAAGAACTTCGCGGCAACCTCAAGGGTTACCCGGGCGTGCGTTTGAGTGTGGATCAGAACCCTTCAGGTCCTCCTACGGGCTATCCTGTCAATCTGGAGCTGATTGGCGAGGACATCGATGATTTGGCTATGTTGAGCGAAGATGTACTTGCATATCTCAATGGCAAATCTGTAGGTGGCATTGAGGAGCTCAAGGCTGACGTCCAGATTGGAAAACCAGAATTGCTGATCAACGTAGACCGTGAAGCCGCCAGACGCTACGAGATCTCCACATTTGATGTGGCCAACAGCATCCGAACCGCCGTATTTGGTAAGGAGATATCGAAGTACAAATCGGGCGAAGATGAGTACCCCATCATGCTACGACTCAATGAGGATCAGAGAAACAATGTGACTGAGCTGATCAGTCAAAAAGTCACATTCCGAAATCCTGCAAATGGTCGCATCACACAGGTGCCCATTTCGGCAGTAGCCAATACGGAGTTTTCTTCTACGTACACTTCCATTAAAAGGAAAGATCAAAAGCGGATGATCACACTATACTCCAATGTACTCGATGGCTACAATGCCAACGAAATTGTAGCAACGCTGGAAGACTACATGCTTGACTACGATTTTCCAGAAGGCTTTACCTACGAGTTCACCGGGGAGCAAGAGCAGCAGGCTGAGGACATGAGTTTTCTCAGCACGGCTTTCATGGTGGCGATTTTCGCCATTTTCATCATCATCGTAGCGCAGTTTAATTCGCTTATTTCGCCCTTCATCATTATCCTGTCTGTATTCTTCAGCACCATCGGTGTATTTCTCGGTTATGGGATTACGGGTCGCGATATTACCGTAATCTTCTCTGGGGTGGGAATTATTTCACTTGCGGGAGTCGTGGTCAATAATGCCATTGTACTGATTGATTACATCAACCTGCTGATCAAGCGAAAACAGGAAAAGCGCGGGGTGGAGAGCATGTATCAATTATCCCGAGGAGACATACGAGACTCCATCATCTTAGGTGGAGCCACACGTCTGCGCCCGGTTTTGCTTACTGCCATTACGACCGTGCTAGGACTGATTCCCCTCGCGATTGGATTCAACTTCAATTTCTTTACCCTCGTCAGTGAGTTAGACCCGCACATATTTATTGGGGGAGACAACACGGCCATGTGGGGTCCGATGGCATGGACCATCATATACGGATTGATCTTTGCCACGTTTTTGACACTGGTAGTGGTGCCTGTCATGTACTGGCTGGCCTATCGACTTGTACTTTTGCTCAGAAGAAAACCTGATCCAGTACTTCCGCAAGCGGAAGTGGCGTGATACCTTAGGGGTATATGGATAATTTGGCAGACTTACGACAGTCTTACGAAAAGCACTCGCTACTGGAATCGGACGTACATCCCGATCCCTTTGTACAGTTCTCCATATGGTTAAAGGCAGCCATCGAGGACGAACGGGTGCCCGAAGCCAATGCAATGGTACTGTCAACTGCGTCTTTGGAAGGCAGACCTGCCTCTCGTGTGGTGTTATTAAAAAACATTCTGGACGGAAAGTTGGTCTTCTATACCAACTATGAGAGTGCAAAGGGAAAGGCCATAGCCCAAAACAGATGGGTGTCCTGTAACTTTTGGTGGGGAGAACTGCAGCGACAAGTCCGCATCAATGGCACAGCAACGAAAGTAGGTTGGGAGGTATCTGATCAGTACTTCCAATCACGACCCAAAGGCAGTCAAATTGGTGCGATAGCATCACCACAGAGCCAGGTCGTCTCTGATCGTTCCTACCTCGATCAACGACTTGATGAAGTGGCGGATGATGTTGAAAAAGGAGGTGATCTGAAAAGACCAGCTCACTGGGGAGGGTATGGAATCGAACCTGAATCATTTGAGTTTTGGCAAGGCCGACAGAATCGCATGCACGATCGACTACGTTACCGCAAAGAAAATGATCAATGGAT
Source organism: Saprospiraceae bacterium (assembly GCA_019634275.1). GTDB lineage: Bacteria > Bacteroidota > Bacteroidia > Chitinophagales > Saprospiraceae > CAJQNM01. The sequence goes on from JAHQVP010000062.1 coordinate 3,517, forward strand.
TCTGGAAAGATTGGCACCGTAAGGAAAAAACCCATAGAATGGCTCTTGCGCATCGGGGTCTTTGGCATCTTCCTCGGTCACGGCATGTATGCCTGGCAAGCACAGGAAAGCTGGGTTCCTTTCTTGACATTCTGGGGATTTTCGGCAGAAACAGCCAAGGACTTGATGCCGATCATTGGTGTCATCGATATTCTGGTAGCAATCATCACCCTGATCAAGCCCAATCGCTACATATTGATGTATGCCGTCTTCTGGGCTTTCGCAACAGCCCTTATGCGTCCTCTCACAGGTTCTCTTATCTGGGCGTTTGTTGAGCGAGCTGGTAATTGGATAGTACCCTTATGCCTATTGCTGATGCTGCGCAACGCTTCGGGAGTTAGTCACAACCCAGATCCGATTTAGATTGCAGGTCAGCATTAGGAAAGCATGCTCCAGTAGGCAAGCTTGAGGGTACATATCGATTGAGTTCGGGATCGTAAAGCCCTTGTTCAATGAATTCCACCAGCAAATCGATTTCATGCTCCTCTAAGAACAATGGCCGAAATCCCGCAGCCAATTGAGAATGCAGTACTTCGATCTTCGCAGGTATGGCGGCATTTTTGTACTCCACCACTTCTCGCACGGATCGAAATGATCCTCCATGTCCATAAAACTTACTATCGGAAAGATTGTACAGCTGAGGAACCTTAAACTTATGCTCATCCGCCGGATTGCCTGTAAAGTCTGCCCTACCCAGATGTGCCGGAGTGGACTCTGAACTGCCATAAATGCCGGGGCCCAGCAAGTCTGGCATCCCCAAAGCATGAAATTCCATGGTGTTCAAGGCTGGTCCTGTGTGACAGCTGACACATTTTGCCTTGCCAAAGAAAAGCATCGCCCCTTCCTTTTGCGTCGGCGTCATGGCATTTCGGTCTCCGGCTAGCCATCGCTGAAAGGGAGCCTGATTGGCCAGCATGGTTCGTTCGTAAGCCGCAATCGCCAATCCTGCATTCTCGCGTGTAAAATGCTCCTCAGCAGGAACATCTGGAAACGCAGCGGCAAACATGGCCTGATATTCTTCATTCTCCGTGACAACCTTCTTAAAACCTAATCGGTGTACCTTAAGACCGGCAATAGCTTGTATCTCGAGCCCTTCGTACCCTAGATGGTTGGTCTCTTTGGGTGTGTCTGCTGTCCAGGACCTTTCTGTACCGGCATTCGGTCCCGTTGCTCCAAACTGCCCGTTCCAGAGCATAACTTTTTGATAAGCTCCATTCATGGCCGTCGGCGTTCGAATGGGCTGAACATCAAGGGAATCCAGATGGTAATTGGGATTTGGCAACCTTGCTTCACCTGCATATCCAAATCCCATGCCTCCTTCTCCGATGCCCTGTCGGACTCCTGCTTGAAATCCTGCAGATGCATGGTGACAAGATGCGCATGAATATGCATACTCTCCCTCCGTATACTTCGGGAGAACCGCCAGACCCGTTTCATGATATAATGCCTTACCGAGTGCAACCTTGTCCGCCGACAGCGGATTTAACGGATCCTGGGGAATGCGCATGAAATTGTCGCTGCTGGGCATAGCAAAGAACTCCAATGCATTGGAGGGAGATGCCTCTTTCAATAACTGTTCAAGCTGTGCATCTGCATCCGCTCCATGATCCTCTGGGTCTTTTGCACAGGATATGATCAAACACAGGGACGTCAACAGCAATAGATTTCTGATCATACTATCGAATATCAAGAGTGTTCATAGTTTTATAGTTCTAAAACGAATGACAATGCAAATGTCGTAAAAACGACATTGCCATGTAGCCACTAATTTGAATAACAAATCCCATGCCTTATTCTTCTGAGAGCACGTACGAACCCTCTAACCTTGTGCGAAACGGGCATTTGGAAACCTTGCTGCCGTATCTGCTTCGGAAAAAGACCCTGCACTACCGGAGAGAACGCATTTCCACAAAAGATGACGACTTTCTGGACCTCGATTGGTTCGGTGCTCCGTCCGAAAATCTGGCTATTCTGTGTCACGGTTTGGAAGGACACAGCAACAGTCAGTACATGATCGGCATGAGCAATGCGCTAGTTCGGGATGACTGGCAAATCCTGGCGATGAATTTTCGATCATGCAGTGGTGAGATGAATAGGAGCAAGCGGATGTACCATCATGGAGAGACCGAAGATCTATCTTATGTGATCGACAGTATGATTGATCGAGGATATCGCAACTTAGCTTTAGTTGGATTTAGCCTGGGGGGAAACGTAATTCTGAAATACCTAGGCACGCACACGGTCCCGGACAACGTCCAGGCAGCCTCTGCCATATCCGTACCCTGCGATCTGGCTAGTTCTGCCGAAGCCATCGATCGAGGATTCGGGTATGTGTATACCCTCCGATTTCGAAAGTCACTAAGAAAAAAACTTACCGCCAAGAACGAGCAATATCCTGGCATGCTGCCTATGCACCTTTTTTCATCTTGCAAAACCTGGCGCGAGTTTGACGATACCTTTACCTGCATCATTAACGACTTCCAATCGGCAGATGAATACTATCAACAGGGTTCAGCCGGAAATTTCGTCGAAGGCATTCGGACACCAACGCTGCTGCTAAATGCACTAAATGATCCTTTCCTACGCGCAGCATCCTATCCCATCCAAAAAGCAAAACAAAGTGAATGGCTAACGTTGGAAACACCAAGTCAGGGTGGTCATGTAGGTTTTTGGCGACCGGGCATGGAAATGAGCTATGCGGAATCACGAACCCTTGCGTTTATTGGTGCTCAAATTGCGTAGACAAACTGCCACATAAGCCCTTCGATCCTAGTATCTTGCGTTTCCATGGTACGACTCAGCGTAAACATCAACAAGGTTGCCCTCATTCGCAATTCTCGAGGGGCAAACTTTCCTGATCTGATCAAGGTTGCCCAGGACTGCGAGAAATTTGGTGCTGAAGGCATTACCGTACATCCTCGTCCTGACGAGCGGCACGTGCGATATGCCGACTTGGAGCCATTAAAACGAGTGACAAAAACGGAGTTTAATATCGAAGGGTATCCCAGTGAACGTTTCTTAAATCTTGTGTGTCAAGTAAAACCTGATCAATGTACACTAGTACCTGATCCTCCTGAAGCGCTCACCTCCAACACCGGTTGGGATACAAATCAGCATCAAGCGTTTCTGCGGCGTGTGGTCAAGCAACTGCAGGCCGAAGGCATTCGGGTCAGCTTGTTTTTGGACCCGCGACCCGAACTTATCGAAAGTGCTCAGTCCACTGGGACTGATCGAATCGAACTGTATACCGGCTCCTATGCTTTAAATTTTTCTCAGGATAAGAAGGAGGCTGTGACGCCTCACCGAATCACAGCGCAGCATGCACAAGCAGCCGGCATAGGTATTAATGCCGGACATGATCTCAATCTAGAAAATCTGTCCTACTATGCCCAAGAGGTGCCTGGGCTTCTCGAAGTATCCATTGGTCATGCCTTAATCGTAGACGCGCTCTATATGGGATACGAAAAGGCCATTGGCAGATATCTGGATATGCTTCGATGATTTTGACTTCTATTTGACTATTGCTATTTTAAGAAGGCCTATCTCAGCATGCTTTACATAGAAGCGGTGCTCATCCTGTGCGTGTCACTGTCTAAATCTAGATAGCAATGATCAAGAACTACTTAAAGGTAGCCATGAGGAACTTATGGCGACATCGTGGATTTACCACCATCAATGTACTTGGCTTGGCCACCGGTATCGCTGCCGTCCTGTTGATCTTACTTTATGTGAAAGAAGAAGTGAGCTACGACAAGCATCACGTGAATCGTAATCACATTTATCGGCTTAACATTGAAACCACAAATCCAGAAACGGGTGCAAAACGAGCTCGAGCCATTGGTCCCTATCGATTAGCCAAGGAGTTACAGGTGGATTTCGAAGAGTGGACTTTGGTTCGGTTTGCCCCTCAAAACCGAGAACTCGTTCAAGTGGGGGACGAGCGTTTTGTCGAGGATCATTTGGCTTTTGTTGATCATAGTGTGTTTGAGACTTTTTCCTTTCCTCTACTAGAGGGCACTCCAGATGCCGCCTTAAAAGACCCTTTCTCCGTCGTCATGACCTCAGAAGTAGCCGAGCGATATTTTGATCAAGCGTCGCCAATAGGCAAGGTTGTGCAAATCCGTGATCGCGACTATGTCGTGTCGGGCATAATGGAAGCTCCTCCGTCTCGCACGCAATTTGATTTTGACATACTCGTGTCTATGGAAAGTGGTGAACAAGTCTTTTCCACCATTGTGCGCGAGAATTGGGGAGAGGGCTACGTAGAGACTTTTGCGATGCTTCCTTCCGATAAACAACCCGCGGACTATGCCAGTAGACTGGCTGAATTTGTTGGTGAAAAATTGGCCGTATGGGAGCGATTTTCACCGGAGCTGATCATGCAGGGCATGCC
>JAHQVP010000063.1 GCA_019634275.1 Saprospiraceae bacterium
CCTGGTGTACCGACGGGGGCAGGGATATCTTTAGAGTCTGGCGATTTCGCTGTGCAAGATTGCCCTGAAGTGCGATCTCTACCTGCTCCGGTGAAGCATGTCGATAGAGCAGGCGTTCGGACACGGGAATGCCATTCCCCTGAAAGAGCGTCAGGTGATGGACACCTCCTTCCAGTTCCGAAGATTTTATCTTGAAAGCAGTGGCATTGTCCTTCAACCCATCTTGCAACCAGGGACTGTCTCCACGCAAGTGACCAACAACATAGCAGTCATTGAGCGTAAGGTCAGGAGTGGCTGCCACCTTAACGTAGATTTCGTCTTTGTGTACATTCTTTACAGACAGGGAGTAACCGGACGGCTGAGCTTCAGGAATGGGAAAAGCAAGCATCTTTGGATGGTCCACCAGTTCAATGCGGTAGGCATCGTCGCACAAAGGAGTTAGCGCAAACTTTCCATATCCCTTCTCATTGGTGGCGAATAGAGTAATCAGTTGATCGTTGTTATCCAGAACCTTGGCCTTAATGGCTACTGGAAAACCATGCTCATCTAGGGAGCGAACCGCAATCGAACTTTCGATAGCACAGAGCAAGTTTCCACTCTCGGGATAGAAGCTGACTTCAACCTCTTGTTCTTCCCGAGCCTTTGATCCATTGCGCTGACCTTGTATGTCTCCAATGTTAAAAGGTCGGATAAAATGAAAGGCCTCATCATAGTTTAGCATGTACGCCGTGTAAGCATGAATGTGATATCTTCCGGCTGGCCATTTGGGATTGATCAAAAAATCACCATTGCCGGCACCATTCCGAATGCGGATGTTGCGCTTGTCCATCACTGTGCCAGCAGAGTCAAGTAGTTCTACGTATACAGTCTGACTAGGCGTGATAAAGGAATGGTCGACCGCATTAACCAGGTATACCTTAAACCATACTTGTTCGCCCAAAACGTAGTAAGGTTTGTCTTGCTGTACGTAGATCTTTTCATGTGGAAAATTGTGGTGCCACCCGGCAAGTGCAGTGACGCTCTGATTGGTGGTTTGTGCAAGCACAGCGGTATACGCAAGGATGCTGATGCTCAATAAGATAATTCTCGACGTCATGGGGTGCTTCATACTGGTCAATGCGATGTAAACAACTTATTCCAACCGCTGGTTCCTGCCATCGGGTACTGTCGGGAGGGGACTGCCAAATTGCAGTAAATATCCATTGTTATCAAATATCCCAAACTCCCTCATGCCATAGTGGAAATCTTCAATGGGATAGCAGATCTCGACCTTGTCCCTCACCGATTGCCAAATCTGAAGAGCATCGGACACATAGAGGTATAGGGATCCAGTAAAAGAGGGCTTTGAAAAATGGAGGTGCTCATTGGGTGTGCTGAGCATAATAACCACTTTGTCTTTTTCGAGCTTTGCCCAGCCCCATTCCGACACCATCTCACACAATTCAAATTGGAGTGTCTCTACGTAGAATCGAATGGTCTCTTCCATCTGCTTGGTATACAGCATGGGCCTGATTTCTAGCGCTTTGTATCCCATTCTCTCCGATTTTGGTGTAAGGTAGAATGAAATTTTGAACTACCTTGCAGTCGCGAATCCAAAAGTACATGCTACGCTTTCTATTTCTTTTCCTTTTGATTTTCTCGATAGCAGATGCCGTCGCCATGGGAGATACCATCCGCCTCGTTGTGGAAGACATCGCATACGAACCCGGACAAGAGGAAGTCGAGGTATGTGTCTCGGCCGAAGATTTTAATGGCGTCTGGTCTTTGTCCTTTACACTGGATTGGAATGCGGGCATTTTTGAATACCAGGATGTCTCTTATATGAATCCCCTGGTCGTCTTCTCCCTGAATGACGATTTGGCACCACAGGGACGACTTCCCGCATTGTGGTATGATCCACGAGTTGAAGGAGTCTCTCTTGATGCTCAAAACAAGTTGATGTGCCTGAAATTCAAGGTCCTGAGGACGCCCTGTAATGGAGAAGCAATGCAGTTGGTAAGTCAACCCACTGAGATCTCCTTGACCGATGATCGACTAGAGCTGCCACGTACCATTCGTGCGGGTGTGATACGGGGGGCAAGTTGTGATATTGATTAAGCACTGCTTACTTCCTCATTCTATCCCGTTTGCCTATCTTCTGGGCCGATATAAAAATCACCTATGAAGTCAAGATGGAATGATGAAGATGCGAGCAGTTTAGAAGGCAATCTGCTGGCACAGCGTGTTTATACTTCACGCCTTTTGGGAGCTGATGAGGATCTCGTTTTGCATGGAGGAGGCAACACCTCCGTAAAGATCACGGAGAAAGATCTCTTTGGGGACGAACAAGAAATCTTATATGTCAAGGGCAGCGGTTGGGATCTCGGCACCATAGAGGAAGCAGGATTTGCTCCGGTGAAGTTGGCCACCCTGCTGCGATTGGCAGAATTGGATGATCTAAGTGACCTGGACATGGTAAAGAACCAACGCATGGCCATGACCAATCCTTCGGCGCCAAATCCCAGTGTGGAGACAATATTGCATGGACTGATACCCTATACCTTTGTGGATCACACTCATGCAGATGCCGTAGTCACGATTACCAATACCCCTTCTGGTGAAGATCGCATTAAGGAAATCTATGGTCCAAATATGTTGATCGTCCCTTATGTTATGCCAGGGTTTATCCTTGCGCGCACCATCTATTTGATGACGCGAGATGTCGATTGGGATAGTCTTGAAGGAATGATTCTAATGAATCATGGAGTCTTCACCTTTGATCATGATGCGCGCAGGAGTTATGAGAAGATGATCAACATCGTGAGTCAGGCAGAGGATTATATTGCGTCTAAAAATTTAGGAGCACCAGCTCCATCAGCTCCGGATCCAGCTACTCCTGCTCAGATTGCCGGAATCCGAAAGGCGGTATCCGAAGGTTTTGGCAAACCGATCTTAATCAAACGTAATACATCACCGGAGGCCGTTGGATTTTCGAAATTGGCCTACGCGAAATCTTTGACGAGTTTGGGGCCGTTGACTCCTGATCACATCATTAGGACCAAGCGAGTTCCGGCATTTATTGATGGACCCATCGAGCGCATTTTGGGCGAATATGCAGATGCATACAGCTCCTACTTCGAACAATACAATCAGGGCGAGACCAAGTTGGATCAGGCTCCACGTTGGGCGATATTGCCTGGTCAGGGAAGCTTATCTTTTGGTCCATCCACGAAACATGTGCGTATCATAGAAGACATTACCGCACATACCATGCAAGCGCTCTATCGTTCTGAACAAATGGAAAAATGGCAGGCTCTTCCTCAGTCTGATCTATTTGAGGTTGAGTATTGGAGCCTCGAGCAGGCCAAATTGAAGCGAGCGGCCGCACCCAAGGAGATGCAAGGCAAGATTGCTTTGGTGACTGGAGCTGCTGGGGGGATTGGCAAAGCCTGTGTAGAGGCACTGGTCAAGAACGGTTGTGTCGTGGGAGCGCTGGATATTGATCCCGCTATCGAGACTGCATTTTCACAATCAGAGGTGTTGGGCATCGTATGTGATGTCACCAACGATCAACAGTTGAAGGATGCCGTGGAGGCGACTGTGCTACAATTCGGCGGTCTGGACTACGTGGTCGCCAATGCCGGGATATTTCCTAAGAGTGCACATATCGCTGACATGCAAGCGGAAAATTGGGATCTAAGCATGAACATCAATGTCACTAGTCAGCAACGTCTCTTTACTTTTGCAGTTCCCTATTTAGAGCTGGGATTTGATCCATCAATTGTCATCATCGGAAGCAAAAATGTGCCCGCTCCCGGACCGGGTGCAGCGGCCTACTCCGTGGCCAAAGCAGGCCTTACTCAGCTTGGTAGAGTGGCTGCTATGGAGCTGGGACCAAAGAACATACGAGTCAATATTGTCCATCCTAATGCAGTATATGATACCGCGATATGGACCGACGAGGTACTGCAACAGCGTGCTGCGCATTATGGCCTGACGGTTGAAGAATACAAGACGAACAACATGCTGAAGACTGAGATTACTTCCCACCATGTGGCAGAGCTCGCTGTGACTATGTTGGGTTCCGCCTTCTCGAAAATTACGGGTGCGCAGGTTCCCATCGATGGGGGCAATGATCGGGTGATCTAGTGGCCATGAGCCGCCCCACCTTTTCTTCTCGATTGACTATGATTTTCACCCTGGTGGGGGTGGCCATCGGACTGGGGAATGTGTGGCGTTTTCCCTATATGATGGGAAAGTACGGAGGTAGCGCCTTTCTGCTGGTCTATCTGCTCTTTACCATTCTGTTTGCCCTGCCCGCACTGATGGGCGAAATCACCTTTGGACGTGTCACGCAGGGAGGGCTTTTGACTGCGTTTCGTTCGGCACTCGGCGCACGCTTAGGACGGGTCGTAGGATATTTGCTACTGGTCACGATTTTGGTAGCCAGCTCGTATTATGCCGTCGTGATAGCCAATGTGGTATATTCCTCGTTCTTCTCACTCGCACGAGGGTTCAGTTTAGAAAATTTTGACGTCTATTTGCTGGGACTTGAAAATGGATTACTGCAATATGGCCTTACTGCATTTCTGCTTGTCGCTTGCCTGATGGTCCTCCAGTTGGGATTAAATAAGGGAATTGAATGGGTCAGTAAGATCTTCGTACCTTTTTTTTTGGTTGTTATCCTGTTTCTGATTTACTACACATTCTCCTTAGAAGGCGCACGGTCGCACGTTGTCGCTTTTCTTCGACCTGATTTCAAGGCACTTGAACCCGTACATGTTTTTGCAGCCCTGGGACAAGCGTTCTATTCCTTGAGCCTGGGTGGGACCTTCATGGTTATTTATGGCGGCTATTTGGACAAGAAGACTTCGATAGCGCGCACCGCTGCCTGGACAGCTGGAGGGGATGTCGGTGCAGCCCTATTGACCTCGCTCTTTATTGTCCCAGCAATTCTGGTCTTTAAATTGGATATGACGGCCGGTCCGACACTGATTTTTCAGACTTTGCCTCACCTGTTTTCAGAAATAGCAGGGGGGCGCTTGATCGGCTCGGTATTCTTATTTGCGTTGAGTCTGGTGGCGTTTTTGTCCCTAGTGGCAGCCTTGGCAGTGGCACAGGCTTGTTTTCGAGAGCTTTTTGGAAAGCGTTTCAAAGATGGGCAGTTGTTGCTAGCGCTGGGGATCCTGGAGCTGCTATTGGTTATTCCGTCAGCAAGCAATCCTGATTTCATCGGCTTTCTTGACCTTATTTTTGGTTCGGGCATGCAGGTACTGGGCAGTGGCATAACGCTCCTCGCACTTACGTGGGGCCTGGGCAAGGCAGTGACGCTCGTGCATATCAAGTTCGGTCACGTGAAAGGGGAGATCATCTTTTTCTACTGGCTGAGGTGGGTTATACCCTTGGTCTTGGCCATGGTGTTAATTGGATATATTTATAGCTCAGTATCGTGAGGCGATGAACGAAAATAAAAGCAGCGGTATTCGGGCCGTCAACCAGGATTTCAGAAAGTATGACCAAGTAAAGAAGGATCAAAGTTATCACTTGGTGGAGCAGGGGGATTCCGAGGAATTTGATGACGAGTACGAAATAAAGGTATGCGACATCTCACAATACATGCTGGGAGGGGAAGAAGATCGGCTTGCATTTTCTAATGCACTGGGAGAAGCACTAGAAGGCATAGGTTTTGCCATACTTACGGGACACGGCATCGACCCAAAGCTTTATCAGGAAGCACACCAAAAGACACAGGATCTTTTCGAGCGCACGACACAGGAGGAACGTCTTCGGTACAAGTATCAGCGCATGGGATCGGTTAACCAAGGCTACTTTCCCATGAAGGAGACGACTATTATCCATCCCGATCTGGTGGAAGGTTGGGTCTTTTGCCGACGTGCTTTTAATCTCGATGGTGGGGACTTTGACGAGAAGCAATTTTGGCCCCGCCCCGGCTACGAACCTTTTTTTAGAAAGATCGTACAGGCACATCTCCAGCTCTCCCTTCCGATCATGCAGAGCATCCTTCAGTATCTGGGCAATGACCCTCACTCTTTTGACCAGCGACTGCAAGGTACCAACTTCGGATTTCGTCTAAACTACTATCCCCCCATTACAGCAGCAGATGATGCATCCGGGGCGGGTCGGATGCTCGGACACGAAGATGTCGATTTGTTTACCATACTGCCGGCACAGGAGGTAGAAGGCCTGCAGGTTTTGAATCGAGAAAATGGAAAGTGGATTCGCCTCAATGCTCCGCCGGGCAGCATTATCTTAAATACGGGAGACTACATGCAGCGTCTGACCAATGACAGATTGCCTTCAACTACCCATCGGGTCAGTAAACCTCGAAATAGGGCGCTGCATGATAAGCCCAGAATTTCATTTCCAATGGCGTTGTACCTATGGGAAGAGGAAGTTATCGAAGTGTTGCCTGGGCTCGGTAAGCCAAAGTATGAGCCAGTATCTGCCCTTAAGTTTCATACCAGCATAACGAGTAAGTACTATGGAGATGATTATGCCAAGGACGTGAAATGAGCATCCAACACCATTCTCAAATAGACGATTCTGATTTTGAGCATCAATTTGCTAGTGGAGGATTGAGCCCATCTTTGTTTGACCATGAAGCTCATCTGCGACTTGCCTGGATCCATGTTAGACGCTATGGTAGGGATCAAGCTGTCGTAAACATCACGGCGCAATTGAAAGCATATGTAAGACGACTAGGTGCTTCTGACAAATATCACGAGACTTTGACGATCGCTTCCATTGCAGCCGTACATCACTTTATGCGCAGATCAGATGCGGGCTCATTTAATGCTCTCCTCCTGGAGTTCCCCCAATTGAAGTACGACTTTAAATCTTTGATAGCCTCGCACTACAGTCATAACATTTTTGAATGCAGCGAGGCACGAGCAATTTACCAGGAACCCGATCTGCAACCCTTTTAAAGCTCCAGTATCAGAGGAGAATTATTCGCGAATGGGGTGTTTCGAATGGATCACAGGGGTGACGATATCGATCCAGCCCTAACCCTAAATAATACTTCTCCTTATCTGGAAAGGACTCGAATTCCTGTATTTTGTCGGATAGCAAGAAACAACCCGATCAAGCAAAAAAAGTAAAACGTAAGATACGATATGATTGTACCACATACCTCGAGAGAAGCGATACTCCGCAAACTGCGCAAGAAGATTGAAGATCGAATCCCCATCTTTATTGCCAGTGCCGGTAGTGGACTGGTTGCCAAACTGTTGGAAGAGGCAGGAGTGGATTGTATCAACACTTTTTCAGGAGCCCGCTTAAGGGCAAATGGCATGGGTACCATGAGTATGATGTGGCCTATTCTAGATTCCAATAAGCAGACTCTAGACTACACGCGCGAAGACATCATGCCTGCCATAAAAGGAGATTCTTTTGTCTGTGCTTGTCTTAATGCCAATGATCCGCTTAAGGACATGCGCATGGTGCTTCAACAATGCAAGGACATGGGGGTGTATTCTGCCTCCAACATCGGCCCTTCGGTTACCTATGTAGACAAAGACAGCGAGATATACAGAGTCATGACCAAGAGCGGAATTACGCTGGACAATGAAATCGCCATGTTAAAACTCTGCAAGGAGATGGGCATGGTGTCAATTGGCCTGGCCTTCAATATGGAGGACAGCATTCGCATCATGGAGGAAGCCCAGCCCGATGTGTTTTGTTTTCATGCTGGTACGACCAAAGGGGGGAAGATGGGATATGACTCGGGAGAAACTTTGGAGGAGACGGCTGTCAGAACCGAAGAAGCCAACATAAAAATGCGAGAAATCAAACCCGATGTGATGCTTATTTGCCATGGTGCGGGGCTCGTGAATCCACCCGATTTTCAATACATGCTAGACAACACGTCATGTGATGGCATCTGGACAGGATCTTCGACAGAACGCATCCCGATTGAAAGAGCGGTACTGAGTACTGCACAGGAATTTGCCAAATTGAGATATCCTTCAACATAGTCATTTATGAAGACGACAATTGCCATTCTGAGCACGCTGGACACTAAAGGTGCAGAAACCGGTTTCTTAAGAGACCAAGTCATTGCACAGGGTTCTGATCCCATGGTCCTCGACATTGGGGTGGTGGGCACTCCAGGTATAGAAGCAGAAGTTCCAAGAGATCAGGTCGCAGAACGAGGTGGTACCTCATTAGAGGATTTGTTGATCAGCCCTACCAGGGAAAAAGCAGGTCCCGTGATGGTGCAAGGGGCTTTGGCAATTATTCAGGATGGCATCAGATCTGGGTCAATCCATGGCGTGGTAGGCTTGGGAGGCACGCAAGGCACCACCAGTTGTTGCGATGTGATGGGAGCACTGCCCTATGGCTTTCCTAAAATAATGGTCTCCACTTTGGCGTCGGGTGACACCTCTAATTTCGTGGGCATCAAAGACATCACTATGATGTTTTCGGTGAGTGATATCCTAGGACTCAATCCGGTCACCAGAAAGATATTGGCTAATGCCGCTGCCGCAGCATGTGGTATGGCCAGATCCTCATCCAGTTTGACGGTGGAAAAGACAGAAAAGCCCCTCATAGGCATCTCCAACCTCGGCGTCCTTACTAAAGGAACAATGAAGGCACTGGAGTACTTTAAGGAGGCAGGGTATGAAGTCATTGTCTTTCACGCGGTGGGTTCCGGGGGAAGAGCGATGGAGCAGATGATGAAGGAAGGGATCATAGGAGCAGTTTTTGATTTTGCGATGGGAGAGATTGCCGATGATGTGTGGAAAGTGCTGCGAGCTGGAGGCCCCGAGCGACTAACGGTGGCCGGTAAGCTTGGCCTCCCTCAGGTGTTGTGCCCTGGCGGAGCGGAACATCTCGGAATCTTGGTCGATCACAATGTCGTGCCTGATGCGTATAAGAACCATAAATATGTCTTTCATAGCCCCGCCGTGTTTGTACCCCGCCTGAATGCCGAAGAAATGATTCGGGTAGCTGATGACATCTGTCAGCGTCTTCAGCACACCAAAGGAAACGCAGTATTCATGTTGCCAAAACAAGGTGTCGGCACGTATTCTACACCCGGTGGAGTCCTACATGATCCAGAATCGGATCAGGCATTTTTTGAGCGATTGCGTGAGCGACTTCCCGATACCATCGAATTGGTGGAGAGAGACACCTACGCAGAAGACCCCGTTTTTGTTAAGGAGTGTGTCGATCGTCTCATTGGACTTATCGAGGCTCAGTAGAATTTACATATTAAAATAAATCATAATACGAATTTCATGAAGATTGGTATGAACCTCCTCTTGTGGACCACTGATATCGGAGAACATTTGTATCCCATCATTGACGCTTTGCGAGAGGCTGGATTTGATGGTGTTGAGGTTCCGATAGGGGATGAGGGCGATCAGAAGTACGCAGCGCTGGGCAAGCACATAAAATCGCTGGGAATGGGTTGCACCTGTGTCACTTCTATTTTTGAGGATGGGAATCCGGCCAGTGCTGATGCGGCGGTTCGAAAAAGGGCGGTAGAGCAGATGAAGTGGCGTATTGACATGGGGCAATTGTTAGGGGCAGAGGTTATCTGCGGACCCTATCATTCTGCTTTTGCATGGTTTTCAGGGGAGCCACCGCGCGATGATGAAAGAAAATACAGTGCCGAGGTTTTGAGAAAGGCCGCTGAGTACGCCTCGCAAGCGGATGTGGTGCTTACTCCAGAAGCGCTAAATCGTTTTGAGTGCTATCTCTACAACACGCTTGATGACATTGCTACTTTGATTCATGAAGTCGATCACCCCAATTGCAAAATGATCTTTGATTCTCACCACGCCCATATTGAGGAAAAGGACTCTGCTGCCTCCATTCGTAAGCATCGAGACATCATCAGTCATGTCCATATTTCCGAAAGCGACCGAGGGACTCCCGGCACAGGGCAAGTACATTGGAATGAGATTTTTACTGCTCTGAAAGACATAGAGTACGATGGCTGGATGACCATTGAGGCTTTCAGTCGCAACAAACCTGAATTTGCTTCCGGGATCAACGTTTGGCGAAACTTTGCGGACAGCATGGAAGAGGTGTATGAGAAAGGGCTACAATTTATTAGGGAAAACACATAGGCACATAGGCTTATGGCAAGGTTCTCAAAGGAAGAGATCAATCATATTAGCTATGAAATAATAGGTGCTGCCATAGAAGTACACAAGGAATTGGGACCCGGACTACTGGAGAGTATCTATCATCAATGCATGGTCGAAGAATTGGTGACCAGGCATTTGAGGGTCGAAACAGAAAAGATCATTCCGCTCCGATACAAGAGTAAAAAGTTGACAACAAACCTTCGCTGTGACCTTTTTGTAGAAGATCTAATCGTAGTTGAGCTCAAAGCAGTTGAAACGATGTTGCCAATTTTCACCGCGCAGATTTTGAGCTATATGCGACTACTCAAAGTGCCAAAGGGAATCTTGATCAATTTCAATGTTGAAAATATTTTCAGAGAAGGACAAAAGACGTTTGTCAACGACCACTTCAGAAACCTTCCGGATTAAATAAATAGGTACTCGGAGTATGAAAACACCTATGTGCCTATGTGTTTTTACAGACCTATCCACCGACTCGACTACCCTCGCTTTCTAAGCCCGTCTTTCGATTCCTCGACTTGATCTCCTGATTGCCA
>JAHQVP010000064.1 GCA_019634275.1 Saprospiraceae bacterium
AAGCTGCTCTTTGTCGGTTTATAACGAAGTCCTTTCCGAGCGATAGATCAAAATGATATCCTGGAGCATCACTAAACCGTGCTGCTTCAAGATTGGAACCAGAAGCGGTTCGGAAGTTGACGGAAAGCACGATGTCAGGAAGACGCTCATGATGCTCAACCAAAGCGATCAAAGTGCCAAACGATAGGTCTCCTACACTGACGCCCATACCATCAAAATCCCGGGATTTCCTTCTGTCACGCGCCGAAATCGAAGAGTTGTAGTACTCGAGAAATGTGCCTCCTAGCTGTAAAGATACCCGGTCCGAAAAGAGGGGTATGCATGCTTGGAAGTGCCCAGCATGGGTTCGATCTTCTTGACGAGCAAAGTATTGATAGCGGCCAGTAATCCCAGTGCGAGGGAGTTGTCCTGTGAGCACAACCGGCACCGGCAACGCATTGGGACCCAAAAAGGCCGGAGAAATCGTCAGGTATTCGATCCAGTTTGTATGACCGTCCCACATGTGCAATTGATTCCACCAGGTAAAATCCTGTGCACCGATGCGGATGGGAATCAACATCAAGAAGAAGAGCCCTATAGCTTGCCACTTTTTCATCAGAAGGCAGTCACATAAGGACAAACCGCTGCGTCTCACGATATTGCTTCCAGATATTCTTAATAACACGCTCATTCGGTGGCAAGGAATCAAGCAGCTGAGGGCTTCCAAAAAAAGCGTGATCAATTTCGTCGGTATCCTGGGGCTGTATCGTTCCTTCCCAGGAATCAGCATAAAACTCAATCGTGAAGTATTGGACCTTGTCCCCATTTGGATAGACGACCGACTGGGTATCCGCAGACGAGCTTATGCCCATGGCGATTACATGGTTGACACGCAGTCCCGTCTCCTCAAAGACTTCTCGCACGATGCATTCTGCAACGGTCTCATCGCCGTCAAAGGCTCCCGAAGGCAGCCCCAGGTTGCCGTTGTCTGCGCGTTTGACAAAGAGAATTTCTCCATTGGAATTCTCTATCAAGATTCGAGCACCCGGATGGATGATCGAATCCGTGCCGATCTTCCGTCTCATTCGCTCTAAGTAGCTGTTCATTTTGCAGGATCCGGTTAAGTTTGATGGGTAATTTCTTGTAGAATAAGTTGATAATCGTACTGCAGATCAGGGTGCACAGCTTCAATCCTCTTTCGGACGAGCAATGACTGCCGTTCGAAAATGTTTAGCAGCGCCTGATTTCGGCGAAAGCCTGGTTTTAAGGAAGAGAGGCGGTCAAGAAAATGCAAGAGGATTTCAATCTCGGTTTCCTTTCTTCCAGAATACCGAATGTATTTCTTGGCACTTTTCAATGTCTTGCGCACCCCCTTTCTAATCCAATAGTAGTTTTTTCGATTGAGTCCTTCGAAGCCGGTGTCTATGACGTCTTCACAGATGGATCGAATGTACCTGTCTTCGGCATCTTGCTCGAATAGCAGGTACGTAAGAAGCTCTTTGTTTTCCTTTTTAAACCGTGCCAGGCGCAGCAGTAAGTCCTGACAGTCCTGCCTGCTGGCATCTTTAAGAGCAGCTCGAATATCCTTACTTGATGCCGTTTGCATAGCTTAGGGAATGGATACCGTGATTGGCCAACCTTGAAATTGTTGAGCATCTGCTTGACTTACATCCACGTCCCTTGGCCATGCTTCAAAGGTGACTTCTTTATTGGCTTTGTCGAATCGGATCAGGCCATAACCGCCTCCACTGGAAGGAGATTCCGGATTCGCATACGCGTGCATTGTAATACGGTTGTCAAATCCGTCGCGATATTGCCCGGTCCAAGGCAAGCGTCCGTTTGCATTTGCTCCGGCCTCTTCGTCTTCAGGCCACCACCATCGGCTGTAGTAGTTGTTCACCAAAGCCGGCACCACGTAAGCCCAGGGACCATCATCAAAATCCTCGATGCCATGGCGAATGACCGTGGCAAGATGCTGGTCTCCCGCAATATGGACTGCGCTGGCAGCGCGAATGGCTTCCAGTGCTTTGTTGCGGCCCGTCTGTGGCCATCCATTGGAATCCATATCGGCATGAAGTCGATTCTCCTTTTTGCCATGAAGGTGTGCTCCTCCGCAAAATCCTGTTTGAGACAACACGGCCCTAAGCTCGCCTTCACTACTTTGTCCCCATTCGGCAAGAAAATCAAGCTGTCGCTGACCAAGCAGGACCAGACCGGGCACATCTACGGAAGTAGGATCATAGTCTGGATTGCGGATGTGATCTGGTCGCGGACCCTGCTGCGGAATTTTACCGGCAGGACCTGACTTGAACTTTCGATCTTCTAGTATGGCAAAGTCTACTCCGCCCACCAGCAAATTTGTATAGTATACTCCAATGCCCTGTTGGATCTTGGTCGGATCGTAAGGGTCAGGCAAATGCGCGGTTTGACAACGTTCTACCATTTTGACATATTCATGGTGGTAAAAGTAACCCCCGTCGTTGCCTGCTGGGCTGGAGGCAACCTTGCCACTTTCTCCCCAAATATTCCCCTGGCCAATGTCATGATCATCGGGAATGGTGATGCAAGGTCGATCACGGAATATTTCTCGAAACTGCATCCCGAATTTTAGCCATGCTGCAGTATGTTCCTTATGATCGTACGATTGATCTCCGGCAAAGAACAGTAGATCGGGATTGTGAAAATTAACATTGCGAACATATTGCTCCCGGTCTCCCCGGTCTCGGTTGCTATTACAAGAAAATGCCGCCAAGGTTATTTCTTCTCGATCGGGATCCTTTCGGATCCTGCCCACGAACTCAGCAGCTTCTCCATGTCGCAGCCGATAGTCTACATCGCGTGTATGGTCCCAATCGTCAACTCTAAACAAGGCCGACCAGCCAAGAGGATTTACATCTTGTCTTTGAATTTCCTTCCATTCTCCTCCGTCCTTTACTTCTAGACGTACTTCGTGACTTTCTTCCGGCCGCAATGGATATAATTGAGCGGTCAACTTCAGTATTTGGTTAGATACAGTATACATCCCAAAGCAGATCACGTCTTGCCGATCAACGTTCACGTCAATAATCGGGTTCTCTCCCCTATTCCACCAATCATTCACACAGATGGTGTCTAGATCTTCAAAAGGGGCAGAGACAAATGATGTTGTCTCTTGCGGTGCCTTGCAGCTTATCATAGCTGCTAAGAGCGAAACCAAACATATATTCTGCCATTTCATACCACTCAAAGTACAACTTCTACAAACTTAAGCGAGCGATCACGCCTTCTGTTGTCAGTACCTCGCCAAATTCCTGATGCAGGGAGGCCAAGGCAGATTGATGAAGGGCTTCTGCACTGTGCAAGGTGCCATCGTATCCAAGGGAAGAAAAGGCGGCGGTTGCATCCGCAACAATCAACGGGCTGAAGCCCAAGTTGGCCGCCATTCTGACCGTTGTCGAGACACAATGGTTCGTGGTCAGACCGACGACGACAAGGGTTTGAAGTGCATTGCTCCGAAGATGATCTTCAAGATGGGTGCCGATGAATCCGCTGTTTACCGACTTGGTTATAATGAGTTCGTCCTTTCGTGGATTCAATCCAGATTTCCATTGAAATCCGGGACTGCTGATGTGCAGCGGTGAATGGGGATCCTGGCTGCTGTGCCTGACGTGAATGATGGGCCATGATCGAGCTCTAAATAGATCGAGTAATTTGATTGCGAGCATTTCCGCTTCTGGATTATTTCTTTCTGTGCCGTAGTAAGGCCCAGGAACAAGTCCTTTTTGCATGTCAATCACCAGGAGCGCTACCTCTTTTTCTAAAGCCCGTTCCATCCCTATCGAAGTTAGCGCTTTCCGCTGAAGCTTTTGATGGGAGAAATTGCTCGCAACCATTTCCAGCAGATTTAGCACCTGCATCGGTCTTTTTTGTCATTTTCGGGCCGACGAGTAGCAAGTTCATGAAGGGACTTCTTTTTACCAACCGCAATTTCTTTCTGCTTTGGCTGGCCCAGGTAGTGTCTGGATTGGGCAATGTGTTGTATGCCGTTGGCATTATGGTCGGCATCTACAATCGCACCCAATCTGCTTTCCGAACCACTTTTGTGCTCGTCATTGTTGCCATTCCTGCTTTCTTCCTCAGTCCTTTGGCTGGTGCGGTAGCCGATCGCTTCAATCGGAAATGGGTCATTTTGATTACGGACTTTGCGCGCATGTGCATTACTCCCCTTTTCCTACTCGCACTCCATGATGATGGAATCAATCGTCTTTTACTATTGGCAGTTTTGATGTGTCTCTCCATAGGAGGTACCTTCCGATATCCATCTCGTATGGCGATCATTCCGGAACTAGTCGAGAAGGAGCAGCTTACAAAGGCCAATAGCATATTGATTGGGACTTCGCAAGCCATTGTGGCTGTTGGTTATGGTCTGGGAGGGTTGCTTACGTTATTGCTGAGTTTTACCGCTTTTGTATGGTTCAACGCAGCCACTTTCATGGTAGCAGGCATATGCATGTTGATCATGAAGACATCCTACGCACCGCCGCCCAGAAACAGAGACCGTCCGTCACTGGGCACATCCATAGTGGAAGGTGTGCGAGCAACAAGAAGGCACAAATATGCTTTCCCCTTGATCCTCATGGAGGCCATCGAGCACCTCCCTCATGGGATATGGGCAGCTACCATTCTTCTCGCATTTGTGGAAAGAAGCCTAGGAGGAACGGAAGCGGATTGGGGCTACATCAGTGGTGCATACTTTGTAGGCATGTTTGTAGGAGCCATGATCGCACATCAGCGCTCCTCTTGGCTAGGGAAGCGTACTGGATGGATCATCGTCGTCAATGCATTCTTGACCAGCTTAATGACATTTGTTTTTGCATGGAGTCCATCCATTGCTGCGGCGATAGCCATTTGCATTTTGTTTGGACTACCAAATGCCATTCGTGATGTGGCGCAGGATACACTTTTGCAGAGCAAGGTAGAAAAGGGGCTTCTTGGCAGAGTCTATTCTTTTCGCAACATGCTTTGTTCCTTTCTATACACGTTTGCAGCGCTCACCTTCGCATGGATGGCAGATCATCATGATGTGCGCCTGATCTACTATGCCGGAGCCGTGCTGTATGTGTTCTCAGCGCTCTATGGTTTAAGTAGTCGCAGTCTGCGTGAGAGCGCGATTGAAGAGCGTGAGTCCCAAGCGGGATAAATCCTACAAATCACCCTGGGATGTCTTAATTTGGGTTTGGAAACAGCCAGATGATTGATGCAAGACGAGCTACACAGCAATCCGATATTGGATCAACTACCCCCACACCTCAAGCAGTTTATTAAACCCCAAAATTATCACTCGTACACTCCTATTGATCAGGCTGTCTGGCGCTATGTGATGCGGCAAAACATAGCTCACCTTTCCGAAATCGCCCATGATTCCTATGTATCAGGACTGAAGAAGACCGGGATCAGTATAGATCGAATACCCAATATGTATGGGATGAATCGCATCCTTAAAAAGATTGGTTGGGCCGCCGTAGCGGTGGATGGCTTCATTCCTCCAAATGCCTTTATGGAATTCCAGGCCTTCAAAGTCTTGGTGATTGCTGCTGACATCAGGCAACTTGAACATATCGAGTACACTCCTGCTCCGGACATTATCCATGAAGCGGCCGGACATGCACCTATCATTGCGAATCCAGGCTATGCTGAATATCTGCGAAGGTTGGGAGCTATAGGAGCAAAGGCGATACTTTCAAGTTACGACATGGAACTCTATGAAGCTGTTCGACTCTTGTCCATCTTAAAGAAACGCCTTCGGCCGGACCGCAGGAAATCCAGGATGCCCAATCACGGGTAGAGGAGCTGCAGGAGCAGGAGACAGTTCCATCTGAGATGTCACAGGTCAGAAACTTGCAATGGTGGTCAGTAGAGTATGGTCTTATTGGGACCATGGAAAGTCCCCGGATTTATGGAGCGGGTCTCTTGTCGTCGATTGGAGAAAGCCAATCATGCTTAAAACCGGAGGTAGAGAAGCTGGCCTACGGTCTCGAGGCTGCCAATCGTGGATTTGACATAACGAAACCTCAACCTCAATTGTATGTGACCCCAAGTTTTGCCCACCTAATGGAAGTATTGGAGGAGTTTGCCGATACCCTAAGCGTGAGAACTGGTGGATGGAAGGGCCTTGAGAAACTTATCGAAAGTGGAATGGTCGGTACGATTGAATTATCCACCGGCCTACAAATCTCAGGCAGTTTTGATCGCATGATCCTGGATGACGAAAAAAATGTAGTCTACTTTGAGACGAAAGGACCATCCGCACTGGCTTACCGGGAAAAAGAACTCATTGGACATGGGACGGATCGGTATCCTGCGGGATTCAGATCCCCCTTAGGCAAACTGAAAAGCATAAATCTGGCCATAGAAGATATGGGTCCTGTGGACTTGGCCGCATATGGCTTTCTTGATGGCGAGTGGCTTTCTTTCAAATATGAAAGTGGTGTCGAGGTGGAGGGTCAGAACGTAACAGGGATAAGAAGTGTCGAAGGAAAACTGCTGGTAATTCAGATGGTTAACTGTACCGTTCGCTATCGGGATGAGATTCTCTATGCGCCGGACCGGGGTGTATTTGATATGGCCATTGGTAAGGATATTCTCTCCGCTTTTGCTGGATCTGCGGACTATCATTCTTTCCCCAATCTTTATCATGAGTCAAGCACTACCAGCACTTCGAAAGTGGATGCAAACTTAGATGAGCGTCACAGACTCTACAAATTTGCCGGCCAACGAAATGCTACCATCTACCAGTCCGACCCCGACTTCAAGCGATTTCTGGACGAGGTAGAGACACATTGTCCTGATGAATGGTTATTGATATGGGAGTGTTTGTGTAACACTTCTCGGGAAGATCAGCAATCAGCGCTCATTTCTATGTTGGAGGCCATTGAGCTGCGCAATCCCCATCTTGCACAGTTGATTGCAAACGGAAGAAGTGTGCTGTAGTGTCTCTCGTGCATGTAGTGCCTTTCAAAGCAACTTTTGGCTGCAAAGAAAAAGACGTACCTTTTTCAGATCACAAAAATAAACTTCACTCATATGCTGAAATACTTATTGACTCTGAGCATGGCGATAGGAGCCTGGATGCTCAGCGCTCAAACGATGTCCAAAGAGATCCTAGTTGCATACACTTCCCAATGGGAAGGAGAGCGATTTGAAGATGGCCGGCCTAAGGTTCCGATCGAATTGCTCGATCGAATGAAGGCCGTAACCATAGAAGAGGCTTGGGGAGTATTGCGTGGGGAAGGCTACCACAATCAGTTTGAGGGCGGATGGAAGACAATCAATGATCTGCCCGTCTGTGGTCGCGCATTGACGGCACTCTACATGCCTAATCGCCCAGATGTGTCTGAGGAAGTCAAGGCGCAGGGAGAACGGGATGGTCGCGTCGGAAGTTCCAATTCTTGGCCTATTGATATGCTTACAGAAGGAGATGTATATGTGGCAGATGGGTTTGGAAAGGTTGTCGATGGTACATTGATTGGAGACAACCTCGGAAATGCCATTTATGCCAATTCGGGCCGAGGGGTGGTTTTCAATGCCTCATCGCGGGACCTTGAGGGACTCTCAGAAATAGAAGGATTTAATGCCTTCGTTCGTGACTGGCATCCATCGTTCCTCACTGAAGTCATGCTCGCAGGTCTGAATGTTCCCATTAGAATGGGAAGTGCAGTTGTATTGCCCGGAGATGTTGTTTTGGCCAAAAGAGAAGGCGTAATCTTCATACCTGCCCATCTTGCCGAAAAGGTTGTCGTTACTTCAGAAGTCGTGCGCTTACGCGATATGTTCGGCATTTCAAGGCTAAAGGAAGGAAAGTATACACCCGGTCAGATCGACAGTCGATGGTCGGATGAGATCGAGCGGGATTTCTCAGGTTGGTTAAGAGAACACATCAATGATCTCCCTGTGCCCGCTGATGAAATCCAAAAAATATTAGAGAAAAGAACCTGGTAATGGATAAATGATAAGATGATATGACTGGTAGAAGAACTGTTTTTAAGAGACTTGCTGCATCCATGGGAGCAGCCCTAGGTTTGGGCGCGGTCGCTCATGCCACCCCCTTACGAAAGGAGAAAGAGGTGCGTTCCATCCAATATGAGCAAGATGTACCCTTGTTTTCTGGTTCCGTAGTACATGGAGACTTGGTATTCATTGCTGGGAAGGGCGCTCATTTTGAAGGCGACATCGCTGCACACACCGATCATGTGCTTAACGAACTCGAGAAGGAATTGGTTAAAGCCGGCTCTTCAATGGAGAAGGTAGTCAAGGTCAATGTGTATCTGCACGACTTGGAAGACTATCACGAAATGAATCGTGTCTATCGAGGAAGATTTGGAGACAAACCACCGGTACGTACAACCGTTGCAGTTTACGGAGGGGTCCCCGGAGATTCACTGGTGGAAATTGATTGTATCGCGGCCCGATAATATAGACATCATGATTAAACGAAGAGATCTACTAAGAACGCTAGGTACTATTCCGGTCCTCGGAGCTGCTGCTCCCTTGGCAGCCGGTCCTTCTAAATCTCAAGTAGCCACGCGAGACTACTTTAAGGAACTGGGTGTTCGATCCTACATCAATGCCGCTGGAACATATACTGCACTGACGGCCTCGTTGATGCCACAGGAGGCAAGAGATGCCTGGAACTATGCGTCGAATCAGTATGTAGCATTGGACGATCTGCAGGACCGCGTTGGAGCTCGGATTGCAGAGCTTCTTCAGTGTGAGGCAGCGACGGTGACCGCTGGAGCGGCATCTGCTATTACTCTTGGAACTGCTGGAGTGCTGACCGGACTGGACAGCAAGAAGGCGGTGCAGATCCCAAATGACATGACGGGATTGAAAACAGAAGTCATCTTGCAGAAGTCGCATCGGGTAGGCTACGATCATGCCATTCGCAATACGGGTGTGAGTATAGTGGAAGTAGAATCTAGACAAGATCTCGAAAATGCGATCAGCGACAAAACCGCGATGCTATGGTTTTTAAATGCACATAATTTCAAAGGGCAGATCAGGGATGAAGAGTTTGTTCGAATTGCAAAGAGACATGGTATTCCTTGTATGAATGATTGTGCCGCAGACGTACCTCCCGTTGAGAACCTTTGGAAGTATACTAAAATGGGATTTGATCTTGTCTGCTTCTCGGGAGGCAAGGGAATTAGAGGACCGCAGAGTGCGGGCCTATTGCTTGGTAAGAAGGAGTATATCGAAGCAGCAAGATTAAGTGCTCCTCCGCGTGGTAATACGGTAGGCCGAGGCATGAAAGTGAACAAGGAGGAGATCCTGTGTATGCTCGTTGCACTGGAAGTCTACCTTAGTCGAGATCATGATGCCGATTGGAAATTATGGGAGTATCAAGTCGATCACATCAGTGATGCCGCAGCATCGGTTGCTGGCGTAGAAACCGAGATTCATGTGCCCGATGTAGCAAACCATGTACCCTCCTTGCGTATTCGGTGGAACAGTGACTCCTTAGGCATAACTCCGAATGAAGCCCGTCAGAGATTGCGAGAGGGGCATCCTTCAATTGAGACGGTTGGAGGAGCGGAATCGTTGGATGTGACCACATGGATGATGAATGAGGGTGAAGAAAGGATCGTTGCTCAGCGTATCAAGGAGGTTCTGACACAATCGTAGATCTTGGAAGCCTAGTTTGCTGAAATTTAGGAGGTTGGCTACTGCTATGTGAAGTGGCGATTCATAGATCTCTCTCTGGATTGGTTCGGTGGTCACCATCAGAATTGTTATCTTTAACGTATGCAAGTATCGTTACGGGTTATTGAGATGAATGCAAAGTGGGCCAAGATTGTGTACAATGCAACGAATACACGCTCAAGAATGGAGACACCTAAACTCTTGGAAGACTTAGAAAAGGGCATTCTGAAAGTGACCAACGCTGCAATGTTTCCCATGCTCTCCGGAGAGGAAGAGGAATAGTTGATCTGCCCGCCTTTTAGCATGTCATTTTTTTTGGTAATGTAGTAATGCATTTACGTATTCGGTTCCTTAGGCCGAAGTGGAGATTTTCTCTGACCATATTGAGCAAAAAAACACCTCTGATTGATTTAAAAAGAAGAAAGCGTAACTGATTGTATGTTAATGCTTTACGATGGTTCGGTGAGTGTGTCCTAACAATTTCAGTGACAAATCTGTATTTTCGACGTCATGAGAGTGTAATCTCAATTTTTTCACAATTTTAATCTTAGAAATTCATGGGTTTATTTTCATTCTTAAAAAAGGCCGGATCTAACATCTTTAAGTCTTCTGAAGAACGTGCTGCAGAAGCAGCGGCGGAGGCAGCTGCTGTAAAACAACAACGTCTGGTTGCACTTAAAGGAGTGATCGATGGTTTGGGTCTTCCCATCACCGATCTTGATCTTGATCTCGCTGATGACCAGGTGACGGTGTATGGTCAGACCGAGTCTCAGGCAGACAAAGAAAAAATCATTCTTGCGCTTGGTAATGTTGCTGGAGTAGCTACTGTTGACGATCGCATTTCCGTAGTCACACCGGCTCCTGAAGCACAATTCTACGAAGTGCAATCAGGAGATTCGCTGTCAAAGATTGCATTGAAATACTACGATGACGCAATGAAGTATCCAGTCATATTCGAGGCCAATAAGCCTATGCTGGAGCATCCTGATAAGATCTATCCAGGTCAGGTACTACGTATCCCTCCCCTTGAAGGATAAGAATTTACGTTTGAATAAACGAAATAGAACCTCCATGCATGAGCATGGAGGTTTTGTTTTTTATGGGCGCCAATATTAAGTACTTTAGACATGATGTCGTTGCAACCCAAGATGGTCATTCTAGATGGCTTTACGATAAATCCTGGTGACCTCAATTTTGGTCCTTTGGAAGCATTGGGTGCATTGAAAATCTTTAAGCAGTCCAGACCTGACGAGGTTGTGGAACGATGCTATGGGTATGATACGGTGATCATCAACAAGGTTAGAATGACCAGAGAGATCATTCAGCAATTACCTGACTTGCGCTTAATCTGTCTTTTTGCAACCGGTTACGACAATGTGGATCTTACTGCTGCTAAAGATCATGGAGTTGCTGTATACAATGCTAAGGGATATGGCAGCGAATCTGTGGCGCAGCATGTGCTGGCTTTCCTGCTGCATTATGGAAACAGAGTAGCGGATAATGCCAAGTCGGTGAATGCGGGAGCTTGGTCAAAACAAGAACATTTCTCTTATAGCATTCATACAGTAACCGAACTGAAGGGTAAGCATCTTGGCATCATCGGATATGGAAAAATTGGACAGCGAGTAGCTGAGATGGCACACGCTTTTGGCATGCACATCCTGGTAGTTGATCGAGGGCGTGATGTCCATGACTACTGCAAGCGAATGTCTTTAGAGGCCCTCGTTTCCAAGGCAGATTTCGTATCCCTACATGCTCCGCTGTCTGAAGCGACGCATCACTTGATAAATCAAGAAAGGTTGGATCTGATGCAACGGCATGCCGTCCTAATCAATACTGGACGTGGCGCACTTATCGATGAGCATGCTTTGGCAAATGCACTTCGATCTCGTCAGATCGCGGCTGCATATCTAGATGTACTTCATCAAGAACCACCTCCACAGAATCATCCCCTGATGGGGCTAGATAACTGCGTGATCACACCGCACATGGCATGGAGAGCGTTGGAGGCTCGCCAGAGACTGATCGAAATCACCAGAGACAACATTGAATCCATGAGGGAAGGCCAGCCCTCTAATAATCGTCTCGTTTGACCAAATGAAATTTTTCATAAGCATCTTCTTGGTTCTTTCTTTACTCGGCATTCTTGGAGGCATTGCTTGGACGGACTCGAACGTAGTGGTTCCAGAGGCAGATAAATTGGCAGGTACCCACTACTTTGGTCGAACACGAGACAGCGCCGTATTGATTTTTGATCCACTGATCGAGACCAATGTCAATCATCTCGTATTGGTGCCCTATGCCTATCAGGAAAAGCATCTTAATGCAGAGTTGCAAGTGGGACGCAGACGGCGACATCGTGTCGATTCGGTGTATATGCAAATCGGAGAAGAGATAGCAAAGGCCGGATTGCAAGTAAGCATCAAACCGCACATCTGGATGCGCACCGGGCTTGGCAAGTGGAGATCGGACATTACCTTCACATCTGATTCATTGGCAACTAATTGGGGAGAGGAATACCGCTCATTTATATTAGACTACGCCCGCATCAGTGAGGAACTAAAGGCTCCTATGTTTTGCATTGGCACAGAGTTGACGACCCTTACGGTTGGATATCCAATGTATTGGAAAGAACTGATCGCCGATATTCGTAAGGTTTATTCCGGCAAGCTCTATTATGCTGCGAATTGGTACGAAGAATTGGAATCCATCACTTTTTGGGATGATCTCGACATGATTGGTGTACAGGCCTATTTCCCACTCACCAAATTGCACCATCCTTCGGTTGAGGAATTGAAAAAAGGTTGGAAACCCATAAAGGCCAAGCTGCGCAAACTCAGTAAGAAGTATGGTAAACCCATCTTATTTAGTGAGTTGGGCTATAGAAGCACTTCTTGCGCTGCCATCGAACCATGGGAGTGGGTGCCTCATGATGAGGACGGTCGCAATAAATTTAAGCTGTCTCTGGATACCCAGGCCAATTGCTATGAGGCAGCTTTTAGTAGCTTTTGGAAGGAATCATGGTTTGCTGGCATTTTGATCTGGCAATGGAGAGGCAACCACAAGAACACGGGGGGTGCCACTAATCTTGATTTTACTCCTCAAAACAAGCCGGCGCAGAAAACCATACAGACCTGGTTTGGAAGCTAGGACTGCCAACATGTGGTCCGGATTCAGTTTGTGGTAAAATTTGGACGCTGTAGTTGTTTGGTAGTCTTTTTGTAGTATATTTGTAGAGCACATGATCCGTATGGAGCTCCTCGTAAACGTTTCATACAAGACTTAAAGATTCTTTCGAAGATCTCATATTCAAGATTGAAAGAAGAATGTAAGAATAGGGTTTTGAGTATTTAAGACAGGTGCGACCTAAATGAAGGTCGCGCCTCTTTTTTTGTCCAGTTGGTAGATCTTGGTTTTATCGGAGTAAACAGGACCCCAGGCCATGCAAGAAATGAAATAGCACATGGCCCTATCTAGAGCTGTCAGGGCTCATAGAGAGAAAACTAAAAAGAACAAGAACGTACGGATCCTTTCCTTACCCGGGAATCGGTGTATCTAATTCGGCAAGGGAAGCCTCGATCTCTTCAGAAGTGACCTCGTGTTTTACCAGATTGCCCGCAAAGTAGTCCTCATAAGCCTTCATGTCAAAATTTCCGTGACCACATAGATTTAGCAAAATGGTCTCTGACTTTCCTTCGAGCTTGCAGCGATTTGCTTCCTGGATGACGGTCGCAACCGCATGTGTTGCTTCTGGTGCAGGAATGATGCCCTCCGCACGGGCAAATTGTACTCCTGCATCAAAGACCTCGAGGTTGTCATGTGAAACAGCTTCAATAAGGTTGTCTTTTAAGAGCTGTGATACGACTACACCTGCCCCATGATATCGCAATCCCCCAGCATGTATTGGTGCAGGCACAAAATTGTGTCCGAGGGTATACATGGGTAAGAGCGGAGTCATGCCAACGGTATCCCCAAAATCATAGCGAAATACGCCCCTCGTAAGTTTGGGACAAGAGGCAGGTTCAGAAGCCACACAGCGAATAGATCGACCTTCTTCTAGATTGAGCCTTAGAAAGGGAAAAGCAATCCCGGCAAAATTAGATCCACCTCCAAATGGGGCCACCACGACGTCAGGCATGTCGCCTGCCTTTTCCATCTGTGCCAGGGCTTCCTGCCCCAATACGGTTTGATGCAAGAGGACATGATTTAGGACACTTCCCAGCGAGTATTTGGTATCTGGGTCTTGGGCAGCGAGTTCTACTGCTTCAGAAATTGCTATGCCTAACGAGCCAGGAGAATCAGGATCACTGGCTAAAATTTTGCGACCAGCTTCCGTGCGATCGGACGGAGAAGCATATACGTTGGCTCCCCAGGTGTTCATCATCAGCTTTCGGTAGGGCTTATGGTGGTAGGATATCTTCACCATATAGACCTCGCATTCAATGCCAAAGTGATTGCAGGCGAAGCTAAGAGCACTCCCCCACTGGCCGGCCCCTGTCTCGGTGGTAATGCGCTTAACACCTTCCTTCATATTGTAATAGGCTTGTGCCACGGCGGTATTGGGCTTGTGCGATCCAGAGGGGCTCACTCCCTCATATTTGTAGTAGATCTTGGCCGGTGTGTCCAGTGCCTTCTCCAGTCCGTGCGCGCGAAACATCGGAGTAGGTCTCCACATCGTATAGACGTCCCTTACTTCTTCAGGTATCTCTATCCATTTTTCGGCAGACACCTCTTGCATGATCAGCTCCATGGGAAACAAGGGAGCAAGCGCCTCTGGTCCTATGGGTTCTTTTGTGCCAGGATGCAATGGAGGAAGAGGCTTATTGGGCATGTCAGCCACTATGTTGTACCAGTGATTTGGTATTTCTTTCTCGGATAAAGTGATTTTTCTAGACTTCATGTTCAAATGGTATAAGTAGCTGAATTATGTTTTTTCAAAGTCAAAAATTAGTGAATCTGAACAGAGAATGTGGCACACTTGACTGACTAATGTTGAAGATTTCTCTTCGAAGTCCGATGGCTGTCTGTCTTAGCCCAGATTTTGACTAAGTACGCGTACAAAATGCAGGACATCCACAAATCGATTG
Source organism: Saprospiraceae bacterium (assembly GCA_019634275.1). Classification (GTDB taxonomy): domain Bacteria; phylum Bacteroidota; class Bacteroidia; order Chitinophagales; family Saprospiraceae; genus CAJQNM01. Next base: position 14,745 of record JAHQVP010000064.1, read on the forward strand.
TACAGAGGAGCAGGTGCAGCCCTGATGATACCTGGCTCCCTCCAATCGACCATAATGTCTTGCCTCCTCAGTGCATCTCGGATTTCCACTGATGCATCTCTGATTGTGATGGAAAGTTGGGCGCCCCTCTTTTCCGAATCAGATGGAGTTATGACAGTGATTCTATCATCCTCTAACTCCAAGAGCAACCGTTCCAGAAATCCGGTCAAGCGAACGGACTTTTCTCGAATAGCAGTCATCCCTATGTTTTTAAAGATCGCTAAGGAAGTTCTGATGGGAATCAGACTGAGTAAAGAGATGGTGCTGAGATGCCAGGCGTCTGCGCCCAATGCAGGGACAAACTGACCGTCCATCTTGAATCGGCTGTCTGCATGATGTCCCCACCAGCCAGTTAGTGCTGGTCCTTTATCAAGATGACGGCGATTAACAAAAATGCTACCAAGAGCCCCAGGGCCTCCATTCAGATACTTATAGTTGCACCAGGCAGCAAAATCGAACTCATGATCTCTGACATTCAATGGAACATTACCCACCAAATGAGCGAGATCAAATCCCACAATGGCCCCATGCTCATGTCCGATCCGAGTGATGCTATGGAAATCAATGACCTCTCCTGACATATAATTCAGGCCTCCAAGTAGAATGAGCGCGATGGAATCCCCCGCCGACCTGATGCGGTTAAGGGTCTTTTCCATATCAAACCGACCATGAACCGTTGGGATTTCCAAAATTTCCTTGTTGGGATCGAGACCATGCCACTGGATCTGGGATTGCACTACATATCGATCAGAAGGAAAAGCGTCTCTTTCGATCAAAATCTTAGTCCGCTTTCCAGATGGCTGGTAGAACCTAGCAAGAAGCAGGTGCAGATTTACGGTCAGGGTATTCATAATAGTGACCTCCTCACGCTGGGCACCGACTAGTCGAGCAGAATCAAAGGCGGGTTCTTCCACAAACTGCATCCATGAGGGCTCCCCTTCAAAGTGGCCTCTGACAGCCAATGTTGCCCAACGATCCAGCTCCCTATTAACATCATCAGATACTTTTCTGGGCTGGAGTCCCAATGAGTGACCAACAAGATATGAGACTTTCCCCCTGGTGTGGCCAGAAGGAATTCGGAATTGATCACGAATATGCCTGAGCGAATCCTGCTCATCTTGCTCCTGAGCATGCAACGATGCTGATTTAAAGTCCATCCTTGGGTAGTATTTTTCGTGGTTGCGTAAGGATCAATCGGATCATGCCGGTGGTAACGATCAACAAGATAAAAAGCACTGGAAATCCTCCTATGGTAGATAGCATCCGAATTCCGTCAACTCCAGTGCTCGAAATCATCAGCCATGATGTAAACCCAATCAGCAGGCCCCAAACGACCTTAAGGATTGCAGGGCTTTCCTGATTGTCTGAAGATATTCCTTTGGTACTCATGCTACCGATGACCGTAGTATTGGAGTCGGATGCAGTTACGAAAGAAATAAACACAATGAATAGAAAAATCCCCGAGATAAGCTGGGAGAAGGGCATTTGTGCGAAAAGCAAATATACCGACGACTGGGGACCCTCTTGTAGCAGTCGCTCATACAACATTCCCGTGTTGATGGAGTCAAGTGCAAGTGCACTGCCGGAGAAGATCGTGATCCAAACGATGGCAAACAGACTGGGATATATCAGATTGTAGGTGATCACCTGCCGAAGAGTATAGCCCCGAGAGATACGTCCCAGAAACATTGCGGTGCATGGAGCCCAAGCCATCCAAACGGCCCAGTAGAACACCGTCCAGTCTGAAGTCCATGCACGGTCTTCTTCTCCGAAATGACCGATGCTGCTGGGAATAAAGTTAGCGACATAATGCACTAGTCCGGACCAACCCAGCTTAAGTGCGCCCCATTTAAAGGCAAAGAAGGCAGTAGACACTAGGATGACCAAAAAGAGCCGCAGATTAACATCGGAAAGAAAGCGTATGCCTTTGTGCAAGCCAGAAACAGAGGAGATGACAAAGGTGCCCACAATAGAGGCGGTGATAATTGCCAGCAACGTGGAGTTTTCTTCCATCTGAAATAGCACCTGGAGCCCCCCTGCAATGGTGAAGATACCAGCTCCCAAAGCTGCCGACATACCCAAAATCAGCGCAGTAAGACATAGGACATCGATGGCAGAAGACCAAGATGAAGACATCTTACGACGCGTCAGAGGATAGAACATTGCAGAGATGCTAAAGGATTGCCGAAAGCTGTAGAAACCCAGAGCAAAGGCAACCGAGAATATGGTGTAGATCGCATATGGTGTAAAACTCCAATGCAAGTACATGGTCGAGATGGAAAAAGCTTTTGAAGCAATGGAATTGGGTTCGACACCGGCAAATGGTGGAGGAGAGTGATGATGATATAGGGGTTCAGAAGCACTCCAGAAAAGGATTCCGGCAGCGATCGTTGTGCACAAGGTGATGGCAAAATACTTGAGAGGTGGCAAGAGACGTCGAGCGCCTTCGCCACCAATTTTGATCTGGCCCCACCTGCTGAAGTATAAACCCAAGATGGTAGTAAGACAGAGGAGTGTGGCAGCGTTGAAGAGCCAATCAAAATGGTACAGCATCCAGTCATTAAGGCCAGTAACCATCCTGAGAAAATCTTCTTTTTGCGACAGGCTGAAAATCACACTCACCATCATCAGCACGAACACAGGACCAAATACAGACCACCGAATTCTCATGTGCAAAAGATAACTGAATTTTTAGGCGGGGTTGTACCATAACATAGAGAAAAAACCTACCTTTGCCGCCAGTTTAAAAGCCAGTTATGCTAATAATTAATGTGCGAGATGGAGAGTCTATTGATCAGGCTCTAAAGCGGTACAAAAGAAAGTCGAAGAAAGTACAACTCTTAAAGGAGGTGCGACGACGTAAGCATTTCACGAAGCCCTCAGTAGAACGACGGAAGGAAATTCTGAATGCCGTGTATCGTAATGAAATGTATGGCTCTGATTGAGTAGACCATCATACTTGCTTTTCAGCTTACCCTTCTCCCTAACTACCGACTCCACCCAACAGTCTTTGGGCTATTCTAACAAGGATATTGTTTTTCCTGGTATTGCAATCCTACCCGCTAGTGGTATCTAAGTCTTTTGCATAGACATCTTGCTGCGCATATCCCATGAGCGCAGCCCAATCATTATATAGTTTGCTTTTCGCTAACCAGGACTTTCTGCTTAGCTTCACTTCAAAGCCTATCCTATGCATAAATTGTGCGCCCTTTTTGCAGTTCTCTCGTTTATTTGCATTGTGGCAGTCAATGGCCAATCTCCATTTGACCGCTCTCTCGCACAGCATCAGATCCTGGAAGAGCGAAGACAGTATCACCATCACTGGCAAAGCATAGGTCCAACCCTCAATGGCGCCCGGGCAGAATCCGTCCAATTGGTCCCTCAGCTGCCTGGTACTATGTATGCGGCCTATGGGTCTGGTGGCCTCTGGAAAACAACAAATAATGGACTCGACTGGCTACCAATATTTGAAGGACAAGCTGCCCCCGGGATCGGAGACGTTGCCGTTGCTCCCAGCAATCCAAACATAGTCTATGTTGCCACCGGAGAAAGCTTGAGAAAACAGCGGAATTTTACCATGCCAGGCAATGGCATTTACCGCTCTAACGACGGCGGACTCACCTGGCAGCATAAGGGATTGGCGCATAATTGGCATTGCGGAGAATTGGTGGTGCATCCTTTGGAACCGAACATCGTGATGGTAGCCGCCATGGGTAAGTTTTGGTCTCCAGATACTGCACAAGGCATCTATCGTACGGAGAATGGAGGAAGTTCCTGGGAGAAGGTCCTCTATGTAGACGATAAAACAAGAGCGAATGACGTGGTCTTTGCTCCATCCGATCCTTCTATCGCTTATGCCAGTATGTGGGCCAACAATATCGATTCGGCTCTTATGGAAAGTGTCTACGGACCGACTTCTGGAATCTACCGAAGCGAGGATAAGGGCAAAACTTGGAAACCAGTTCTAAATGGTTTGCCCATCGATGCTCGTACAGGCCGGATCGGACTCGCGGTCTCATACCAAAACCCGAACAAAGTGTATGCACTCATTGATAATCTGAACAATGATCGAACGGAAGCATCCGAAATATATAGGACGGAAGATGGGGGACAATCGTGGCATCGCACTCATCAGTCTCCTCAGTTGTTTTCATCGGTCATAGGATGGTATTTTGCCGACATTTACTGCAGTCCGGATGACGACGAAGAAATCTATGCCTTAGGTGTAAGGCTGGCACATAGCCTGGACGGCGGAAGACACTTCGAATTTTTAGAAGGCAAAGTACATCATCAGGTAAAGAGCCCTGCACAGAGCTTGCACCTGGATCAATGTGAGCTAGACATTAATCCCAAGAATCCCAATCAGCTTCTGCTGGCAAACGATGGTGGGGTGTACAGCAGTTACGATCGAGGCAAGAGTTGGGCTCATCACAACAGCATGGCAACCGGTGAGTTTTACACCATGACCATTGAGCAGCGTCCTCCCTACCGTGTGCTTGCCGGCACTCAGGATAATGCGACTGTAGTGGGATCACTGAGACAGCTAGGTAATAAACCAGTTGAGTGGGAGTACCTTTGGATCGACGCCTGGAGTGGTGGAGATGGCTGTGTCTCTGCATTTGATCCAGACAGCAGTAACCAAGTATACATGAGTATGCAGGACGGAGCCATTCGAGTACTGAATATTACTACTCAAAAAAGCAAGGGTATTCGACCCACCCTTCCCGATTCAGTGACTGGCGTTCTCGAATACCAGTTTGTAGCACCCTATTTTATCTCGCAGCATTCGAAGCAGCTTTACCATGCAGGCAATCGGGTTTTTCGTTCTGATGATAAGGGAGATTCGTGGACACTGTTGAGTCCCAACCTGACCCATTCCAAACGTACTGGAAGACAGGGTCATGCTGCAGGAGCTCTAGTGGAGTCACCGCGGGACCCGGAACTACTATATGTGGGCATGGATGCAGGCATATGTTGGAGCAGCAGTGATGAAGGCCAAACATGGCATGATGTTTCAAATGGACTGGCCGATCGATTTATCCGATCTATAGTGCCTTCACAGCATGAGGTAGATCGGGTATATCTGACCATGACCGGACTCAATAGTGATGACTTGGCTAGCTATGCATACGTAAGTGAGGACAGAGGGAAGACTTGGACTGACGTGGCGCAGTCACTTCCCGATCATCCTGTAAACTGCATATTGGAAGATCCCAATAACGCAGAGGTACTTTATGTAGGAACTATGAGAGGGGTATACATCTCCATGGATCGGGGCCGCCACTGGCAGTCCTTAGGCACTCGGCTTCCTTATATAGCCGTCGCCGACATGACCATCGTATCCGATTTAGATCAATTGGTGGTTGCCACACATGGTCGGGGACTCTACCATATTCCACTAGCTCCCTTGCGGGGAACGATGGATGTAGCAGCAGATTCATTGCTGCTTTTGCCAATTCAGTCCGCGATGGTCAAGCGCAGATCCACTCACAATGATGTTGATCTTTCATCTTTAAGATCCAGTAGCATGTATTTTCATGCTCCATCGGAAGATCCTCTCGAGATTGTCGTTAGTAATGCGAAGGGAGATCCAATCTTCAGCAAGGAACTGCAGCCGCATGTAGGACTCAATCAATTTGATTGGGATATGGTTACCTCAGAACGAGAGAGCAATCACCCCTACTTTATCCACTATAAGACTTATCTCGGTACAGGCATCTATACCGTGCTCATACGACAGGGAGATGCAGAGTCCTCTGGTCAACTTACCGTGATGGACTAATGTATGTCGTCCCAGGGGCTTAGAAAGTTCTGCTGTGGCCTTAGGTGAAGTAGGCCCAATTAGCTACTACACCAGCTAGTGGGTTCTCAGGCTCCAGATCTCATACATGGGATCGCCTTTGCTGCTTTTGCCTTTGTGATGCCAGTCGTCTTCTTTCCTTTCAAACTGAAAAGGTAAAGATGCACCTACCCTACTATCGTCTCTTGAAAAGAACTCAATATTTTCAGTGTAGGTGCCGTCAACAGCCGAGTACGTGCCACCGCCACTACCCAGAAACCGCTTTTCGGTAATGTGGTAAGCTATCCATTGAAAGTGTGAGCCGGTTAAAATCTTCATTGTCTTGCGAGGCAGGTCTGTACTCCGTCGAGTCAATTCTCCATTGCG
>JAHQVP010000065.1 GCA_019634275.1 Saprospiraceae bacterium
CTTGCCAATGACGGCACTGTCTCCAGTTCCATGGTCGCATGCCCCAATCCTTAGCGGCGGTTTCTAGTCATTGATCGCCGCGTCTTCGTCGGTTTTTGCAATGATGAGAAGGTCGTACCGCTCAAATATTTTTTCAATTTTTTCCGGTATATGGTAACCTTCCCAATAGAACTCCTTGTTAAATTTTCGAAGGTCAATCAGCACATGCTGATGTTTCTCTCCGAAGGGCAAAAAATCAACAAACAGCGAAGTAAGGGGATCGTCCGCTTCGAGTCGATCTTGCAAAATCCCATCAACCCTGTGATACCGTTGAATAATGGCGATGTTGTTGGCCGTATGACCGTTCATTTCAGCAAGCTCGTTCAAGGTGTTGCCTACTCCGTAAAACCCATTAGCGGTACGTCCTTTGGTCATATGCTGGCGCCACATCGAGACCATAAGTTTGTCCTCGTTTAGATCCACTGCCGCTCTTTCAAGTATCTGACTAAGCAGTACTTTGTTGCGTTTGGCATTCGCCTTATTCTTGTCATAAAAGCGGCGTTGTCCGTACCAGTGCCAGTAGTCCAGACTAAATCGAAGTGCCTCCATCCGGCTGGGCTCAGTACCTTCCTGTTCGAGCATATCGATAAACTGGTTGAAAAGGGTAGAGGATTTTAACGCCGTGGTCAGCTGCAGCACCTCGGCATTGTTAGGGGAGTTCATTTCTGCGTATAGACGATCGAGTAAGGCCATTGTCCTCGTATATGCATCCACGTGCTCGGACTGTTTTTGGGGAGACATGCTGGCGTATAGGAAGTCGATGATCATAGAAAAAGCGGTCCAGGAGTCGTATCCCAGAGCATGTATGGACCAACCTTTAGTATGCAATGAATCCAGATGACGAGCTGCTCCAAGTGACTTGAGATCCGGGATGGGTGCAAAAAACCGGCCTTCTTTAGTCATACCATAAGTCCTATTGAGCTCAAGAAGTGCGGCTGTAGCACTTTGTCCACGGCTGAGTTGATCCACAAGTACATCACGACTGAGGGGACCAATTTCCAGAATAAGACGCTTGCCTCCAGACTGGTGGAAGTGACGGCTCAGGGCCATGGCCAACATCTCCTCCTGATGGCTGCGATGGTGGTTTCCCAGCATAAGCACCTGGCTGCCGTCAAGAACCTGCTCCAGGATATCTGCACCTTCGCCCGTGAGTCTTCCCTTTAGGAGCTGGAAAGGCTTAGCATAGTGGGCCAGCTCTTTTTGATCTACCGTATCGGTGGTCCACACATGGTGATCAAGAGCAGTTGCGGAGAGCGCCCAAGGAATATGGGGGCAAAGGAAGGTCGTCAACGCGATCGAAAACAAGACCTGTCCTTTCCACTTCGTATGTGTTGTGGTGATCATGATCCAAAAGTCAGGGATTCTGTGCGCATCAGCTTGATCCCAGATGATAAGTCTGTCTTGAATTGCAAATCAGGACATCTTTGTAGGTTTATACGTACCTCGTATTTTAATGGTAGGCTGAAGCAGAAAAAAAAATGCACCAAGATGTCCAATTGATTCTCCGTCATTCGTCAGGTGCATGAAATATCTATTGTTTTAACATCAAACACTAAGAGAAATGAAAGATTTTATGATGCTCTTCCACTCCGAACCCAATCCAGATTTTAACCCAACACCTGAGCAAATTGGTGCTGAAATGAAGCGATGGCAAGATTGGATGGGAGGCATAGGCGCACAAGGAAGGCTCAAGAGCCCCGGAGAAGGACTGGGATTTGAAGGCAAGACCATGCACGCTGATGGCACCATCACCGACGGGCCCTATGCGGAGGTCAAAGAGATCGTTGGCGGGTTCATCATTGTCTCAGCCGAGAACGCAGCCGAAGCCATCCAATTGGCGCAGGGATGCCCCGCCATTTCCAATGGGGGGAAAGTGGAAGTACGCGACATCGTCGACTACGAAAGCTTGGCGGCAGAAGGTTGACCCTCAAAGGCAGATACTCCATGCAAGAAAAGGAGCTATCGGATATATTTAAAGAAGAGTACAGCAACCTGGTTGCTGTACTTTGTCACCATTATGGCATTCGCGATGTACAACTTGCCGAAGACATTGTCTCTGAGACTTTCGTGAGTGCCATGAAGAGTTGGTCTCACGGCGGAGTACCGGATGCGCCCAAAGCCTGGTTACGCCGCGTCGCTCGAAACAAACTGACGGACCATTATCGACGCAAGCAACATTTTGACGGAAAGATCGCTCCCCATTTTCAGCGTGAGGATCAAACCCAGACCGCACATGAGATAACGGATGAAATCATCAACGACAGCCAACTGCGGATGATCTTCGTGGTCTGTGACCCGGCATTAAATCAAGAAGCCCAAATTTGTCTTGCACTAAGGATCTTGTGTGGCTTTAACATTGAAGAAATCGCCAAGGCACTGCTCTCGAAGAAGGATACCATCAATAAAAAACTCTATCGGGCAAAACAGACGATCAAATCCTGGGAGCGCTTGGATACGCAGCTTTCGGCCGAAGCGTACAAGGAGAGGCTAGATAAGGTGCTTAGGGTGATCTATTTGCTGTTTAGTGAGGGATACTACAGCAGTGTGCGCGAGGAGAGCATCAGTCATGACATCTGCTGGAATGCCATGCGTCTTGCCGTATTCTTATCGCGGCAGGATATGTTTTCGAAGGAGAAAATTTATGCCCTGATCGCATTGATGTGTTTCCACGCCAGCAGATTGGAGGCCCGAGCAGCAGGGCGCCACGGAGACCTTCTTTACGAAGAGCAGGATCGACAACTATGGGACAAAGCACTGCTTGACCAGGGAGAAGCGTACCTCAATCGTGCCGCCAATGGCACGCAAGTGTCTAAATACCATTTGGAGGCAGCCATTGCGTACTGGCATACCGTCGAAGGGGAGCAGAAGTGGGAAAACATTTTGCAGCTCTATAACAAGCTGCTCACCCTGGAGTATTCTCCCATCATCGCCTTAAACCGGACCTATGCGCTGGCCAAAGCCAATTCCGTGGAGGAAGCCCTGGTGCAGGCCCTGAAATTGTCCTTGGATGACCACCATCTCTACCATTGCCTGGTGGCGGAGTTATACCGCTTGGATGGAGACAAGATCAAGGAGAAACAGTGCCTGGAGCGAGCCCTCCACCTAGCCCCAAAGAGAGTAGAGCAGGAAGTCATCCGTCAAAAACTAGCGAGGATCAAGACAGTCGATTAGCGATTTGCCCCGAGAGAGATGATCATTTCTCTTAGCGAATCTGCGGATTCGTAGTTCCGATGCCTTATTTTTAATCAGGTTCTGGCTGGTCGCCAGGGACCTACTCACATTATGACGCAGCGAATCGATTGGCCAGAAGCCTAAGCCTATGAAGAGAAAAGGACTCCTGATGTGCTGGCTATGGATGAGCCTACTGGCCTGCGATCGGACAGATACGGTCCAGAGACCCAATGTGCTGTTCTGCATCGCCGACGATTGGGGATGGCCACATGCCGGGGCGTATGGAGATCAGGCAGTATCCACGCCCACGTTCGATAAACTCGCGAAGGAAGGTGTGCTTTTTGATCATGCGTTTGTGTCGAGTCCTTCTTGTACTCCCTCCCGCAGCAGCATCTTGACTGGGCAGGATTTCTGGCGCTTAGACCAAAGCGCCAATCTCTATTCCACCCTGGACGTGCAGCTGCCGGTATATCCTCTTTTGTTGGAAGAAGAAGGGTACCATGTGGGCTCGTGGCGCAAGTCATGGGGCCCGGGCGATTTAACTGCAGGTGGATACGAAACGCATCTGCCTGCCGGTCAAAAGTACGAGCAAGGTTTTGGAGCTTTTCTAAAAGCCAGGCCCGCAGATGCGCCTTTTTGTTTTTGGTTGGGGGCCAGTGATCCGCACCGCGCTTACGAAAAAGGGAGCGGTGCAGCAGCAGGGATCAATCCAGACGCCGTAGACGTACCGGGCTTCTATCCCGATGTTCCCGAAATTCGCTCCGACATAGCCGACTATTATTTCGAAGTGCAGCGATTTGACGCAGACGTTGGAGCCGCGCTTGCGCTCCTGGACAGCATCGGCGAATTGGAAAATACCATAGTGGTCATGACCGGGGATCATGGCATGCCGTTTCCCAGGTGTAAGTCCAACCTCTACGACATGGGCGTAAGGGTGCCGCTCGTAATTTCCTGGAAGCAAAAGATAAAATCGGTCGGTCGCATCCTGGAGGACTTTGTGTCCCTGACGGACTTGGCGCCCACTTTTTTGGAGGTCTGCGGAGTGGAGGTGCCGGAGCAAATGAGTGGGCGGTCCCTGTCATCCGTTTTGACGGCTGGAGATGCGGATCAAGTCGTGCCAGGCAGGCAGTATGCCATTTTTGGACGTGAGCGACACGTTCCAGCGCAGTTGGCGCCCTCGCTGGACGGCTATCCCAGCCGTGGCATTCGCACTGACGACTTTCTCTACATTCGGAATTTCTTCCCTGATCGATGGCCGGTTGGGGTCCCAAAAGGGGCTACGCATCCCATTGACATTTTTGCCGACTGCGATGCCGGACCGACCAAAACCTATCTGCTCGAAAATCAGGATGACCCTCAGGTACGGCGTTTTTTCGATTTGAGTTTTAGCAAGCGGCCAGCAGAGGAATTGTACCATGTAGCACAAGATCCTGACCAACTCATCAATCTCGCCGATCATCCAGAACATCAGTCTACCAAAGAAACCTTGTCTGCCCGGCTGATGAACGAATTGCAGGCTTCAGGAGATCCTCGAGCGGCGGGCGGAGAGGCAAATTTTGATCAGTATCCTTACCGATCCAAGTACGGATTAAATAAGAAGAAGTAAACGATGAGAGTTTTGGCGTGGCTGTGGTTCTTGATGGTGCTGTTGATGGGCTGTAAAGGTGATGTGCAGACCTCTCCCAACGTGATCGTCATCATGGCGGATGATTTGGGCTACGAGACGATTGCGGCCAATGGGGGGAGTTCATATGCAACGCCGGCCATAGATGAGATGGCGCGCCAGGGAGTTCGTTTTGAACATTGCTATTCACAACCGCTTTGTACACCCAGTCGCGTCAAGATCATGACCGGCATCTACAATGTTCGAAACTATGTGCGCTTCGGCATCTTGGATACGAATCAAACCACGTTCGGGCATTTGTTCCGAGATGCGGGTTATTCCACCTGCATCATTGGTAAATGGCAACTGGGCAAGGCGACCAATAGTCCGGAGCAGGCGGGTTTTGATGAGCACTGTCTCTGGCAAGTGACCGAAGGACGGATTGATAGCGTGGGTAGAGATACCCGGTTTTCTCGCCCGGTCTTACAGACCAACGGACGCTTGGAGGCATTTGGTGGGGAGCAGGATTTTGGTCCATCCATTGTGCGCGATTTTGGAATCGACTTTATGGAACGGGCGGTTGCGGCCGATCAGCCTTTTCTATTGTATTACCCCATGATCCTGACGCATTGCCCTTTTAGCCCTACTCCAGACTCCCCGGAATGGTTGACGGATGATACAACGGTGCTGGACTACAAGGGGCATGCACATTATTTCGAAGACATGATGTCGTATACCGATCGCATCGTGGGCAGCATCAACGACAAGTTAGAAGAACTGGGGATAGCAGATAACACGCTGGTGCTTTTCACTGGCGATAATGGAACGGACGTTCCGGTAGTGTCCCTTCATGAGGGCCGAGAGGTGGCTGGGGCCAAAGGGACCTCAACGGACGCCGGCACACGCGTTCCTCTCATCATCAAGGCGACTGGCAAAGTGGAGCAAGGAATCGTCTGTCGCGACCTGGTTGATTTTAGTGATGTGCTGCCGACCATTTGTGATTTTGCCGCGATCGAGGTGCCCACTAATTTAGAGATCGACGGACGTAGCTTTCTGGCGCAACTTCAGGGCAAGGCAGGCAATCCCCGCGATTGGATCTACAATTGGTACTCCCGCAATGGTCAAGAAGATAAAGCACGTGTATTTGTGCGCAATCGCCGATACAAGTTGTACAGCGCTGGTGAATTCTATGATGTGGCAGAGGATGCTTTAGAAGCACATCCCCTCTCCTTGGATGCATTGCCTGCAGAGGCAGAAAAAGCACGTGTCATGTTTCAGGATGTGCTGGATCAATACGCTGACCGTAGGGGAGAAAATCTTGAGAATTTCAACGCAAGCGGCCAGTAGTTGTCTCGGTACATCGAAGTTTTTGGGTTAAAAAATTAATTATGGACAGCGCTTGCATCTCAGAGCAATTTGATCTATATTAAGTTTTAACATTCACTCAAACCCAAGGATACCAAATGAACTACCCGTAGATTAGATTCCCTTTTTATTTCATTTTTTTAGTGACCTAATTCGGTCTAGCACAGACTGAAGCACC
>JAHQVP010000066.1 GCA_019634275.1 Saprospiraceae bacterium
TACTACAAGAACTCCCGCATTCTCACGCTCCTGACCTACTTTCCGGTGGTCATGTTGGGACTCCTGGCTGCATTCATTACGTTGGGCTATGTGGGCTTCAATGCCAGTCGGCGCTCCGAGCAAAATCAGGTGTGGGTAGGGATGGCAAAGGAAACGGCACATCAGTTGGGTACGCCCATTTCTGCCATCTTGGCCTGGATCGAACATCTAAAGTTGGAGGAGAACAGTCCGGAAAAATTAGAGATCATCGGCGAGCTTTCACGTGATGTTGATCGTTTAGACCTTATAGCCGATCGGTTTTCGAAGATTGGCTCCGAACCATTATTGGAGCAAAAGGATATATTTGCGCAGCTTAGGGAAACAGAGCACTATATGCAGCGAAGGGCACCTAGAAAGGTAGAATTCGACTTTCCAGATACAAACGAAGAACCTATACCGGTACTGATCAATTCCCATCTCTTTAGTTGGGTATTGGAAAACTTAATTCGCAATGCATTGGATGCCATGGAAGGCAAGGGTAGAATCACCGCAGAAGTCATTGATGACGGTCAGCAAGTGGGGATTGAGCTTTCAGATACGGGCAAGGGCATCCCTGCTTCTAAACAAAAAACCGTCTTTCAACCCGGATACACCACTAAAAAGAGAGGTTGGGGGCTGGGTCTCTCTCTTGCGAAACGCATCATCGAAAATTATCACAAAGGGAAGATCTTTGTCAAGAAATCCGAACCGAATGTCGGCACCACTTTTTCGATACGGCTTCCTAAGGCTCCTGCTTAGCCTCCTGGTCTTGGTTTGCCTCGTCGGCCAAAGCCGTGCGGATGGCCTGGGAGATACCCTCAAGCTGCGTATTGTTGATCATAGCGGGCTTCCTCTTACCGGAGCGGTGATCCACAATGCATCATTTTCGATTCAGTCGGTGAGCGATCTCAAGGGATTGCTAAAAATCCCCAAATCGGAGGATTTGGATACCCTGATTGTCAGCATGTACGGGTATAAGACACAAACCCTTATGCCCGGGAAATTGTCTTCGTCGGTGCTGCATGAAATTGAGTTAGAACCACTGATGGGCGTTTTGGATGAAGTCGTGGTGGTAGGGCGAATCGATCTTGAAAAAGAGAAGCATAGTCATGTGGTGCAGAGTATTTCTGCACGGGATATGGCCACCTTTCAGAGTCGATCTACGGCCGATGCCCTGGAGCAACATAGCGAGGTCTTTGTTCAGCGAAGCCAATTTGGAGGAGGCAGCCCGATCATCCGGGGATTCGAGGCCAGTCGGATTCTGCTGGTCGTGGATGGTGTCAGAATGAACAACCTGATCTACCGAAGCGGTCACTTGCAAAACGCCATTACGATAGATCCTCAGGCCCTCCAGCAGATGGAGGTGATCTACGGACCAGGTTCACTACTATACGGCAGTGATGCGTTAGGGGGAGTTGTGCACTTCCGGACCAAGGATCCTCAATTGCGATTTGACGGCAAGAACAAGGTAGGGGGTGCTGCCATGGTACGCTATGCTTCTGCGGCATCCTCGATAGGAGCCAATCTCTCCCTTAACGTGGGTGGCAAAAAAGTGGCTTATTGGGGGAGTTTGTCTTTTGCGGATCATGGTGATCTCATGGCAGGGACAAAAGCGCACAACGACTACCCGGGCTATGGACAAAGACTCTACTATGTGGACGAATCAGCAGGCGACGACCGCGTAGTGCGAAATGCAGATCCGTATCTTCAAGTGGGTACCGGATATCGCCAGCTGGACATGGTCCATAAACTTAAATGGCAGCCCTCGCAAAAATATAGTCACATCTTGAATGTTCAATTGTCTAACAGCTCTGATGTACCTCGTTACGATCAGTTGAGCTTGTTTGAGGGAGCAGCAAGCGATTTGAGGTTTGCGCGCTGGGATTACGGACCGCAGAAACGATTGATGATCTCGTCTCGTCAACAGTTTACACTCCAGGGAAGAATGGCCGATCGCATTGCAGTAGTCGCAGCTTTTCAAGACATCCAGGAATCCAGAATCAGTCGTCGACTGGGCAGTAGCGAAGAGTTGTCACAAGTGGAAGATGTGGGAGTATGGAGCCTCACGGCGGATTTCACGAAATTATTGGCTGGAGAGCGCACCAAAATAATTTATGGTCTTGAGTTGTCTCGCAATGATTTGTCCTCTCACGCTTTTGAGCGGGATATTAGGTCAGGCACAACCTCGGAGGCTTTAACCCGGTACCCTGACCGACAAGCCGTGATGAACAGCGAGGGATTGTATCTTAATCTTCGCCACGATCTTGGTGAAAAGTGGTTTGCGGAGGCTGGTGCTCGTTATACCCATCAAAATGTCCTCTTGCGCTACCACATGTCTGATCTGATCGAGTGGCCGCTGGATTTTCAAGAAGGTTTGTCAAGTGCATATGACAATTTGACCTGGGGAAGTAGCCTCCGCTACCAGGTTCCTGCGTGGTCCCTAAGGTTCTTACTAGGGTCGGCTTTCCGAGCTCCCAATGTAGATGACCTTGCGAAAATTCGGGTGAAAGGAGGTACTGCATCTGTACCCAACACCGATCTAAAACCAGAGCATGCCATCAATGGGGAGATTACCCTATCTCATCATTTTGGTGTAGAGAAGGCCAGTACGGCCGGCATCACCGGCTTCTATACCCGCATTGAAGATGTGATGGTGCAGATTCCTTTCGCATTGCCTAATGGACAGACGTCGTTGCTTTCCCAAGGAGAATCCTTCGCTACCGTTGCCAACACCAATGCAGAACGAGGGAAACTTTATGGGATATCGGCCAATTTGCACTGGGACTTACCCGGTGATTTTGTCATGGATATTTCGTGGAATATGGTGAGAGGAATCACCTTCGATGAGCAGGATCGGGAAAGCCCCATGGCACATGTTCCACCCACTTACGGAAGAAGCAGTCTTACCTATGATGGTGGGCAATGGAGCTTAACCGCATTGGTTCGCTTTAATGGAGAAAAGCCACTTGATGAATATTCTTCTAATTCGGCTGATAATATCGAATATGCAACTGCCGACGGTACACCAGATTGGATTACGTATAACGTCTATGCCTCATTCGATGTAATTGCTGAATTACAGATCCAGGCGGCCGTTGAAAATATAACGGATCTGCATTATCGGCCTTTTGCTTCGGGCGTTAGTGCACCCGGGCGGAACTTTTCTGTTACAGCGCGCTGGGCATTCTGAATACGGGGAAAATTCCATTCCGTAAAGCATACGGATGGACTTCAGAGGATTATCTAAAATGCAAACCCAAGAGACAATTGATAACTCACCGTCCGATCCTTATCGTTTTGAAAAGCAGGCGCATTGTTGTCAAAGCGATCATAGCGGATGTCCATTTGTTCTCGGGTGGCGTCGATCAAACCATAATTGAGTCGGAGGCCTAGAAATAGTCCCGCATTGAGATAGTAGGCAACGCCCGCATTTAGACCCATATCGATGCCGCGGTAACGATTGCCATCTTTTTCATTGTACTCGTAGTATGCGCCATGCTGCAACGGGATGGTCAACGTCTCTCCCCCCAACATGGTGGTCACTTGATCACCCAATGCTGCTCCACGAGCCTCGTCCTTAAAGTATCGGTGATCAACATTAAAGTCCAAGAGACTAGTTTGTGGGCGGGTTCCGGTAAACGTAAATTGACCTCCACCAGTGCTGCCGACTAGAAATCCTACATTGACGCCACCAGTAAACTCAAATTTTCCAGCCTTCAGATATGCCATTATGGGAAAATCAAGGTACTCATTGGCAACGGTCACCTTCATCGTACGGGTGCCCTCTAACAAGGCAAGAGCTCCCGTCGGCCGCTGGACCTGGAAAAAGGAAGGCCCATCAAAGTTATACTCCATTCCTTTTTGCGAATAGAGCAGTTCTGCAGTGACCCCGAAGATGTCTGTGATTCGGTACTTGGCAATGATGCCCAGGTGAAATCCTAAGCGATGCTCATTGGATTCAAATTCGCTTTCGGGGCCATTGTAAGTGGACATGCTCAGGCCCGTTTTAAAACCGTATGATAGGAGCTGGGCAGAAGCAGGTTTAGCCAATGTCAGGCCAGCGCAAATGAAAAGGAGACGAAAGCAGAAAGAAATATTCGAATGTGTCATGAGTATCAAACGCATTGCAAGGTGATTTTGTAGACATTGCACTCTAACGGCTTTGCCTATTTTTATCCGAGCTCAAACATATGATTCGTGAGTCGTCGAAACAAATTGGAAAAATTTAATGAGTTGTTGGGTTTTCCCAACGTCGTCCAGAACTACGATTTTCTAGATCCAAAACTGAGAGCAGTACAGGGCGAGGAGGTGGAATTACGTGGGCAATGGTCTGCAAAACACTTCGGGAATGACCATCCCATTGTACTCGAATTGGCATGCGGGGGAGGTGAGTATACCCTGGGACTGGCAGAGATGGATGCTGCTGTAAACTTTATCGGTGTAGACATTAAGGGAAACCGCATTTGGAAGGGCGCTCGGAAGGCGATTAAGGAGGATTTAACCAATGTCGCATTTCTGCGCACACGCATTGAACAAATTGATTTGTTCTTTGGCCCATCGGAGGTTTCGGAAATCTGGATCACTTTTCCAGACCCGTTTCCCCGTAAATCAAAAGCGAACCGCAGATTGACCAATGTAAATTTTCTAGCACGCTATCAGAAGATTCTCCAGCCGGGGGGCAAATTGCATTTGAAGACAGATGCGGCCGCCTTATTCCAGTTTAGTGTGGACGTCCTGGGATTGCATCCTGCTTGGGAGTTGGTGGAGTCCATTCCTGATG
Organism: Saprospiraceae bacterium; assembly: GCA_019634275.1. GTDB lineage: Bacteria > Bacteroidota > Bacteroidia > Chitinophagales > Saprospiraceae > CAJQNM01. Next base: position 4,799 of record JAHQVP010000066.1, read on the forward strand.
TGTATGCACAGACGGAACGTCGTCAAGAACTCAACATTAAGTCATTCTATGAGCGATCGCATTTGGAAGAGGGAAGGACGATTCAGTATTTGCAAGCGATCTTATTGCCAAAGGAATAAGTTGGCAATAGAATTTGGTTCGAGCGCATGATTCCACCGGATCAAGGTGTCTAACCCGCCTGGGGTACCGAAGGGCAAATCAAATCAAAAGTGTTGCCATCCTTGAGCAAGGATGTCATGGATGTTGCCTCCTTTGGTATGCAGCTTAACGCCGTCTTCTGCCGGCACTATTTCCCCCATCATATAGAGATCCGGCATCAAGCGAACCTTCTCCAGATCCTTCGGGTCGATGGTAAAGAGCAGTTCGTAGTCTTCGCCCCCGCTCAAGGCACAAGTGATGGGGTCAAGCTGAAATTTTAGTGCCATCTGTTGAGCCTCCGGGTGAATGGGCACTCCGCTTTCTTCAACGAATGCTCCAACTCCAGATTCAAAGCAAATGTGCTTTAGGTCTGACGAAAGTCCATCTGAGACATCAATCATGGAAGTAGGAATAACGTCATTTCGTTCTAAAATTTGCACCAGATCCCGACGGGCTTCCGGTTTGAGCTGACGGCCTACGAGATACTTCTGACTCTCGAGATCTGGCTGGACCGAAGGTTGATCCAAAAACAATTGCTTTTCGCGTTCCAGCAATTGCAAACCTAGGTAAGCAGCTCCTAAATCGCCGGTCACGCAGAGGATATCTCCAACCTTTGCACCCGAGCGGTATGTGACTTTATGAGGCTCCGCAAACCCCAGTGCGGTAACGGAAATCACTAAGCCCCGCGAAGACGAGGTGGTGTCACCTCCAACAAGATCTACCTGGTAGTGATCGCATGCAGCACGGATTCCTGCATATAATTCCTCCACTGCATCGACAGAAAAACGATTGGACAGACCCAATGAGACGGTCACTTGAGTAGGATGAGCGTTCATGGCATAGATGTCAGATAGGTTGA
>JAHQVP010000067.1 GCA_019634275.1 Saprospiraceae bacterium
CTTTGTCCGTAGACTGCAAGAAGGCATCCGCAGAAGATATCACCATATTGATGCTGCAGTCGTTATATTTGCTACACACGTGAAGAATAAGTAGATGACCAAGAAGACCGCTATTTTTGAAGGACTTGATAGTTTAGACAAGAAGTCCGTTCAGTTTTTGCACAAAGCCATAGCCGAGAATAATCTCCCAGGATTCGACTATTTGGAATTTAAACAGTCTCTAAATGGTTTGAAAGCTATGGATATGGATGATACCATGGCGATCAAATCAGCATTCACCACGGGTTCTACCGTGGGGTTGACCAAGACCAAGTTGGTATCCTCAGCGGATCACTACAAAAAAATACTGCAGACGGAAAAGAAGCAGTTTGACACTGCACTACAAAACCAAATGTCGCAGCGTGTACATGGAAAGAAAGAAGAAAAAGCCACTCTGAGCAAGAAGATTGAAGAGTATCGAGCTAAGATCAGTCAACTTGAAACGCAGGTGGTGAAAGTACAAGAGAAGCTAGACCGGGCTGACGAAGAGATTGAAGCCGCACGAGTCAAAATAGAAGATACCCGGGATAAATTCGAATCGGCTTTCGCTGAATTTATCAAGCAAATCGATTCGGACATTTCCAACATTAAATCTGTTCTTTAGTAAAGCGAAATTATGACCAACTTTAATTCAATTCCGAAGACAAAACCAAAGTCATTTTGGAAACGCCCCGAAGGGGTGACTGGAGCCATTGTCCTGGCCGGATTGGTACTTGGTGGGGGCTATCTGCTGGTTCAGGCCCTGCCTGCTCTGATCGCCGCTGCATCGAATGTGCTTTATTTGGCAGGCATGCTCTTGGTACTCGGTGCCATCATCTACATGGTGTTGGATCCAAAGATGCGTGCTCTTGTCGGATACATGTACAAGAGTGTAATGCGTTGGGTGACGGGCATATTTGTCACCATTGATCCCATTGGCATTTTGAAAAACTATGTGGACGACCTAGAAGACAATCTGGGCAAGATGAGTAAGCAGATCGGGAATCTAAGGGGACAGATGCGCAAGTTGAAGACGATCATGGAGGACAACGACAAGGAGATCGAAAACAACATGTTGATTGCCCGTAAGGCGAAAGAACAAGGCAATGAGAAGCACATGCTGCTTTCCTCTAGAAAAGCAGCTCGACTCAAGGAAAGCAATGAGAAGTATGCTGCACTCCACAACAAGATCACCATCCTGTACCGCGTGTTGACCAAGATGTACAGCAACTCCGAAATTCTGTTAGAAGACACGAAGGATCAGGTAAAACTTAAGGAACAAGAACGAAAGGCCATTCACGCCTCTCATAGTGCAATGAAGAATGCCATGGACATTATCTCCGGCAATGGCAGTCAGCGTGAGATGTTTGATGCCGCCTTGGAAGGAATCGCCGATGATCTAGCGGGCAAGGTGGGCGAAATGGAGCGCTTCATGGAGATGTCCTCCAACTTTATGGAATCGGTGGATCTCCAAAACGGAGTCTTCGAAGAACAAGGGCTCAAAATGCTGGAAAAGTGGGAAAAGGAAAGCACCCTTATGCTCCTGGGAGATGGACAAACTACTGGAGATACCTTGGATCTTGATGTCACCCCAGGGCAGGTCGAAAAAGTCCGCCGCTCAAGCGGTGATTCGTCCTATGAGGGGTTATTTGAGTAGCACATAGATTATGATATGCGCTCTTCGCTTAGCGCTTTCTCTAGGTTTGGCAAGATCATTCGTCCATGTCCTTGACTTCTGATAATGTCTTAGGTTTTAATCGCTCTTCTGCACGGTAAAGGTCGTCCGTCGATTGGCCTGGTGTTGTTCCTCAGTGCATTCCGTACAGATGCATTCCACTGCCAGACGTGATTCGCCAAAACCTTTTGGAGTCAAGCGCTCCCCATTAATGCCTTGTTCAATGAGATAGGTCACTGCCGACTGGGCCCTTCTTTGGGACAAGTCCAGATTGTAATCATCACCTGCTTGGCAATCCGTATGTGCCGCTAACTGTATGGCCAATTCCGGATTAAGTTTGAGGAGGTTCGCAAGCTCATTCAGCGTAGGCTTGGCATCCTCCCGAATGAAGTCCTTATCCAAATCATAGTATATGTTCTCAAGGACGATCTCCTTATCGTAAAAGATCTTGTCAAGGAGGAGGCTTTCTTCGAACTGTTGCAATCGAACCGTTGAGTCAATTGGCAAATCGATGGTCACAAAATCCAACTCATTGTTAAAGTATCCATCATTCGAAACTTTAAAAGTGTAGGTCTTATTGGGAGCCAGCTTGATGCGCAACATCCCAAACCGATCCGTGTCGGCCTCCTGAATCGGATTGCCATCTTCTTCAACAAGGATATCAGCATTGATGAGTGGTACACGCATGATCACTCTACTGTTAGGATCTTCCGGATCTTCATATTGGCGCACATTGACCCGTAAGTCTAACTGTATTTCATAGACAAACTCCTCAACTTCCACTGGAGGTTGCTCGACATACCGCAGCTTTTCGAATAGATAAAGATCATCGAATCCCTTCCCTCCTTCTCTACTGGAGGTAAAATACCCACTTTGAATCACGCTATCGGTAGGAGTGGCGAAGGTGTTGATCACAAAACCAAAATCATCCGCTCCAGAATTGATGGGGGCCATCAGGTTTTGAGTGGGTGCCCACGAACCATCGTCCCTTAACCACGTCTTGTAGATATCCAATCCACCCATGCCGCCTTTATCTGAAGAGAAATAGAGCGTATCTGCGTGGACAGAAGGGAAAACCTCGTTAAATTCCGTATTAATCCGGTTGCCCAGGGATTCCGGAGTACCCCACTCCCCTTCTGCATCCATGCGGACCATGTATAGATCATACTTACGCAAGCTTTCTTCAATGTTGGCTGAGAAAATCAGCACACTGCTATCGGCTGTAAACGTTGGTTGGCGATAGTTTATGCCATCTTGTACGAAGGGCAAGACCTTGGGTTCTGTCCATCCGCGGGCGTCCCGTTCGCTGCTCATAAGTTTGCAATGGCTGTCATAGTCTGATCGACTAAAGCAGCGACAAAGCAACATGGTCTCTCCATCAGGACTTACCACGGCGGTACCTTCATTGTCTTCTGTATTAATTCGATCTTCCAAAGGCGTCACCTCCTCTGATGCTAGGTCTGCCTGGTAGATGTCTGAAAACTTGTTGCCGGTCCAGGCGTATAGTTGTTCACCAGCACTGGGCTCACGATCACTGGTAAAGAGTACTTTGGAGGCTCCTGTAACCGATGGTGCATAATCAGAGTGCTCCGTGTTGATGGCAAGTCCCTGGACTCGATAAGGTCTATAACGAGCTGCTTCACTCCAATTGATGGCTTGCACACAGTAGGATATTTCCTTTCGAAAACGCACATGGTCTTGAATTTCATCACTCGCCAAATAGTATGCATTGGCTGCTTGTTCATACTGTTCGCTCTTCTTCAGGGTGTGAGCATACTGCACCAATGCATTGGTGCCGTAGCCAAGATCATAGGCAGTCTTATACCATTTGGTAGCCCCGGAAACATCGTTGAACCGACTGTGAGATTCACCGAGTAAGAAAGCAATGTTCCCCCTTTCGATATTGCTTCTGGCTCCTTGATACTCGTCGAGTAACATCTCAGCAGCTTGAAAATATCGCTTACGTTCAAATGCCGTCTTACCGTCCTTGATTTTCTCGGTATAACTACAAGCCGTTAAGATTCCCAAGAAGACAAGGACAATACCGTTTATTCTTTTCATTACTAACTAAAGTAACGATTCTGAAGCAGCAATAGTTTGCTCTCGCTTGTAATACGGATCATATCCATCAAAGACCCAAGTCTTGTTTTTCTATGACAGAAACTGGAAAGCACATAGGCTGGCCAGATACGCGATTCCGGTCATAAACAAAAACTGCAGCAATGGCCATTTCCAGGACTTCGTCTCTGAACGCACCACGGCCAATGTGCTTACACACTGCATGGCAAAGACAAAAAACAACAGTAGCGACAGCGCGGAGGCAAAGTTAAATACAGGCTGGCCTGTGACCGGATCCCTTTGATTGGCTAGAACGTCACGTAGCCGCTGCTCTTCCGCATCTTGTCCCACACTGTACAGGGTCGCCATGGAACCCACAAATACTTCTCTGGCGGCAAAAGCACTCAGAATACCAATTCCCATCCTCCAATCGAATCCCAAGGGCGCAATAATCGGCTCCAAGGCCTTGCCCAATTTTCCCGCGAAAGAATGCTCGACAATCAAGGCAGCCTCGAGATGTTGCAGCTCCTCTTGATTCATTCCCTGGCTCATGGCGGTCTGTTCGGCTTCTGCTTTGGCATCGGCAACAGCTCCCGGAGGACCAAAGGATGCCAAGAACCACAAAACGATAGACACAATAAGTATGATTTTCCCTGCCTCACTTATAAATGACCAGACCTTGTCCCAAGCATTTCGAAGCACTACTGCTGCATTAGGCCATTGATAGGTGGGCATTTCTAGCGCAAGCATGGAGGGCTTATTTGATTTGATCCATTTTTTTAAAACCCAACCAGACAACAATGCCGCCAGTATTCCCAGTAAATAGAGACCTGCAAAGACCAGTCCCTGACTATTGAAAAGTAGACCAATCTGCTTGTACGGTACCACAAAGGCAATCAGCAAAGTATAGACCGGGATTCGAGCTGAGCAAGAAATGAAGGGAGTCACCAGAATTGTAATCAATCGCTCTTTCCAATTGGCGATGGTTCTGGTACTCATGATGGCAGGTATGGCACAGGCGCCTCCTGAAATCAAGGCGACAATGCTGCGGCCGTTCATCCCGAAGCGCAGCAATATATGGTCAAATAGATACACGGCTCGAGCCATGTACCCAACCTGTTCCAGAATTCCGATGAGGACAAACAAAACTGCAATCTGAGGTATGAAGACAAGAACACCAGCCAGGCCCGGAATAATGCCCTCTGTCAGAAGATCCGTCAAATGACCCTCCGGCAAAGCCTCACTCAGTGCGGCAGAAATGGTTCCAAACAGGCCTTCAATGAGATCCATGGGATATGATGACCAGGCAAAAATAGCTTGGAACACAAGCAACATCAAGAAGGCAAATATGACGAGGCCCCAAAATGAATGGGTCAGAATCGCATCTGCCTTTTGCCCACGGCTAAGTACATTGAAGGGCCTGCTCACAATCTGTGGGATCTTAGATTCCAGTGTGTGAAGTCGAGCCATGGTATCCTTCACTTGTTCCTGGAGACTTTGAAATCCACCACGCTCAGCAAAATCGTCTAACTGAATCCGGACCGTGTCTTCTAACTCGAGCCATCCTCGATTATGCAAAATGACCCTTCGCTCATATGCAGAATGCCGATCAGCTAAGATATTTTGCAGGTCACTGTCCATGTTTGCTGGAGTCAATCGATCAGCTGTATCCCACTGGGAACGGCTCTCGTGATCTTCCGACCAGGACTGAAGGAGCTGTTCGTTGGATTTGGCGCTGTCCCTAGAATCATAGATCAGAACCTTTGTCGACAACAAGTCTTCCAGTTTCCTGGTATCTACCTCCAAATCGGCTGCGTCAACATCCATAAGGTTGCAAACCAACATGATGGGAAAACCCATGTCCCTCAGCTGAGAAAACAAGAGCAGCTGTCGATCTAAATCACTAGCATTGGCGATGTAGGCAATGAGGTCAGGCTTTTCTGCTTTTTGTTGCAGAAGAAAACCAATGGTCACACGCTCATCATCACTGTGCGGATACACGCTGTAAGTCCCTGGCAAATCGACTAAAGTGTAGTGATGATCTGCATGTGCTACTGCAGCCTCTTTGAGATCGATGGTGACACCTGGATAATTCCCCACGCGTTGTCGCGCACCGGTCAATGCATTAAAAATGTGTGACTTTCCGCAGTTGGGGTTACCAACCAGTGCAATCTTTTTGGTCTTAACGGAGGAGGTCAAGGAGTCACTTTTATTAAGGCTGCTTCTGATCTGCGCAATGCAACTACCATGTGGTCGATGCTGACATATAGTGCTCCTCCCATAGGGGCTTTTCGTAAGACCTTTAATGTGCAACCAGGTTTTACTCCCATTGAAAGCAAACGAATGCCGGTAGAGCTTGTTTTCATGTTGATCAGTGTGGCTGAACTTCCCACTGCTAATTCATTGAGATTAATGGCTGATGGTGACGTCCCAGTCATGGCCGAAAAGTACGGCTGATGGAGAGATCTTCCAATACCAGTGATTCGCATGGCATACCTAATGTTAGGTATACTGTGATCTAGTCCGACTGTGTTGCACCGCGTCGTTTATCGGCAATCAGGGCTACCGTCATGATCAGGCTGGATATAATGATGACATACAGCAGTATGCCATTGCTGAAGTCTGACAGCATAAATTCAGCAGGTATGGCAAAGAACAACAAAATAGTGATCAAGCCTCGAGGAGCAATCCACAATTCAGGCAAGATGTCCTTGCCTTGAATGCTGCGGAGGAAAATGAATCTGACCAAATAAAGAATGATCAGAATGGCAACGGAAATGCCCAGCACTCGAATGTCTACCAAGGCACTTAGTTCTATTGTCATCCCAAATACCACGAAGAAAAAAGTGCGCACCACGAATGCCGTTTCCAGGGTTATCAGGTGAAACTCTTTTTCGATTCTTTGCACGGGATCCTGGTCATCCGTCCACCAGGCCTTAAATACTTTGAATGCAGTGCGATGGTTGGCCAATGAAAGACCAAAAATAAGAATGATAAGTAAGGGGGAGAGATGCAACAATTTGCCACCTGAATAGAGCATCAACAAGATGGCAATCAGTAGAAACAGACGCACATGTCCTTCCATATCCTTGAAAACATAAACCAACACATAGGAGGCGACGACTGCCACCACGATGGTCAACAGAAGGCTGCCGCCAAATTGCAGGGTGGCCGCCATTCCTCCAGATTCCAAAAGGCTGATGAGAAAGTAAAACATCATAATCCCGAGGATGTCGGAAAAAGCCCCCTCGTATACGAGAAATTCCCTCTTCTTGCCTGGTAACCCCGTAACACTTGGAATGATAATGGCGCTCGACATAATGGCCAACGGGGTAGCATCTAGAAGTGCTACTGTAAAATCAACTTGATTGAATTGCATCAGGACCCAGGCGATGCCAGCAGATGACAGTAGAAGACAGAGCAGTGCAATCAATAGAGAATTGCCAATCAGCGGCAACTTTTCCTTCGAAAGCTCCAAGTCAAGCGCAGCTTCGAGGACGATCATGATCAGACCTACAATGCCCAATAGCTGCAAAGAAGGCATGAGGTCAAGATCCTCGATTCCGACCTTTTCCAATCCGAGATTGATCAAAATGCCCGTAATGATCAGCAGCAGTACGGAGGGAACGCTGGTGCGGTCTGCAAATAGATTGTAAAAGTGAGAAACAACCAAAATGCCAGACGCGGCGATGATGATGACATAGGGATCAGTAAGGTCCAGCTTCGAGGACGCCATCAACACAGATGCAAATATCATAGCTGTAATTTCCGGTAAGGTAAGTAGAGCGCTCCGCATTTTGCAAGTACTCGAGCGCTTAGGAGCTACAGCTCACCTTGATTATGACGATGCAGGCCTGTGTATCAGCACCATAGAAATCGGAAACAAGTTTTGTACTTTTTGCATCAAACAAAGGCACCATGAGAAGCATAATCCTTACTATATTTTCCATCTGGTCAGTCTGCCCCATTCTTGCACAACCACTTTTCGAAATCAGCATTGCAGATGATCTGAAAGTGCAAGATGAGCTACACGGACGCTTATTGGTCATGCTCTCAGTGGCAAATGAAGGAGAACCCAGATTTCAGATCAATGATGGCCCAGGAACACAACTGATTTTTGGAGAAGACATCGAGCATTGGTCGAGTTCGGAGACGCATCGCTTCTCTCTCAATTCGTATGGCTATCCGATAGAAAAGCTCTCGGAGGTTCCAGCTGGGCAATATCGAGTGCAAGTCTTACTCAATAAGTACGAGTACTTTGAAAAGCAAAATGGGGATCGCCTGTTGTTGCCTCCTGATCAAGGCGAAGGACAGCAATGGAACCGTAAGCCTGGAAATCTTTACTCCACTCCACAGTTAGTGGAGATTACAAAGAACGGTCCGACCAAGATTGCCGTTGCACTGGATAAAATTATTCCTGCCATAGATCCGCCGGATGATTCCAAGTACGTCAAACATGTTCGCATCAGGAGTGAACTGTTATCCGAGTTCTGGGGCAGAGACATGTTTTTAGGCGCTCATGTGCTGCTTCCTGAGGGTTGGGATGAACATCCAGATGTTCACTTCCCGCTGGCTATCATGCACGGGCATTTTCCTTATGATTTCGGAGGGTGGAGAGATACTCCTCCGGATGAGAACCTAGAACCTGACTACAGTGCTCGATTCGATGTGCATGGTTACAATAAGATTGTGCAGGAAGAGCAATACGCATTTTATAAAGAATGGACAGGGCCAGATTTTCCAAGGGTTCTGGCGGTAACCATTCAACACGCAAATCCGTTTTACGATGACAGTTATGCGGTTAACAGCGAGAATCTGGGGCCATATGGAGATGCCATTACCTATGAGCTGATCCCTCATATCGAAGAGACTTTTCGTGGTATTGGTGAAGGCTGGTCCAGATTTGTTTATGGAGGCAGTACGGGCGGATGGGAAGCATTGGCAGTGCAGGTCATGTATCCAACCGAATATGGCACTTGCTATGCCGCGTGTCCAGATCCTATAGACTTTAGGGCATATTGCCTCGTCAACGTATACGAAGACGAAAACGCTTACTATCTCCCGAGCACCTTTAAGAAGACGCTCCGTCCTGGGCATCGAGACTATTTGGGAAATGTTGATGCAACCTTAAGAGACATGAACCTTAGAGAGTTGGCAATCGGATCGAAAGGTCGTTCTGGTCAACAATGGGACATCTGGGAGGCGGTATATAGTCCGCTCGGCGAAGACGGTTATCCAGCTCGTATTTGGGATAGAAAGACCGGAAAAATAAATAGAGAGGTGGCCAACCATTGGAAGGAAAACTATGATCTGACACATATCCTAAGGAGGGATTGGCACAAGCACGGTGACGACTGGGCTGGCAAAATCCACATTTACTGCGGCGACATGGACAACTACTATCTCAATAATGCAGTCTATTTGGCCGAAGATGTACTGCAGACACTAAACAATCCGGCTTATGATGGAGAGGTAGACTATGGAGATCGGGCAGAGCATTGTTGGAACGGAGATCACGCTGAACCCAATCACATTAGCCGACTCCGTTATCACTCGATGTTTATCAAAAAATGGGCAAATGAGGATCTGCAGAAGAATGCACCTGCAGATGCCGATGTCATGTCCTGGCGATATTAAAGAAGTGTTACCGTAGCGCAAAATGGACGGCGGTGGAGAAGAAAATGCTTATCATCAGGTGATATGATTACTTGACTACGCACAAACACCATGAAAATTTTCCTTCTTCCGGCCCTGATTCTGGCCTCTATTTCATTAGCAGCCCAAACTACGCAAAGTAAAGTGGTGGATCCTACCGGCATGCCCATCTCTAATGTATGGATTAACAATACGGAAGAAAATATTTGCACCCAAAGTAATCAGCAAGGCAGCTTTATGGTGCCCGGCAGCTTGTCGGCTGATTTTCAAATCAGTGCTCTTGGATACCATACCATCCAACTTTCTATAGCGGATCTCGAGGGTGAAAACATCATTCTTATCCCGATTGCAGCATCTGCCACTCCCCCTATCGAGTCTATTACTGGCGCAAGAATGTTGGAGCCCCTATACGTTGTAGATGGCGTGATCAAACAGCAGATTAAGTATTTGTCTTCGGATCAGATCGAATCCATTACCGTGCATAAAAACAATTCCATGACAAGATTCTATGGAGAGCAGGGGGAAAATGGGGTACTCTACGTAAAAACCAAAGATTAGTAAATCTACTCTGGAGCTTTCAAGCCGATTGAAAGACCTTTTTCGATCATGAACTTATAGGCTGGTTCATACTCATTCGGAATCTCTCCTTCCAAGATGGCTTCTCGTATCGCGCTTTTGATGATCCCCACCTTCTTGCATGGCTTTATCTTGAAGGTGTCCATGATCACTTCACCGCTAATGGGCGGTTCCCAGTTACGCAGTTGATCTTTGGCTTCCACCTGTCTAAGCTTTTCCCTGAGAATTTTATAGTTCGATAGGTACCGCGCTACTTTCTCATCATTCTTTGAGGTGATATCTGCCTCACACAGCGTCAGTAAGGCCTCAATATCGTCTCCTGCATCAAACAGCAGTCTGCGCACAGCAGAATCGGTGATGTTGTCTTTAGCCAAGCCGATGGGACGCAGATGCAGTCTTACCAGTTTCTGGACAAACTTCATTTTGTGGTCCAATGGCAATCTAAGTTTTCGAAATATCCGAGGTACCATAGCGGCACCCAAGGCTTCATGACCATGAAAAGTCCAGCCTGCGACATTATCAAAACGCTTGGTCGGTGGTTTTGCTATGTCATGCAAAAGTGCAGCCCATCGTAGCCAGAGATCCTCAGAAGCATAACTCACATTATCCAACACCTGCAACGTATGGTAGAAATTGTCCTTGTGGCCAATTCCTTTACGCACCTCCACCCCCTTGAGACGAGCCAAGTCCGGCATCACCAGCTCCAATAATCCTGTTTTCTCGAGAAGCCTAAAGCCCCGAGAAGGCTCGAAAGACGTAATAATCTTATTGAGCTCCATCGTGATCCGCTCTTGAGACACGATCTTAATGCGATTTCGACAATCGGATATGGCTTGCAGCGTACCCTCTTCTATCCAGAAATCGAGCTGCGTGGCAAACCGAATGGCACGCATCATTCGAAGGGGATCGTCCGCAAAAGTCTTGATGGGATCACGGGGTGTGCGTATGATTTTTTCTTCTAAATCATGCAATCCTCCGAAGGGATCGATAATCTCCCCAAAACCTCGTGCACTCAACCTTACAGCAAGGGCATTAATGGTAAAATCACGCCGATTCTGATCATCCTGTAAGCTGCCTACTTCTATAGAGGGCTTACGACTGTCTGCCCGATAGGATTCCTTGCGTGCACCGACAAATTCAATCTCCATTCCGTTGTGTCGGAGCATGGCTGTTCCGAACCGCTTGTATACGGTTACGTTAGGTATCGGTCGCAATCGACCGGCTAAACCTCTGGCAAGTTCAATGCCATTGCCAACACAAACCACGTCGATGTCCTTGCTCTGTCGAGCCAGTATTCTGTCTCTAACATATCCGCCAACCAAATAGGAATCTACTTTAAGGTTTTCGGAAACCTCTTGGATGAGCTGAAAGATCTCACGCTCTTCGGAGCCCTTTGCAAAGAACATCATAGTGCGACGGTTTCCAGCTCTGGATAATGTCTGTAGTGCTCCTCTAGTTCTTCCATGACTTCAAAAAGCTCAGAAGGAACCATGGACGTGACCAACCTACTGCGAAACATCTTGACTCCCGGTAAGCCTCGGAAGTAGTTGGTGTAGTGACGCCTCATCTCCAAGACTCCCAGCTTTTCACCTTTCCATTCGATTGAAGTGGCCAGGTGACGTTTTGCAGCAGTTACTTTCTCCTGAAGAGTGGGCGGCGGTAACAATTTGCCGGTCTTCACATAGTGCTTAATTTCTCGAAAAACCCATGGATTTCCAATGGAGGCACGGCCAATCATGATGGCATCTACCCCATATCTGTTCTTGTACTCAACGGCCTTTTGCGGAGAGTCCACATCACCATTTCCGATTACAGGGATATGCATACGGGGATTATTTTTCACCTCCGCGATCAAGGACCAATCCGCCTCACCTTTATACATTTGTTTCCGAGTCCTGCCATGAATAGCAATTGCTTTGATGCCAACATCTTGTAGGCGCTCGGATATCTCCACGATGTGCTTGGTTTGATCATTCCATCCTAGACGGGTCTTTACGGTCACCGGCAGATTAGTGGCTTTAACAATGGCATCCGTGAGCCTAACCATTCGATCGGGATCTTGTAGAATCCCGGCTCCCGCCATCTTGCAGACGACCTTCTTAACGGGACATCCATAGTTAATGTCCAAGACTTCTGGTCCTGCTTCTTCTACAATGGCGGCGGCACGCTGCATAGACGTCAGTTCTGCACCAAAAATCTGAATACCAATGGGCCGCTCTTCGTCATAGATGTCTAACTTCTGAACACTCTTTTCCGCATCCCTAATAAGTCCTTCTACGGCGATAAACTCGGTGTACATCATGTCACATCCCTGCTCTTTACATAGGGCACGAAATGGAGGATCACTCACGTCTTCCATTGGTGCAAGAAACAATGGGAAGTCACCAAATTCTATGTCTCCGATCTTGAACATCTGTCATCAAAATGCAAAGTTAATTGAAAATCACTGGATGAGAATAGAGGTAGTGATCCTCAAATTTCTATCTTAAGATTCTGCTGTTTAATCAACCAAAACAAGAACATGCTGACGGGAATCATTATATGCTTTATCCTGGGTTACCTAACGATCGTATTTGAACATCCCCTTAAGCTGGACAAAACAGTACCTGCGCTCTTAATGGGAGCGCTGTGCTGGGGTCTCATATCTATAGGACATCTGGATGTGGTCGATCATCATCATCATGTAGCTTCTCTATCTGATGTGCTCCTTCATCACGTAGGAAAGACAGCAGAGATCCTTTTCTTTCTTATTGGTGCAATGACCATTGTAGAATTAATCGATTTGCACAAGGGATTTGGAGTCATCACGCGCAGGATCAATACCACAAGCAAGTTTAAAATGTTGCTTTTGATTGCAGTGCTCTCCTTTTTCTTATCGGCTACCCTCGACAACTTGGCGTCTACCATCGTCTTGGTGTCTCTGCTCCGAAAACTCATAACCGATAAGGAGGTGCGGCTGTGGTATGTATGTATCGGAGTCATTGGAGCCAATGCTGGAGGTGCCTGGTCGCCTATTGGAGACGTAACCACCACGATGTTGTGGATTGGAGAAAAGGTGTCTACCATTGGATTGATCAAGAATTTAGTCATCCCCTCCATCGTTTGCATTGCCGTGCCGGTCATTATAGCTTCTTTCATGAAGCCCTTTCGAGGATC
>JAHQVP010000007.1 GCA_019634275.1 Saprospiraceae bacterium
ATTGACCTTCATCGTCACTGTCAATTAGAAATGCTTCGGTCTGATCTATGGACTCGATCAGTTTTTGTGCCTCTTCGGTCCCTTTGATCATACAGGCTGTGGCCAATGCATCTGCCCAGGCACACGTTTTGGCAACCACGGAAGCACTGAGAAGGTTGGTTCTTTCTGGTAATCCGCTCACAGGATTGATGCTGTGGCTGACCTTTTGTCCACCCGGCAATTCTCGAAAATTTCGATAGTTGCCCGAAGTGGCAATGGACATACCGGGCAGCTTAATGGCCAGTTCGATGGCCTGGGTGGGTGCGTCCTCGCTCGGTTTGTTGATGCCGATTCGCCAGTCCGCCCCTTGTGCATTTAGGCCTTGCGAGCGCATTTCCCCTCCGATGTCCACGAGAAAATCTTTTATGCCGGCATCGATCAAGTGCTGCGCCAATATGTCCACTGCGTATCCTTTTGCGCATCCACTGAAATCAAGCTCGACGCCTTCGATCATTTTTTCCAGCTGTTTTCCATCGGATTCCAACCTGATTTTCTCAAGGCCTACCCGCTTTTGAAGATCCGTGGGAACCGTCAAGTCGATTTCCTGTTCTTTGCTAAAACCAAACCCCCAGTGATTGACCAAGGGCATGACGGTGGGATCAAAATACCCATCACTGACTTCCCAGACCCGACGACTGATGAGCAAATTGTCCCAGAATACCTTTTGGGCAAAACTCGAATATGGTGCCAGAGAAAAGGGCCCCTGAGGCGCCCGATTAAATGCCCGGATCAACGAGAGTGAATCATAAGTGGAAACAGCTTGATTGATGGCCACCAACAGGGAATCAATCTTTTTGCCGTCTATGGCCACTGCAGCCCGATAGGTGAGGGCATAGTAGGTGCCCATCGTGGTGCCTTTCTGAGATTGGAAAGCAGCAAGTTCCGGTGGATCGTTGCGACAAGCGCTCAACAGCACCACCAGCAAAAGGGCGAGGCATTTTGGCATTATGAGAGGAGCCCCTCCTCAACAGCCTCTTGTTTGAGATCATGCAGCTGCACCGGCTCCCGCTTTCCACGGAGGCGCAGATTGAGAAATTCGACTCCCACAGAGAAGGCTATCGCAAAGTACAAGTAGCCCTTGGGGATGGTGCCAATCTCATTGCCCGCCACCGACATATGCGCCAGATGTGCGCCTTCGGTAATCAGCATAAATCCAATCAGAATTAAGAACGATAAGCCCAACATCTGAAGGGTGGGGTGCTTGTTGACAAAGTTTCCAACGGGTACGGCAAACAGCATCATCACCACGACCGATAAAACCACTGCCACGATCATGATGAACAGGGCACCGTGCACGCCATTGGTCATGCCAATGGCTGTCAAAATGGAATCAAATGAGAATACAATATTGATCAACGTGATCTCCACAATTACCTTGGATAAGGTGGACATTTCCTTCTTTGCTGATCCATGATGCTCGGGCCCTTCGAGCTTATGGTGGATTTCGGTCGTGCTTTTATAGAGCAGGAAGAGGCCTCCTGCCACCAGGATCAGGCTTTGTCCCGTAAATGCGGCATGCACGCCCAATGCGTCGATCTCAAACCAGGGAGTATTCATGGCGGTCAAGGCAGAGATGCCCAGCAGCAACACGATGCGTAGAATCATGGCCAGTGCCAAGCCCACGTTGGTGGCTTTTTTACGCTCTTTTTCCGGCAAGCGACTGGAAGAAATGCTGATGAAGATGATGTTGTCTATTCCCAGCACGATTTCTAAGAAAATCAGGGTGATCAGACTCATCCAAACTTCCGGAGAACTAAAATCTGGCAGAACCATAGTGGCAATCATTACTTTTGCTGCGTTAATAATCAGCGAAGGAGGTCTGTCGTGGACAACGGCAGCTTGGCATAGCTTCGCTCACGTCTCAAAAGTACATATTTAGAGAGCAATCATGGAGAAGGAGCAGGTTCGATTTCGCAGGCTTTCACAGGTCGAACTGC
Organism: Saprospiraceae bacterium; assembly: GCA_019634275.1. GTDB lineage: Bacteria > Bacteroidota > Bacteroidia > Chitinophagales > Saprospiraceae > CAJQNM01. The sequence goes on from JAHQVP010000007.1 coordinate 1,977, forward strand.
AATCGTTGGAGAAGGAATTTGTGGCGTTTCTGGCCAGTCAATCGATCACGGCAAGCGACTGGCAAGACTTAAAAGAGCAAGATCTCCCGCGTGCAGAACGACTGATCGATATCTTCAGTGACCTCGTACTGCAAAAGGTCCTGGAAAAAATTGAGCTGCTCGAATTGCGGACTGCTCGAGAACTACTTTTCGTGCATTGCCGTCCAGACGTGATGGAAATGGTAGGTGTGGTGATGGAAGGCGTAGAAATCGATCTGACGGGCCGATTAGAGAAAGACATCCTCGAGAAGACGTTGGCAGACGAATCCGCTTCCGTACAGTTGGTGAGTGCGCACAAATCGTATCGACTGTCCCGCGAAGAAGAGGTTTTCGCAATGTTGCAGGACAAGTATCTGATCTCCAAGAACACCGCTTTGTTCGAACGTCTCCGGACCATGCAGCATCAGGGAAAGGCCGAATAGAGGCGTCGGTAACGATCATATGCCTTCGTCTTTTCTGTGACAGTTTTGTGAAGAATCCAGTAGTCGGTGTTGCTACCTTTGTTTAAAATATTTGAGCATGCGGCAGACCTTTACCTTGCTTTTGTTGGTTGGCATTTTTGCCGAGGGAGTGGCACAAAGTCGAATTCCACTAGTCGAACACTTCACCAATACGTACTGTATCATTTGCGCCAGTCGAAATCCAACGCTATACCAGGTCATGGACGGTTTTGAAGGGCGTATGCACCACATCACCTTCTTTCCGTCAGTGCCCTATAGTCAATGCCCACTGTATAACTACAATAAGGAGGGCAATGGAGCCAGGGAAGCATTTTATGCGATACCGGCAACACCACGGGTTATTGTAGATGGCCAGAGTACCGCTACTTCTTCCAATGCTTTTTCCGCTGCCATTGAGGCCCAGCTCGATGTGCCCGCTGTGGTGTCCCTTGAGGTGGCAGAGGTCGACGACAATCGGACGAAGAACACAACGGTCACCATGAAAGGCCTGGCATTGACCGAGGCCAGCGACTATCGACTTTTCGTAGCCCTGGTAGAGAAGGAGTTGGATTTTGCCGCCGAGAATGGAGAAAGAGAGCATTTTAATGTCTTTCGGGAAATGCTTACTCCAAATGAGGGTGAGCCCATCACCTTGCCGGCAGTCGGCGCATCCACCACTTGGCAGTATGAAGTGACCGCTGCGGATGAGTTGAACTTTGGAGAACTGTACATCCTCGCCTATGTCCAAGACATGTCCACGGGAGAGATCCTAAACTCGGGGTCACGATTTACTACACAGACAACCGCTGTGCATGATCAGGTTGACGATGGGGTCACGGTTTTTCCAAACCCCGTCAGCCAGTACCTGACCGTTCAATCAGATGAGTTGCTGGGCAAAATCACAGCATACTCCATGATTGGACAGACAGTAGCTCGTGAGGAGGGGATGGACTATCTCTTACAGTTGGATATGAGCCTACTGCCGGAGGGGCAGTATGTGATCGAGTACATTACGCGTGCTGGCGTAGTGGGCAGGGAGAAGATTTTATTAAGGAGATAGACTTTGGCCAATAGCGCCTAGGACTGCGACTCCAATCACTTAGTTGACGCTAACCACTTGTACAAAATTGATTCCTGAGGGGAAGTTATAGTCGCCGGTGCTCAGTTCGACGGCATTCCTGTTGCCGCTGGCCCGAACCCGAGCTCGTCCTTTAATGCTGATGGATTTCGGCAATATAGGATGAGGATAGTGGCCATACCAGCCAGGATGTCCGGCGTTGTATGCGGGTCCCATCTGCAAGAACCAAGCAGTTCCTCGTTGATCAGCGCGGGAATACAGGATCGCTCCCTTGTAATCCGTAGAAGGAATGGCCTCGATGGAAAGTGCCGGCCACTGTAGGTCAGGCATATCTGCCAGGATATTGCGAATTTGACTGTATTGCATGTTGATCTTGGCTTTGTAGCCACCGTAGACACGAATGGATTTGATCGCAATGTTTGATCTTTTCTGACCTGGTTTGATGGCGTAAGCGCGACCGCGAAAATTCTTTTGGCTGTAAGCGACTACACCCCGGTAATTGTTATCCCTTACCCCTGTATAAATGCCTCCCGGAGTGAACGTACCGCTCAGTTGAGCATGCCCATCGACGCAGAGCATCGAAATAAGACAAAAGAGTGCGAATAGATTTTTCATCACGAGTCATTTATGTCGTAAAACTACGCTTGGCACTCATGGCTATTTTCACCCTATTAGGTGAATTCCCTGGCATTCTGGATACGCACCCTTCTCGAGTGTAGCACGGGGTGACCAACTCACTCAAATGCTAAGATCGGTGCATACAGATGGACTCGTGTCGATTGCTCAGGCCGGGTGCCCGTCAAATGGGTCTCTGTTGCTGAAGCAGAAAAGTGGTCTTAATCCATTATTTTAATCACATGAAAACACGCTACATCCCACTTCTGCTTTTGCTTGGCAGTACCACTCTGCTGGCCCAGAGTCCCAATACCTCCATAGGTGGATCGATCCAAATCGGCATGGACAGCAGCGAAGTTGCGCTGCCTGGCACCATTCGCTGGACCGGTACAGACTTCGAGGGTTTTATCAATGGTCAGTGGATCAGCCTCTTCTTTAGATCTAAATTTGAGCGCGAAGCCACGTTCAAGGTAGGAATCGATCAGCCAATTGTAATGGAGAATGTGACGGAGTATACCGTCCCGGATGGTTGGAATTTATATTTGGCTTCCATTAGTCCGTCTGATCGAAGTCGGCTTCTTTTTACAGTTGATGGTAGCTTTTTTGGTGGTTTTGCCAATAACCTATACCCGTATGGGCACACCCTAGCGCTTGGTGAAGGTATGACAATAACATCCGAAAAACCGCTCGATTTCTACGGCTATCTCACTCCTAAGACACTAGAATACTTCGTTCATCAGTTGTCAGCATCTGGAATTTCTGCACCAGATGATGCAGCGATCTTAGTCACTACGCGATATGGTAACGCAGGGCCCCTCTTGATTGATAGAGTGAGGATGAGATCAGTGGTTAGGATCTATCCCGGGCAACGCTTAAATTCAGTAGCTGGCGATGCGGAAATAATCGGTTGCTATCTTCGTTAGGTCTAATCCACATTCACAATCAGAGCGGGAATAGCTTCATTCGACGTACCATCTATCGGATCGATTTTAGGGAATAGTTTCCAAAACCTCGTCCACAACCTGTTGCATCAATCCTGCCGGCACTGGTCGATTAAATAAAGCGGCGATGAAGATTTTTTCGTTGGGAAAGTAGATGTGGTATCCCCGAAATCCCCCTTGCGAACCGGTATGGAAGATCACGTCTCGATCCACTGACACGCCCCGAAACAACGCGGTGGGACCGCTCCACCAGCCATAACCGACGAAGGGGGGAGAGGATGCCGACCATGCACTTGGCTGAAATGGGGTCCGGGACTGAGCAATCGTTTCTAGTGAGAGAAACTTGCCTTTTTGTTGTGCTTGCTCATAATGAAACAACTCCACCACAGAAGACCAAATGCCTCCATTGCCAGCCGCGCAAAAGGTGGGAAATTCCCCATAATCGTTCTCGCTCCAAGCTTGTCCTTCTTGGACATAGGCATGAGCGACGTCCGTACTGGGTTCCGATCCATTGGTGATGCGGCTTGTGGTCATGTCTGCAGGATCGAAAATCTGCTGCTTGACAAAGTCTTGCCATGGCATGCCGCTGACTTCCTCTACGATCAGTGCCAATCCATTGTATGCTGGATTGGAGTATTCGAAGGCACTCCCTGGAGGAAAGCGAAGTCGTTTTGTCTTTAGGAGAGGGGCGAAGTTTTCACGGTCTTTGGCAGTTAGGTAGAAGTTGGGATCAGCGCCAACGTTGCGAAGGTCTGGTAATCCAGAAGTATGGGATAGCAGGTGCTTGATGGCCACGTCTTTGACTACCTCAGGATGTTCAAAATCAAAATATTGGGCAATGGGATCATCCAAGGACAATAGCCCATCCTCTTGCAGCTTTAGGATGGCATTGGAGACAAAGGTTTTAGAAATGGATCCAGTATTAAAGACTGTGTGCTCAGAGATTTTCTCTTTGGTCTGAAGATTTGCCAGGCCAAATCCTTCTTGATACAGGACCTGATCGGCTTGGGCAATCAAAAGGGCTCCCCCTGGAGCATGGTCGGAAAAATGAGAAGCCATCAGCGGATCCAGCTGAGTCTTGAGGGCACCCACGAGATCGAAAGCACTGGTATGGTCCGAGGTGATGACCCATTTTCCTTCGATCAAAGACCAGACCAGGGTAAAGGTCCCTCGGAGGTTGCCAATCGTTCGGGTGAGATGGTATGTGCCAATGAGAAAAGCGCTGTGCTGATCGATCGCCCGCAAATCAAGCACCTCAAAGGTTAAGGTGCCCATCGCCGTGCGATCGGGATACCTCTTATAATAGTTGTCCTTCACGGGCTTCCAGCCATAATGGGACCCGTCTGCACCGACAAAGACCAATTGTGTTGATTCCCAGTAGGCCGTCATAAAATCCTCGATGTCGCCTCGGTTCCAGGCCGCTTCTTGCTGCCAGAATTTTTGCATGATCACGGCAGAGTCCGAGCTTGAGAGCGTGGCCTGGGCGTTCAAAACGGTACATCCCAGGATGGAAAACAGCAGTATGAAAGTTCTTTGCATACCATCAAAATAAAAAATGCAACAGCCATTGCATGACCGTTGCGATTACGTATCTTTGTTGTTAGATGGTTTTGGGGTGTAAGCGGCTGTTTCTTTCTAGAGGCAGCCGCTCCTTTTTTTGTGACCACTGCTCATGATCCCCCGAGACTCCTCTGCAAAAGGGGAATTGCTTTATAATACGTAGTGATATTGTTGGGGAAAATGTCTGGACGTCGTTCTTGCGGATTGGTGCGGCGAAGTCAACGCTTTGGGGGTTGGCTTAACTTGACGATTTTCAGTAGTTTACTTGGGTGATGGACTTGCTGGACTTTGTGGGAAAGTTTCACCCATTGTTGGTGCATTTTCCGATTGCCCTGATTTTGATGGCTTTCGGTCTGGATCTCGTTCAAAAGTTTAAGTCGAATCGCCCGTGGAAGGATACCATTAAGCTCTTGCTTGTCGTGGGTGCCGTTTCGGCAATCCTTGCCGTAGCTTGTGGCTGGCTTCTGAGCAGGGGGGGTGACTATGGTGCGGCCATTGTGGACCGCCATGCGATGGGAGGGTACATTACGATGGTAGGAAGTGTGTTATCTGCTTGGTTATACCATAGGGACTCTCGCTATGCCTTTGTTGCGCTGAGCCTCACCTCAGTAGCACTCGGATGGACTGCTCATTGGGGAGCAACCATTACCCATGGATCCCAGTACTTTCGAATGCAAATTTCGAAACCAAGCCAAGAGTTGCACACGGCATTTCTGGCACGCATCGCGGGCAATACAGACAGCCTGGCGGACTCCGATCTGGATCAGCTCAGTGTGCATGCGCGGATGATCTTTGCAGACCATTGTTTGCAATGCCATAACAGCGTCAAGCACAAGGCCGACCTCAATCTTGAGACTGAGGAGGGGATTCGGAAGGGCGGCGAGTCGGGTCCTGCACTGATGGAAGGACAACCACAACAGAGCGAGCTGCTTCGTCGCGTTAAACTTGATCGACAGAACGAAGAGTCAATGCCTCCCGAGGGCGAACCACTTAGCGCCTCTGCCGTGGAATTGCTGGAGTTATGGATAGCGCAAGGAGCCCCTTGGGCCGACACCACCCTTAAACTTTTTGCGGAAGCGCCGATTTGGTTGGAGAAGCCTGTGCTACCGGATCGGGATCTGGCACATCCCATCGATCGTTTTGTGGATGTCTATTTTGATCAGGAGGGTACTCGATGGCCAAAATTGTGCGATGATCGAACCTTTATTCGACGCGCATACCTGGATGTCGTGGGCATACTGCCCTCGTACGAAGAAGTGGCATCGTTCGAACAGGATGAACATCCGGATAAGCGTTCGAATCTCATTGACTTTCTGCTTGGCCAAAACAAGGACATCTCTACCCACTGGTTGAGCTTCTGGAATGACCTCCTGCGTAACGACTACACTGGGACCGGATACATAACGGGTGGGCGCAAGCAAATTACGCCCTGGTTGTTTCGATCCCTAGCAGAAAATAAACCGTACCGGGAGATGGTCAGGGAGTTGATCAATCCATCGCCGGAGAGTGAAGGGTTTATCAAAGGCATTCAGTGGAGGGGAGTGGTCAACAGCAGCCAGAGCATTGAAATGCAGGCGGCTCAGAACGTGGCCCAGTCGCTGTTGGGTACTAACCTCAAGTGTGCTTCCTGCCACAACAGTTTTGTCAATAACTTGACCCTGGAACAAGCCTATGGTTTTGCCAACGTATTTGCAGATTCTTCGCTGGAGTTGCATCAATGCGATAAACCTACGGGCCAGCATACCTTGCCCAGCTTCTTGTATCCAGAATTGGGTCAGGTGGTGGGCGATAGTGTCGTTGACCGCCTTGCGAGTTTGGCGGACCTGATCACCTCTGAAGAAAACGGACGCTTTTATCGAACCTTTGTAAACCGAATCTGGGCGCAACTCATGGGAAGCGGCATTGTACCCAGTGTTGACGACATGGATGCCCCACCGTGGTCTCCAGCATTGCTCGATTGGCTGGCTTCGCATTTTATCGAAGAAAATACTGACATACGGGAGTTGATCCGGACCATCATGACATCGAGGACCTATCAACTGGAGACCAGGCCCGTCAAAGAGCAAGCCCAGGATTCCGATCAATTCGAAGG
>JAHQVP010000068.1 GCA_019634275.1 Saprospiraceae bacterium
AACTTGCTTGTTACTTTTTGCCTGTCTGAGCTTCTCTTGTCAGGAGAAAACGGAAGCTTCTCAACCCAATATTCTTTGGATTACGTGTGAAGACATCAGCCCTAATCTCGGGTGCTATGGCGATCCCTACGCCCGCACCCCGAATCTGGATTCCCTCGCCTCTCGAGGGGTACTCTACAATCATGCCTTCGCCACGGCTCCAGTATGTGCCGTGGCCCGATCTTCTATCATATCCGGTCTATATGCCACCAGCATCGGCAGTCAACATATGCGTTGCAGGGCCCGTCGACCAGCAGGTATGTCTCTGTATCCAGAGCTCCTACGAGAAGGAGGATACTATTGCACCAATAATGCCAAGACGGACTACAATTTGGACATGGATCATAAATCGATTTGGGACCAATGCGATGGAGAGGCACATTGGCGGTCCAGAGAAAATACCGATCAACCTTTCTTTTCCATATTTAACCTCACAACATCCCACGAAAGCAGAGTAAACGACCAAAAACGCTACCGGCAGGCTATCGAAGACTTGGAGGAAGATATGCTGCGCAAGCCAGGTGAGGTGCCAGTACCAAGTTATTTTCCAGATGTATCGGATGTGCAGGAGCTGTGGTCAAGGTATTACAACATCATTACTGCCATGGACAAACAAGTGGGTTCCATTCTGGCAGAACTCGAGGAAGATGGACTCACCGATGAAACCATCGTACTTTTTTATTCGGATCACGGAGCAGGGGTTCCACGGCACAAACGGTGGCTTTTTGATGCCGGCATCCATATTCCTTTAATTGTTTACGCTCCAGAAAAATATCAACATCTTATCCCTCATTCTGCGGGCTCGGAAGTAAACGAGCTTGTCAGTTTTATTGATCTCGCACCTACAGCGCTAAAACTTGCGGACATCTCCATCCCCGAGACCATGCATGGGAGGGCCTTTCTCGGTAAAAACCTGACTCCCGAACGTGAATACATCTATGCTGGTCGAGATCGCATGGACGAGCGCTATGATGTGCAGCGAGCCGTACGTGATCAACGCTACAAATACATTCGATACTATCAGCCAGATCTACCCATCTGTCAGTATATGAACACCCCGGAAAAAGGCGCCATTATGCAAGCCATTAGGCGTGCTGAAGCACAAGGGACAATGCCGGGCGACGGCTTACACATCATCGCACAGGATAAACCCCAGGAAGCACTCTATGATTGCCTCAATGATCCTTCTGAATTAATCAACCTCGTCGATCAGCCGAAGTATGCAGACAAACTCAATGAGCTGAGAGAAGCTCATCACGCATGGTCTGATGATTACAAAGACACGGGGCTTTTACCGGAGACCCTCCTTAGGGCCATGGAAGACCAACACGATCAGTCTATTTATGAACTGATGCGGGCACAGGATTTTCCCATTTCTTTGGTTCGGCAGGCAGCTTTGAAGGAACTTTCTATTGATGAAATGATTACGAACTCAAGCCACGAACAATCAGCCATACGATTTTGGTGTACGCAAAACATGGGAGACCACTATTCTTCAGACCGGGTTCCATCGCAGCTCCAGGCCATGCTACGGGATTCAGTCCCTTTGGTGCGCTTTGCTGCAGCGGAATCGCTTCTACGTAACCAGGTAAAAAGTGCTGGCCAAGTACTGGTAAAGGGTTTAAATCATCATGACGAATGGGTGCGCTTAGCGGCCGCCCTATCCCTGGATCAATTGGGCGAACTTGCACGGCCTCATACGGCAAGTCTCCAGGCGGCACTCCGAGATGACAACAAATATGTGGTACGAGTAGTCAATCATGCCCTAAACCTGCTTTTGGGCACGCAGAACGAAGTGCCATGAGTGCAACAGTATCTTGGCGGCATGCAGTCAATAGGCTTGGAATCTAGGAGTAATGATTAATCAATTTGTTTGGACCGATCTATCCAGCTATCGACCTCGTGAAAGTGCTCAATTCTATCGGCAGCTTTTTGATTGGGAGTTCACCAATCAGGAGAGCTATTATGTCGGCGGCAACAAAGGACACCCGCAAGTGGGGATCTACGAAACGCCATTGTTCTTTCAAAAGATAAAAATGCCTCACTTCTGGATGAATTACATCCAGGTGAATGGTCTCCAGGAAATGGTGCGAAAAGCGAAACAGCTTGGCGCAAAAATAGAAATCGAGAATCAAGCCTTTTACGGGGGTAAAATTGCACTGGTTAGGGATCCCAAAGGGGCCGGATTTACCCTTTACGAGGGGCAGGATTTGAAGGCCTTCCAGACAGACTCCTACCCCATCATTCTTTCGCGAGAATTGCATACTTCAGATGCCGCTGCTTTGGTGCCGTTTTACCGGGACCTGTTTAATTGGAAGATAGAGCAGATGAATGATCATGAGTACCATATTATTGGGGAGGATGATACGCTCCTGGCCAAAATAGTGGAGGTAGACAATGAGTTCAAGGGTAAATATGAATACTGGGTGAATCAGTTCGGTGTGATGAAACTAAGCGCCTCTCGGCAAAAGGTTTTAGCATTGGGAGGGAGCGTCGTTTCGGACGAAGAAGAACGCTTCTTGGCCACAGACCAATTTCAAGAGGCCTTCTTTTATATTGTCGCAGCATGATCTCGGTCTGTCACAAAACGAGAGTAAAGCCTCTGCCTCTACATGTACCCGCCCCCTGTATTGCCCTTGGCATCTTATGCCTCCTGCTGTTAGGGAGTTCATGTCGCCCTGCCGATGCTCCACTCGAACTGGAATTCGATAAGGTGTATCAAGTCAGGAATTTCTACAACTCAGCGGTAGAGCTCGCCAAGTTCGATCTTACCCTTGACGAATGGAACGAAGCCAAACATCCTCTCCTGCATTTGACAGAACCCGGTTGCATGCTATCGCAAAGGGACCGGGTGCTTACCTTCTCTAATCCCACTCCGTATGAACAGAAGAGCTATGCGAGTTTGGGCAAGCTGGTCAACTATGCAGCTATTGATTTAGACATACCGGTCACGCCATCGTCCGGAAGTACACACTTGTCCTTGTGCAATAATGTAGAGAATCACTTTACTGTCTCTAGTCAATTCACAGATCTCCATCAATTGATGATCAAGCTCGAGGGAAAAGCAGAAGGTCACTGCTATCTAGACACTACTTTCCAGCACACACTACGCGATGCTCCCTTGACGATTCGACTTCATCTTACTGGTAAATTCATTAATGTACTTGTGGTCCAGGCAGAAGAGTGGACCGTACTTGGGTCTTTTGATGTGAGTGAATCTGTGGAACTCCGGGACAAATCAATCCTCGAAAAGTACAGCATATATGTGGGCGCTCAACTGAAGTCCAACGAACGAGCAGTAATCAGTGGTGCCACACTCTATCTGACCTGTGGAACCGCACAGGCAGATCCAAGAGTGATCCATTATGAGGATGGCACCCCCATGCTCAAAGGAGACACCCTTTGGGTGGCCATGACCACTCGCGGGTATGGAACACAACTATACCAAGGAATCTATCAGTGTATTTTGGGCAGACAGGAGTGGACCGTCACCGGATGCTTAGTATTCAACAAGGGCGATGGACTCCTTCGACAATGGGCTGCATCAGACGTGCTATACGACCGCAGGAGTAGAAACTGGAAAGTATTCACCGTTTCTCATCGCGACGACCATATGCTCTATGCCGGCCAAACCGAAGACGATTTGCGATTTGGTCAGACTGAGATACATTGCGCTCCTATGCAGTATCCGTCCGTCGGCAACGAGGAAGATCCCTCCGTCATCTGGGATGCTCAGGAGAAGAAGTGGCGTATGGTCATGTGCAAAGCGACTGAAGGATATCAGACGATTCTCTGGGAATCAGAACAATGGAATGGCAACTGGCAAGAGCTGGCTACCTATGAACCCACATCAAGTACCGGCGTACTTCTCCAGAAGGTAGACGGCCAATACTACGTTTCATTGGCCGCGGCGACACCCCTTGCCCGTTGGAGGTATTGAGCTATCCAGAACTGAAGAAACTGGGCGAACTACAGCTTTCTGAGCATCCCATCGGAAAAAACATATGGCCGGCTGTGATCCCTGTACCCAGGAAACATTCTACCGAATATCACCTTTTGACGTTTGATCGAGATGCCTGGACCGGTCCCCGGACCTATGGAAACATCCATTGGTATAAAGCAAGAAAATGACCGCATAGAACCAGATTGATGTCCGCCGATCTGTAGGAATAAATCCCATCACTTGGATCTACATCCCATCCCATCATCACTGTATCTTGCGAATGACAGAGACGATCCTAGCGCAGGAATCATCCTCGAAACCTGCGGCCATGCCCTCTACCTTGGTCAGAAAACGACTTAGATAATAGTATCCTCAGTAACTCAGGCCACTGTTGTCCTCAAATCGAGCCATTACACCCCAGCCAAAAAAATAGTTGGCCACCCCGATCAGGAGTTCGTTTTCGCCTTCTTGCAAAGGAACATCAAACGAAGTGTTCGCTAGACTGCACCTGCCGATGGGATCCTTCATACCAGGTGAGCCGTAATAGTTTTTGTCAATGTGCAGCGGTTGTCCGTTGATAAAAACCCAGACCTCATCTCGAAAACCTAACTTCAATCTTTTCTCTTGTACCCTCTCCGAATCGATGGTGCTTTTCAACCAGATCAACCTTCTGTGACTGCGATCAGTTGCTCCATACAGCTTAGTTAGATTGACCACTGCTCGGTGTTCTGCGTGGACAGATGACCACTGGGTGGTGCTGTCCAGCAGCACTGTATCAATGGCCACACCAGGATTAAAAGGAATGCCCATCATGACATCTCGACCAATCGGAAAATCGATCGGTTGGGAGACTTCCCAATCGACCAAATAGTTTGGATCATGTGCTGCCGGGTCGTATCCAGCTTCCTGAGGAAGGTCATCGATTTTATTGGGGACGATCTTCATATTGGCGTAGATGACATTGCCAGTAAGTTTGATCCGTCCCTGCTTCACCAGTCCTTCCAAGGCTGGCACACGCAGTGCTGGGTTCTCCATGTCATTCACATAAGCCAATAGTTGATTTTCGGAAACAACCAATTTGACATGATTCCATTGCCCTTGGTGCAAGGTTGCAGCTGCCTGATATTCATCTGTGATGTCCCAGAGATTGATTCCGTCCATCACCGCTGCGTACTGCATGGTGGTGCGTCGTTTGGGATCGGGTTTGCCAAAGTGTCGGAGGTAGAACACCTCATAGTCCGATGAGTCTGGTCCTATGCGAAAATTGATGCCAGGAAAACCGTTTCCAACCAGCTCTACATCATATTCTATCGTACCTGTTGTAAACTCAAATTCATTGAGCATTACCTCAAAATAGCCATTGCCCCGAGCGGCCTGAGCAGATCTGTGCTCAAAAAACTCCACCTCCCCGACCAGCGGAGTCCAATGTTCGGCAGTAAGAGGGAAGTGCCGTTCTAGATGGGACTGCGCTATCGTTTGCGTGGTAATCAGGATAAAGAAGACGATGTACGAAAATGTGCGAATCGAATAGTTCATGATGTTTTTCTGTTTATTAATTAGAAATCTTGTGCAACATCCCAGAAGATACTACTGGCAAGTTTCCGTTGAAATGTTCATCTTGTTCAATCTTATTCATTTGCGTTCAATCCCGTGCCAATGCATATAAACCAGTGCAATGCGTGAGCCAAGACCAGAATCAGTAGAGCGATTAGTTCGTCTTATTGAGCAACAGCTCCAATGGGGTCCCGGACAGGAATGGTCCAATAAAGACTTTGATCAGTTGAGCGCGCTCATTTTCGAAAGCACACATAAGCAATTGAGCGTCACTACGCTCAAGCGGGTATGGGGAAGAGCCGAAAGAAGTTCGAATCCAAGTCAAACTACTTTAGACATATTGGCGGAGTTTGCCGGTCGATCTTCGTGGCGCAGCTTTCTAGCGGCACCAACATCCCTATCGTCAGTAGAGAAAGACCACTCTGCCAATGGGCGAAGGTCAAATGCCGTTTGGATCGCCATGCCTCTATTGCTGGTAGTGGCCTATTTCTCGATTTCAGCGCTGCTCAACAAAACCGCAACGTCTCTGACACCTCCATCTTTCGAGGCTTCGGAGATGCGTTTCAAAAGCAAAGTGATCAGCAATGATCTGCCCAATTCGGTGGTGTTTGCCTATGACGTTTCACGGACTCCCATCGGCACCAAGATTGCCATACAGCAGGACTGGGATGCCAGTAAGCGAATTCCAATCTCCCGAGAAGACAGCATTGCGACTTGCATCTACTACAGACCTGGCTTTTTTAAAGCCAAGCTGGTGGTAGACAGCAGCATCATGCTGAGAGATGACGTATTCATCACTACCCGCGATTGGCTGGGTTTGATTAGAGACGATCCTACTCCCATTTATTTTGATCATTCGGAGGTAAACTTGGCACATGAGATCAGCATCAGGCGAGACTTGCTATTGCAATATGGTCGAGACCCCAACACAGAAGACGTCAACATAAGCTTGTACAATGTGAATGATTTTGGGGATATCCATACTCATAACCTCGACATCAGTATGTCGGTTTCTAATACGCATACTGAAAGCAGACATCGCTGTCGTGGGGCCTACATCTACTTGCTTTTTGACGGAAGTGCGATAAGCATTCCTCTAGTGAGCAAGGGTTGCATTGCCCAGATAGACGTCATGACCTTTGACGAATACGTAGATGGAAGTACTAATGATCTCTCTGCATTTGGTGTAGACATCGATGCTTTTCAGCATTTACAGTTTGTAGGACAAGACAGCAGCCTACAAGTTTATCTTAATGACGTGCCGGTATACAAAATGAAGGCCCCTCCTGAACCACTCCATTTTAAGGGGATGTCTGTGCACTTTGAAGGCACCGGCACGATCCGAGGGGTCCAGGTGAGAAAAAGAATGGACGTCACTGCCGACGATTAATTTCGCATTCGACAAGGGATGCTGCTGTCGTCCCTCAGGACAATTTCTAAATTGCACTCCCACTTTTAATGTCAAAAATGATATCAGAACCGGAAGTCGAAATGGCATTGACTAGCGGCAAGCGAAGGCTGTTGCTCTTTTGGGCATGCATCATCTTTGTGCTGCCAATGATGCATGGTCAGACATACTATACCTCCATGAAGGAAGCCATTGAATCAGATGATCCTGTGCATCTCAACGTGCTGACCAAGGGGCTTAGTCAGTTTCCTGATTCCGCATTTCTGATCGAGGACCTCCGTATCCTTCACTTTTACGACCAGCCGATCACATCCGTGCCAGAGAATCTAGGTGATTTGCGTCATTTGGAAAAGCTTACCTTCTTTAAGAACCCCATTAATAAGCTTCCAGAATCAATTTGCACACTGGATAAGTTGACCCATTTGAGTCTCCGACAAACCAGGATTACAGAATTACCAAGTTGCATTGGCGACTTGCATAGACTAACCACAATCTATTTAACGGACTGCGGTGTTAAGAAACTTCCGGCTTCCATTGGTCAGTTGGACAGCCTTGTATTACTCAACCTGGAAACAGACTCCCTCACCAGCCTTCCCTCTTCCATTGGCCAACTCAAAAGTCTGGAGCGGCTATACATGGGGGTAAATCTCATGGACAGTATTCCAGCTGCCATCGGCGACATTGCGACACTAAAGGACCTTTCCTTAAATGGCTATCAAAAACGATATCTGCCGAAGTGGCTATTGGGTATGCAAAACCTAGAATCGCTGTACATCAACGGAGGAATTGCTTCTCTTAAAGGGATTGGTAATTTGAAAAATCTGAGGACGCTGATGGTCACGAATGCTGAGCTCATTGAGCTGCCGGAGGAAATCGGTCGTTTAGATTCCTTACGTCGACTCATCGTTTTTGAAAATGACATCAAGACCCTCCCAGACAGCCTGGGACAGCTGAAACGGCTGGAGCAATTTTGGGCCTCGAACAACCAAATCCAAACACTGCCTTCTTCCTTTTTTGATCTTGAGAATCTCAGCGAAATGAAACTTGGCTACAACCAAATCAAAGAACTGCCTGAAGCGATCGGACAACTATCCCAACTCAAGACCCTGCAAATCGCAAACAACGAATTGCAAAACCTACCTAAGTCAATTTTGTCACTTCCTTCGCTCGAATCTATTATGGCCTTCAGCAACATGCTATCTGATCAAGAACTCGAATGGTGGGCGTCAAATTTGAAAATCAGAACGCTGATCAGGCCACAGAAAGATTAGATTTCATTTTCATCGTCTTGCCATGGTGCTGGATCATGGTGTGATATGGAACCCATTCTTTACCACATATTGCTCATACTGAGAAGCATCCGCCATCGCAATGAAGAACACAAGCTTATAGCAATTGTCGCAATAGCCCCACAGACAAGTGCATGTAAACGTTATGAACACAACCGTGAGAACTTTATTTCGTCACCAATAACCTAATTAAAATGAAAAGTAGACTCCTTCACTCGATGATCTTGGCCTGTTGTGCACTGACAAGTTATCATTTGCACAGCAGCGGAGAGCAGTCTCCTGGTACAGCTGACATGATCAAAGTAACCCTGATGTATCCCAGTGGTGAGGGAAAAACCTTTGACATGTCCTACTACAGAGACACGCACATGCCCATGGTTGCCGATCTCCTGGGAGATGCACTGAAGACGCTGTCAATTGATGAAGGCATGGGAGGCCGCAGCCCGGGAGAACCCGCGCCGTATCTGGCCATTGGGTACTTGTACTTCGATGCTCTGTCTGAGTATGAGGAGGCTTTTGGCCCACATGCAGAACAAATCATCGGGGACATTCCCAACTACACCAACAGTCAACCCATTCTTCAAATTAGCAAGGTGGTCACCGAACCCTGACATGGGTTTTTAGAAGGCGTCTTGCCATCGTACTAAGTGGTAGGAAGGTAATTCGGTATGCGCATTTCCACTCCGAATCCCGAGTCGGTCAGGTAATCGATTTGCGCCTTCATTTTCCGTGCGAAGGAACTGATGACCTTATAGCCAAATGACTTGCCCCCGAACAACGAAAGGTCTGCAATGCCGCTTCCGTTGTCTCTGACTCGTAAGATCAGATCCTTGTCGGATTCTTGCAGCACCACCGATATTTGATCTTCATCACCATTTCCTTCCGCAAAAGCATGTTTGAGACTATTGGATACCAACTCATTTACAATCAAAGCCAACGGCATCATTTTTTCTACATGCAAGTCAAAGGAATCGATATCTAAATCCAAGGTAATCTCGGTATCACGGTTGATGGAATATGACCGGACGAGTTTTTCAATTAAAGCAGTAAAGTAGGTATGCGTATTTACTGTCATCAGGTCCTTGCCCTGATATAAATTCTGATGAATCAATGCCATAGATCGTACCCGATCTTGTCCTTCCTTCAAGACCTCCTTAACCACTCCATCTTCGACTGAATTGGACTGCAACGAGAGCAATGAGCTGATGACTTGCAAATTGTTCTTTACCCGGTGGTGTATCTCCTTCAACAAGATTTCCTTTTCCTGGAGCGCGCCTTCTATGATCATCTTTTGTTCCGCAAGAAGGGCATTCGATCTATTCTTCGACCTTAAGAAATACAACAGGCCCAGAATGCCCACCAGTAAGATGGCTGCCAGGATGATAAGAAGCTTGCGAATGCTCGCCTGTTGCGCAATTTTAAGTCGCTGAATCTCAAGTTGCTTCTCTTGTTGGTGCAAATCATACTTGGCCTGCATTTCAGCAATCATCTCATCTCTATCCGTGGTTCTGACCGCGTCTGCTAAGTCGGCGTAGGAAGCCAAATGGTCGTATGCCTTTCGAAGGTCGCCATTTAGAAAGTGGGTACGTTGCAGGAGATTGAGGATATCAAGCTTGTGTTCGTGCCGCTCCGAATCCTGAGTAAAATTAAGCGCTTGCTCCAACAGCCTTTTGGCTTCTCTCGTATTGCCACTCGCCAGAGCAATGCTGCCCTGCTGTGTGAGATTGAAAAGCAAGGCAGGAATATTGGCTCTTGAATTCTTAAGAATATCATAGCCCTGTTGCAACTTTTGCTTTGCCAATGCGGTATCTCCCTTTTCTAGGAGGGCGGAACCCTGCGACGTGTATGTTGATCCCAGCATTTCTGGATTGACGTCGTCGTCTTTGAAAATACCTTCTGCTTGCTCCAGATAATAGAAGGTGCTGTCTAAGTGATCCAGCTGCTTATAGTAGTCCGCGAGGTAGATGTAGAGGTAACCCAGACGTTCGTCCGTTCCCAACTTCTGCTGCAGTTGTGCTGCGCGCTGGCAGTGACGGATAGCCTCACGTGTTCGATCCGTTTCGTCATAAACAGCAGCTACGTTAATCAGACTCTCGACCTGCTCCAAAATCAAGTCATGTTCCTCAGCATACGTGAGTGATTCCAGGAAAAGACGTATCGCTTCCCCGTACTCTCCCGCAAAATAATTGGCGGTACCCATTGCATTGATGGATCCGGCAATCCACATGTGATTATCCGCCTGCTGATACGCCTGACGAGCGCGATCATAGTAGTCAAGCGCTATAGACAATTGGTCATTGATATCATAGGCATAGGCCAGTGTATAATTAATCTGCCCCACACGGTTGTTATCTGCATTGGTGTAGTCGTCAGCAAAGGCTTGCCTTGCGACAAATACAGCACTGTCTAGATCCCCCCGGTTGGCATAGGCCTGTATTAGATTAAACCGCAGCTCATAATGCAGACTGTCTCCCGGATCTTTGGTCAACTCCTCCTTTAAGTGAGGGACGTCCCGATCCTGTCCTGAGCTTGGCGCGTGGCACAAAAGAAGTAGAAATACTCCTACGGATATGCGACTTAGGCAATTCACCTTCAAATTTCCCTGTAAAACTACACTTTTGCCTCAGCTCCACTACTTTCCGTCTCGGGGACAACAGGAAGAAAATGAGGCATTTGTTTTACCTCACGAAAGCAATCTGAGTACAATTTCCACTCGACATTACGTCCCAATATTCGTAGTTTAAATGGATGGCAAGCCGGCAAATGCGGTTTCTCAACAATGCTTTAATCCAATAATACGGACAGATGACCAAGCTACTTTCTATTTGGCTCATTTTAGTGACCATCACTGCATCTGCGCAGGTGGAACAGAAAATGATGGACGTGACAATGACCCATGAAACGGGTTTGCTTCAGGTTGTGGCAGACAGCAATGGTATGTTGAGCTGCAATGTTCCTCCTGATCTAAAATCACAAATCATCAGAGCGGGACACGTGCGGTACAGTGACTTTGGGGCCAAGGGAGATGGGATCACCGATGACATTGATGCCATCGCTGCTGCCCATGCTTTCGCTAACTTCCATGGTCTGCCCGTGGCAGCAAATGCAGGCAGCACCTACTACATAAAGTCTGATCGTCGCACTGCCGTCATCAAAACGGATACGGACTTTGGAGGTGCTTCCTTTATTGTAGACGATGTGAATGTCAAAAATCGTGGCGCCAGCATATTTCTGGTTCAATCTGATCTCCCTGGCCTTACTCCCAAAGGACTCTCCCTCCTGAAGCGGAATCAGGAGAAAGTCAAGTTAACACTCCCCTTCCCATCTTTGATTACCGTAACCAATGATCGAATAAAACGGTACATCCGATTTGGTCGAAATCAAAATAATGGTAGGGCACAAACCGACATCTTCATTGTCGACCGTAACGGCCATGTCGATATGAATGCCCCCATCATCTGGGATTTCGATACCATCACAGCCATTCAAGCCATCCCCATAGACAGTGCTGTCCTGACCATCAGAGGGGGAACATTTACCACCATTGCCAACCAGGCGGAGTCGAAGTACAACTATCACAGTCGTAACATTCTCATCAAACGGTCAAATGTAGTAGTAGAAGGATTAGAACACCGGATTCTCGGAGAAGGCGAACATGGTGCGCCCTACCGTGGATTCATTTCAATGGCAGATTGCGCATATATCACCGTACGAAACTGTGTACTCACCGGACACAAAAAATACCAGACCATTGGTTCTGCAGGAAAAGAAGTGTCGATGGGCAGCTATGATCTATCTGTTAATCGGGTATTGAACGCCTCGTTTATCCATTGCAGACAAACCAATGACATTGACGATCGTGACTATTGGGGGGTCTTTGCATCCAACTTCTCGAAGAACCTCCTTTATGACAGTTGTACCCTTTCGAGATTCGATGCACACATGGGGGTTGCAAATGCCACGATCCGTAACTCTACCCTAGGGCATATGGGCATCAATGCGATCGGCACGGGCACTTTTCTGGTGGAAAACTCCACGATTCGAGGAAGAAGTGTCATCAACCTTCGCAGCGACTATGGCAGTACCTGGGAAGGCACCATGATCATTCGCAATTGCACTTTTGTTCCATTCGGCGGAAAGCCCGAATCTGGCAGTATTTTCAGAGGCACTAACAAAGGCAAGCATGACTTCGGCTACATTTGCTACATGCCAGAGGAAATTGCAATTGAAAATCTTCACATTGATGATGCTTCGCATCCAGAAGATTATGTTGGCCCCTCCATTTTTGGAGACTTCAATGAAGACATGGTGGATGATGCCTACCAGGAGGACTTTCCCTACGTGAGGACGAAGAAAGTATCGTTACAAAACGTTACTACGGCCAGCGGCATGAGACTTCGTACCAGCGATAACCCATACATGTTCAAGTCCGTTAAGATCCATCAAAGGTAGTCCCCGCTTTCTACACACCGAGGGCGTTGACACTGGTCATCACATGATAGCGGGGGTCATCGACGCTCCTTTCAATTACCCGCGCAAGCTTTGGTGAAGCTTTAATCATCAGGTTTTGACACTCTTCACTCAGATGCTGGATCTTAAGCTGTTTGCCAGCGGCATCATATCGCTCCACCAATTGAAATAGCGCCTCGAGCGCTGAATGATCGCTGACTCGTGATTCCATAAAATCAATCACCACGCGTTCTGGATCATTGTGTACATCAAATTTGCTTTTAAACACTTGTATGCTGCCAAAGAAAAGAGGGCCCCAAATTTCATACACTTTGGTCCCATCCGCTAGAAACCGCTTTCTGGCCCTGATTCTTTTTGCATTCTCCCAAGAAAAGACGAGAGCACTAATGATAATGCCTACAATCACGGCAATCGCCAAATCAAAAACCACGGTAAGCCCTGAAACGGTCAACAAGACTAGAGCATCACTCAATGGAATTCGATGCAAGATGCGAAAGCTGCTCCAGGCAAATGTGCCTATCACTACCATAAACATCACGCCAGTAAGCGCCGCAATGGGGACGCGCTCGATCAAATCGGAAGCAAATAAAATGAAGCACAAGAGCGTAACGGCCGCTACGATCCCAGATATACGCGTCCTGCCCCCGGACTTAATGTTGATGATCGATTGACCGATCATGGCACATCCCCCCATGCCTCCAAACATGCCAGTGATGATATTCGCCCCTCCTTGTGCGATACACTCCCGATTAGACTGACCGCGCGTCTCGGTGAGTTCGTCAATTAGATTGAGGGTCATGAGCGATTCGATGAGGCCAATAGCAGCCAAAATGACCGCATAGGGTCCAATAAACCTTAGGGTATCCCAACTTAATGGAATCGCTTGAAATAGATCGGTCTGAAACATTGGCAACCCTCCTTTGAGACCCTCGCCTCCTCCTTCTCTGATAAAACTACCCACCGTCGCAACATCCAAACCTGTACCAATGACAAGGAGCGATACGACTCCAATAGCCACTAGAGCTTCCGGCATCTTTCGATTGATTCTTGGTAGAAAGTGCATGATGGCCATGGTCAAACCCACCAATCCTAGCATCGTAAGCAATGAGCTGCCTTGCAACCATTCCAATTCCCCGTTTCTTACGGTTTTGAACATGGAGAGTTGCGAGAGAAAGATTACAATCGCGAGACCATTTACAAATCCCATCATAACCGGATGTGGAATCAGGCGGACAAATTTGCCCAGCTTCAGCAATCCAACGGCGACTTGGATCATGCCCATCAATATCACCGTACAAAACAGATAGTAAAGGCCCATGCCTTCCCCTCCGATTGCATCGCCTTCGGAGACCAAGCTTACCATCACGACTGCAAGAGCGCCTGTTGCGCCACTAATCATACCAGGACGACCGCCAAAAACGGAGGTAATCAGTCCCACCATGAAAGCCGCGTGCAGGCCAACGATGGGGTCCACGCCCGCGACAAAAGCAAACGCTACCGCCTCCGGCACAAGCGCCAACGCAACAGTCAATCCACTTAGCACATCATTCCTCAGGTTGGCACCCCTCTCTCTTATCAACTTTACCATAGTTCACTAAAAAAAGGCGCAAGGATACGCCTTTTAGACCGTTCTCCCCTAAATTCTTTTTCTTGGGAGATGGACATGCAGTGCATGCTCTTTCAAGAGCTACCTGAAGCATGTGTTTTAACTCAGCGTAATGGAAACTCCTAAGCAGATCGCGTTTCAAAACCGGCAAAATCCCGGCGCATCATTCGATGTCGTAAACCTCCATGAGCTCTACCAGCGAAAAGATCTTGACCACTCCCCTTTCTCTCTTCATCGGGTGGAGTTTTATATCCTGTTCTTCATTCGGGAAGGTACCGGAAAGCACACTGTTGATTTTACCACTCATTCCTTTCGCAAGGGTTCGATTTTGACGGTCCGTAAAGATCAGATTCACCGTTTTCACCGCAACGAAAAGGCACGCGGCACCATGCTTTTGTTTACCGATGAATTTCTCGTCAGCTACCTGGAAAAACTAGAAGCGCTTAAGTCACTTCAACTCTTCAATGAGGTATTGAGTGATCCTCATCTAAAGCTTTCTCCTGGACAACAAGAAGCTACCATTGCTCAAATTGCAAGAATATCAAAGGAGTATTTCAGCATAAATGATGACTATTCGCTGGGTATTATTCGCAGCGAACTGCATATTCTTCTGACGAGACTGTATCGAATTAAATACCAACGTAAACCGATCTTTCGGCATAAGAAGTACCTGAGTGAGTTTATTGCCCTGCAGGATCTGGTCGAAAACCATGCTCACCAGACCTTGAGAGTTGGAGCATACGCCAAGATGCTTGGGATAAGTACAAAAACGCTGAACACCATCACAAGGAGCATCGTGCAAAAAACAGCAAAGGCGTTTATCGACGATGTCAGCATCAAACAGATCAAACGGCTTCTGATCAACACGGATTTACAAGTAAGTGAGATTGCTTATGCTTCAGGATTTCCTGAAACCACCAATTTCTATAAGTACTTTAAGCGACATACCCACTCTACTCCAGAACAATTTCGAATCGGCCAAGGAGAGCGACGCAACGACTCTTAGTTATCCACCTTAGCCAACTTTCCCATTATTACAGTCATGATGCCTATTAGGATATGCGGCTGCTTAGCGTTGCTCCTACCTTTGTATTGAAACAGCTCGCTACAACGATTTGCTTTTCGAAGTCATAACGTTATGCAGGCTGTACAGGAAGGTGCATTAGAGAAACTTAAATCAATTACCATGGAATTATCAAACAGAGAAAAAGCAGTAGCCCTCATTGAAAGCCTTGAAACAGGTGCAAGAGAACCAGCAGGTTATATCAACCCACACAAGTACATTCAGCACAATCTGGCTGTGGCTGATGGAATTGAAGGTTTTGCTCAGGTTCTTGCCCACGCTCCTGAGGGAGGCTTTAAGGCCCGGGTAGTCCGATCTTTCGAAGACGGAGACTATGTTGTCTTGCATACGGAGTACGATTTCTTTGGACCTAAGGTTGGGTTTGACATTTTTCGATTTGAACAGGGACTGATTGTGGAGCACTGGGACAACCTCGCCGACATTGCCCCTCCCAATCCTAGTGGAAGAACCCAGCTTGATGGAGCAGCTCAGGTTGCTGATCCTGAAAAAACTGAAGACAATAAGAAAGTAGTCCGTCAATTTGTTAGTGAGGTTTTGCTCGAGGGTAACTCCAATCAGATTACGGACTATGTAAATGCCGATCTCTACCTGCAGCACAATACCAATGTTGCGGATGGATTGGATGGCCTTGGAGCAGCCTTGCAGTACTTTGCTGAGAACGGCCTCGTCATGGAATACGACAAAGTGCACATGGTGTTGGGAGAAGGCAACTTTGTGCTGACGGTCTCCGAAGGCAAGTTTGGTCAGGGCGACCATGTAGCCTACTACGATCTGTTTCGATTAGAAGATGGCAAGATTGTGGAACACTGGGACGTGATTCAGCCCATACCCGTTGCTTCTGAATGGAAGAATAGCAATGGCAAATTCTAGATTTTTACGACACTCAAGAGTAGCCCCAATCGGGCTACTCTGCATTATTGCATGCAGAAAATCTAGTTTCAGAGAGTGAAGATATTGGAAGCATTCTGGACCTCTTAATGGGAGTCTTAGACTGATAAAGCCAACCAACTACTTTTCATATATTAGGTGCATAACAAATATTTACCACAAACCTTCTTCCCATGTCGCGCCACCTCATCACTGTTTTCGTAGCATTACTACTTATCCCACCGGTCAAAGGACAAAGCACAACGGATTTTTCATTCTCCATCGAATCAACAGATTTCGAAAATTCGAAACTGCAGCTTGGCACGAATTCGCATCGGGATGCTCTTGATCGATATCTAAATGCAGCACACCATATTATCTCGTTCAGAGATCTGGTGATAAATATGGACAAGACGAACCTCCTTTCTATGGGCAATACGCGGGCATTTAGCATTCGATTGCAGGAAGACAGCGGTTCTATTAGACGCGGCGAGTCCATTTTGATTGGAGATGTACATGGGAACATTGGTATTGGTGACTTTGAACAAGAGAGATCAGCAGTCAGTAATCCAAAAGCAAAACTTCACATCAAAGATGGAGACATCTATCTGGAGGATGTCAGCAGTGGAGTGATCATGAAATCAGAAGATGGCAATTGTTGGAGGATGACGATCGACAATAGCGGTCAAATCTCTGTGAATCAAGTAATCTGCCCGTAGAGAGATCTCCCTGCAATTTGTTTTAATCACGGATTGGGACAAATGACACTTTATCAATGAGTATGCGAATCGATACTGCCCAGTGCTTCCGCACGGTCATCGAGAAACTGCGGTTGCGTCCAGGCGTAAAATGTCTCCAAACTTCCGTCTCTTAAAACTCTGGTATATCTGATACGAGCGCGCACATATCCTTCGTTTCCCTTGATGGAGTATGTACTGCTGAGTGCGTTAGAGGTCTGCAACAACTTTCCACTTGAACCGAGATATTGCGTTACAAATCCAAGGCTTTCTCCACTCCCTATTTTACCGATCACAAATTCAGATGTTAATTCCCTTTCGGTTGCCGTGCTGTCAATTATGATCGTATAGGTCCCCTTGTCATGCACCACTTGCTTCAGCATAACTCCATTTGTCGCATAGAAGGCCCCTCGGGCCATGGCCGTCGAAATCGCATTTGCGTCGAGCTCTCCCCCACTGTTCACCATGACCCAGCCCCGTCCTGGATTGGATTTCCTTTCATGATACTCTTTAAAATGATGTGCATCATCCGAAGAGACACCCAGGACCAACTTACCTGCAGTCAACAAACTGTCCCACTTCTCTTCTACCGAAGCATGCTGCTCATTGCCCCAATTATGCACATCAGGATGTCCATTGTATAGCTCGATCATATGCAAATCCTGCACAGGCAATATCTCGTGAGCTTGAGCGCCCGTCACAAAATTGGGATGATTAAGGATCGGCACTCCTCCAGCGGCTCGTATGTCGTGGGTATGCCGCTGCATGATTTCTGTCTTGGTCTCTACAATGGGAGCACGAAGTGCCTGAATCGTCTTTTGCAATCGTTCTTCGGCTGACAGGTCATCTGCCAAATTTTTCATGCTGCGATCCAATACCAATTCCTGGGTATTTAGGGCCGTGGTGTGGATGTGGCGATGGCCGGTCACTTCTTGGCCGGGAATTAGAATAAAATCTTTTCTCCGTCCAGGAGGCAGGGACACACTATCTGGATCGATGAAAATATTATGCTCACTGAGAACAAGGAAGTGATAGCCCCGATTTAGATACCAGCGAGCAACGGAGTCCGGAGCACTATCCGCATGACCGCACAATGTCGTGTGAGCATGTGTATTCCCCTTATACCACCGAATCTCTTCTTCCACCATCGCGATCGAGGGCTGACAGGAATAGGTCAGCAGGGGCACGATCAGCAGTAAGGCCGAGCTTAGTACAATGTAGTCAGAGAACAGCCTGGTGTTCAGAATTGACATAGCGTCACAATTGCTTTACCATCAAATTTCTCCATCTCACTTTAATGCCTCCCCCGGAGTGTATCTGCAGCGCAATCATCCCAGAAGCCTCACCGATCTTATCGTCCTTTATCCGAACCATTTTTTT
Source organism: Saprospiraceae bacterium (assembly GCA_019634275.1). Classification (GTDB taxonomy): domain Bacteria; phylum Bacteroidota; class Bacteroidia; order Chitinophagales; family Saprospiraceae; genus CAJQNM01. Next base: position 18,378 of record JAHQVP010000068.1, read on the forward strand.
GCCATTGAGCCAGCTGGTGACCTTATCTCCCTTAGCCTTAATCCGCATCGTATTCCATTCTCCTTCTTTGAGGACGGCATCTTTCTTAGCATCCGGCTTAATCAACCATCCCCTGCCATAGGACTCATAAATCCCTCCCGTATTATTGCCCGGCGGGGCGACCTCCACCTGCCAGCCACTAATCTTCACTCCTTCGATATCCGATCGAATAAAGACACCGCTGTTGCCATCGGCTTCTTGCTTAAACTCAAGGGTAAGAACGAAATCGGTATAGTCGCCCGTAGTTCCCAAATATCCATACTCCGCATCAGGTCCACTTTCGCACACCAGATCTCCATTTTCCACGTACCATTTCTCCGTACCAAAAATCTCCCACCCTGCAAGGTCCACTCCATTAAACAGCGCGGTCTGGCCAAAAACAATGCTGGTCATCATCGAGACAATGACAGCAAGACTCATTATTTTTTTCATGCCCATAAGATAGGTAATGTGTCAGCCAAGTTATCGCTTGCACCTGAACCATTTTTCAACCGATTGAGCTTTATGACGTTATTCATGCTGTCAAGCTTCTACTATGCATAAATCTGACTTGCCGCACAAGATCTGTATCACATGCAAGCGGCCATTTACCTGGAGAAAAAAGTGGCACAAAGACTGGCATGAAGTGAAATACTGCAGCAAACGCTGCCGTAGCCAAAAGAAAGACTCATGAGCAAACATGCGCTCGTATTTCCTCATCAGCTCTTCAAAGAAGTCGTCTTCCCCAGCGATGTCATCATCCATCTCGTGGAAGAGCATCTTTTCTTTAATCAATATGCTTTTCATAAGGAAAAGCTTGCGTTCCATCGCGCAAGCATGAAAGCCTATCAGCAATACCTTTCCAAATACCAGTATGGTACACACTACATCGAAGCTCATGAAAAGGCCGCGGACGTTCGTGTTTTGGTACTTGGTCTCCATGCACAGGGCTGTCGTGAACTTCATTTCATTGATCCCATTGACGACTGGCTCATGCGTCGCTTACAGTCGGTGATCCAATCCTTATCGCTACAAACCAAGAAGTATCCCTCTGCTCTGTTCTTGAATAGCACAGAGGAAAATCAATCTTTCTTTAAGCCAGACCGGAAAAAGTTTTTCCAAACGAAATTCTACATCAATCAGCGAAAGAAATTTGGCTTACTCTTAGATGCTGACGATGCACCACTCGGGGGAAAATGGAGTTTTGATCCTGACAATCGCAAGAAATATCCCAAAGGCAAGGTTGCGCCCCCCGTGCGATTTCCGGAACCTTCGCTGGTGCACAAGGAAGCGGTAGATTATGTGCAAAAACACTTTAGTAGCAATCCCGGCGATCTCAGTGTGGATCCACGCTATCCGATAAATTTCGACCAGAGCGAGGTCTGGTTGCAGCAATTTCTCGAGCAACGGTTTCATGAGTTTGGACCTTATGAAGATGCAATCGTCAAGGAAGAACCCATCTTGCACCATAGTGTTTTGACGCCCATGCTTAATGTAGGCCTCATAACCCCTCAACATGTTATTGAAAAAGCGCTGGCGTATGCAGATCAACACGACGTGCCCATAAACTCGACGGAGGGATTTGTTCGTCAAATCGTAGGCTGGCGTGAATTTATCCGAGGGTTGTATGAGTGCAAAGGCAGAGAATCGCGCACTCGAAATTTCTGGGGCTTCAGTCGCAAGATTCCCAACTCTTTCTACACGGGGAGCACCGGCATTGTCCCTGTAGACCTCACGATCCAGAGTGTCTTGCAAACGGGATACTGCCACCACATCGAGCGCCTCATGGTCCTTGGAAACTTTATGCTTTTATGCGAATTCGATCCCAACGAAGTCTATCGATGGTTTATGGAGATGTTCATCGATGCCTATGACTGGGTCATGGTTCCAAATGTGTATGGTATGAGTCAGTTTGCGGATGGAGGGCTCTTTGCAACCAAACCATACATCAGCGGCTCGAATTATCTGATGAAAATGAGCAACTATCCCAAGGGAGATTGGCAGCCCGTTTGGGATGGACTTTTTTGGAGATTCATGCATATCCACCGAGACTTCTTTCTCCGCAATCCACGGCTGGGCATGTTGGTCCGTACCTTTGATAAGATGGCCACAGAGAAAAAGCAAGCCCACCTCGATTGTGCCGACTCCTTTCTTGCGGCGCTGTAGCAATCCTCCAACAGATGCACTCCACTATCTAACGGTTCTAGATTCCTTAGACTCGGCGACTCGATGGCTACTCAACTGCCGTTACAATGGCATCGCCACTAAGCCTTGCGAAGTGGCCTGTGTTTCAGATCTTACCTCCTCATCAAACGTAATTGACGATGTCCACAACGCCTACCGAAGTATGTCTGGAGCGCATGCTCCCATATCAAATTCAGGCCAGAATGCAGCATATGCCCATTGTGTATGTGCCTCTGGGAGCCATTGAATACCACGGACTGCACTTGCCTATTGGCTTGGACGGATTTACCGCTCATGCACTATGCGAGCATGCCGCACGGCAGGTTGGTGGAATGGTCATGCCGACCAATTATTATGGGATGACGGGCAGCATTGGGCATCATCCTTGGACCATCCTGGTAGATGATGAATCCGAATTCGAAGCCATATTGTGGACTACCCTACGGCGCCTGCAGGACTTTGGGGTCAAACTCAGCGTCCTTTTTACCGGACACTTTGGTCGACGACAATTGGCTTCCCTTGAGGCTCTGGAGGAACGCTGGAACCAAGAAAACCAAGAGATGCGAGTGTTGTTTCTCGCCATCAACCGTTGTCCAGCTGCCAAGCTCCAGGGTGACCATGGCGCCATTTTTGAGACCAGCCTACTGGCTCAACTCCATCCATCGCTGGTTCAATTAGACAGACTACCCTCGGTAAAGGACCAGCCTGCCAACGATCCAAATGGAGACAGTTGGGGACCACACCGTAGGGATCAGTCAAATGTACTTTTCGGCATATTGGGTGATGATCCCAGGTTATATGATCCAGCTGAAGCAAAAGACCTTTTAGACACCCTTCAGACCTGGGTCCATGCAAGAGTTAGCGATGCCTACCAGAATCTTGAGAGGTAGGTATATGTGAGTATAGGCTAGGCCATGGAAAAAAAATGGGGGTCGTTGCAACCATTTGCAGAGTAACACCGTAGACTTCTCGATTTCAGGATCGAAAAAGCGAACCAAATAGCATGAGCGACGAAGAGGCAATGATGGAAGTGCAATCAGGCAACACTCGGATGCTGAGTGTACTTTTTGAACGGCACCATCGACGGCTCTACACGTATCTGTTTCGAACCACGCGGGACCGCGACCTCAGCGAAGACCTGGTCCAGGATACGTTTGAAAAGATCATGCGAAAAAGACACACCTATCGCCGAGAATATCCCTTTGGTGGCTGGTTATTTCGAATCGCAAAGAACATGCTAAATGACCATTACCGGAATCAGAAATTATCGACCGTGGGCATAGAAGATTTTGACGCCCCGCAAGATCCTCGTGATGTGGAACGGTCACACATCGAACTGGCACTCATGCGGCTCAAACCGGAATTTCGAGAAGTCCTGACATTGACCAAGTGCCAAGGGATGCGATATCAGGAAGTCGCCAACATCATAGGAATCTCTGAAACCGGCGTCAAAAGCAGAGTTCATCGGGCTGTAAAAGCGCTTAAGGACTCATATGTAGAACTAAAGATGACCTAACATGAAAGTAGATCAGGAGATGTTGATTAAATACTTGCTTGGAGAAACGACCACCATGGAAAATGCGATGATTACAAATTTACTTGAAGAAGATTTGACACTCCAAAAAGAGTATCAGGAGTTAGCCAAGATTTGGTCAGAGTTGGAAAGTCTTCCCGACGAGCTTCCTTCCCAAAAGATGGAACACCGCTTCACGCATTGGTTGGATTCCATGTCGGAAGTCCCTGCATCGAGAAAATCATCTCGCGTAATGTGGCTACGCTCCGGACGATGGGCAGCAGCTGCCGCTGTAGTGCTACTGGCTGGTTTCTTCGTATTCCACCAGTCTAAGTCCACCCCAGTAAGTGAGTCCAGATCGACGGTCACAGGAATCGAATGGGTTTCCTCTCCTAGTACTACGGAGCGTATCCAGGGCATCTACCATGCTACCATGAAAGAGCATGATCCTGCAATCGTCCAAATCCTGCTAAAGCTGCTGAGAGAAGATGAAAGCGACAATGTCCGTTTGACCGCAGTAGAAGCCTTGCAGACTTTCCCTCTTACAGACGACATCAAAATAGGGTTGATTCAAGCCCTGGAAAAGGAGGAAAAACCGGTTGTACAGATTGCATTGATCTCTGCTCTAGTCGGATTGAGTGACCATGATGCCAAACCCCAATTAGAAGCCCTTATAGGAAATGAAGACGTTGAAAAAACCGTAAAGGACGAAGCACAACTGGGACTACTACGACTGTGAGAAATAACCTGATAAATAAACTATGACTTTAATAAATCGAAATACTATGAAATCTTTTACTTGCTTTTTACTCATGCTTTGCAGCACCTCACTCGTTGCTCAATACACCATAAGTCAGAACTCTGGAAAGCTAAAAATCATTGAGGTAAACGAAGTTACGCTTGAGGGGCATGCCGGATCAGACATCATCATTGAGGTAGAGGGAGAAGAGAGCCACATTCCCGAGCGTGCGAAGGGCTTGAAATTGCTCTCCCCTGCAGGTCTCGAAGACAATACGGGAATTGGACTGTCAGTAACCAAGGACGGTACGACATCGACCATCCAAGAAGTCTCCAATCGCTCGGATGAACGATACATCATCAAAGTACCGACTGGTGTGGCCATCTATTATGAGTGCTCAACTCACCAGGGAGAGACGTTGATTGCGCAAGACATTGCCAGTGAACTTGAAGTCTCCGCAAATTTTAATGATGTCCGCATCATCAATCCTACAGGACCTCTGGCCATCTCCACGGTCCACGGCTCGATTGAGGCTGAATTTGAAAATGTGAATCAAGACAATTCCATCAGCCTGCATGCCGTACATGACCATGTTGATGTCACCGTGCCGTCCAGTGCCAAGGCAAATTTCATGCTGAGCACCAGCTGGGGAGAAATGTTTACAGATTTGGACCTTGACTTCGGACATGATGATTCCGATATGAGGCGCGTATCTAGCAACAAGATGGTCGGCAAATTCAATGGTGGAGGAGTTGATTTCAGCATCCGTTCTACACACGATGACATTTACTTACGTAAGAAATAGCCGCGCGTCATGAAAAACATATATGCACTTGCAGTTTCGATGCTACTGGCAACGTCTTTAGCTGCTCAGCAAAGCATCTCTGCCACCCAACCTGTGACTGGCATAGAGCGATTGAAGATTAAAGCGGAATGGGGTGATGTCACGATCAAGAGTTGGAACGGCAACGAAATTAAGGTTGAAGGCTCCGCTATGATCAACAACGGACTTAATGACGAAGCATTCTCCTACAGCTTCGAGAGGATGAATGACCAGATAATCTTTTTGTCTGAAATCAAGGACCTTGAAAACCTGCCAAAATTTGTCAGCTACGAACTCGATGGACAAAAGATCGAGCGCATGCTGGAGAAGGACGAGAAGTTCGACTGGAAGGGCATCAAAGGCAATAGGTACGGCCGCAATGTTTCGATCGGCACCTTGATTGGCATCGACCTAGTCGTTTCTGTGCCCCGTGATCTGTATGTAGCTACAGACCTTACCTACGGTGATGTCGATCTCGTAGACTGCCAGAACCAAGTCGACATTAAGAGCACTTACGGTGACGTAGAGGCCGCCTTCCAACGTATGCCTGGCATCGAGACCTCGCTCACCTCCACCTACGGATTTGTGGATGTCAGTGTCCCCAGCCGAGAAGGTGCCCAGGTTTCGCTACACACAAATTATGGGAACATCTATTCCGACCTTGAGGTCAACCACAATAGAGAGCGGTCCATCGACGAGCTTTATAAAAGCCGTATTGTAGGCAAGCTCAATCAAGGGGGACCGGGGACACTAAGTTTGCGTGCCGACTACGG
>JAHQVP010000069.1 GCA_019634275.1 Saprospiraceae bacterium
AGTTGCTCACCATGGGGGAAAACCCTGTTTTTCCATCCTATATCCTTCCTCAGCCGGGCAAGGTTTTATCGGCCTTTGGTGATCTCTACGCCGACAACGATATCATTCGCAATACTTGTCTGTCCCTTGGGCTCAATCTCGCCGGCTACGTAGAGGCCATTTTAATTGCCCTTCCCTTGGGCTTTGTCATCGGTTTGTTGCCGGTTTTTCGCGGCGCCTTTCAGTGGCAAGTGGATGCCATTCGATATGTGCCTTTAACCGCAGTTACAGGACTTTTTATCGTATGGTTTGGCACGGGCACGTCGATGAAGGTGCACTTTCTGGCTTTTGGAATCCTCATTTACATTTTGCCTGTGGTTGTTTTGCGCATCAATGAAGTCAAGGATGTCTTCTTAAAAACTGTCTATACATTAGGGGCAAATGACTGGCAGACCATCAAGACCGTGTATATCCCTTCGGTGTTGTCTCGCATTTCAGACGACATACGGGTGCTCACGGCGATTTCGTGGACGTACATCATTGTCGCAGAAAGCATTGACAATACGGGGGGTATTGGGGGCTTAATTTGGAGAGTGGGCATACGCCAAGGGCGCGTCGACAAGGTCTTTGCCATGCTCTTGATCATCATTCTGATTGGGATATTGCAGGATCGCATTTTCGTTGCCATTGATCGGAAACTGTTTGCCTTCAAGTATAAAGCCAGAGCACCACATGAGGTAGAAAAATCAGCGAGTCTGTTTGACTTGATTTTGGGATATCTTCGAAACAGTGGTATGTATGTTTTGATGGGCATCTATGCGCTGCTCTTGATTGACTCATTTGCGCCAATTTTGGGAAGCCAGAGCCTCTTGCCCTACCTATTTGGTGAAACCTGCTGGGCAATTCATCTCATCATGCTCAGTGTCATCGTCTATACAGTGGTAAACTGGTATACAGACAGGAGAGATGCTATGGAATACAATGAATCACGCTCTAAAATAGCCGCTGCTGATGGTGCCTGAATTTACAGATACCGATCGTAAGAACATCATCGAGATGGATGGCATTGGTCAGAGTTATGATCAGGGGAAGAATTGGATCATCAAAGATCTGCGCTTCATGGTCGAGGACAAATCTGAACAAGGGCAGTTTGCAGTGATCTTGGGAATGTCCGGTAGTGGAAAATCTACCTTGCTGCGGTACATCGCTGGCCTACAAGAACCTACGGAAGGAAAAGTCTTGATTCATGGCGAGCCTGTTTCGGATAAAAACCGGGTCAGCATGGTCTTTCAGCAATACTCCTCCTTGCCCTGGATGTCCGTACTTGATAATGTGGCCTTGGGACTTCGCTATCAGGGCCTGGCTCGAAAGGAGCGAAATGAGCGTGCCATGGAGATGTTGGATGTGGTTGGACTGGGAGGTCATGAACTCAAATATGCGCAGTATCCTACTTTGTCGGGAGGACAACTGCAGCGCGTAGCCATTGCCCGAAGTCTCCTTGCCAATCCGGAGATTCTGCTGATGGATGAGCCCTTTGGGGCCCTGGATATCCGTACGCGCCTGGAAATGCAGGAGCTGTTATTGCGCATATGGAACAAGTTTCACTCTACCATCATCTTCGTCACCCACGACATCAGAGAAGCCGTTTATCTCGGCGATGACATCTATATTCTAAAGGCTCAGCCCAGCCAGATCGTCCGTCACATCCCGATTGATTTGCCGCTTATTCGAAACAAGGAGGTCAAGCGAGATCCACACTATGTCGAGCTGGTCCATGAGGTGGAAGATGCCATGCTTGAAGTCTCTGAGATGTGAGGACATTAGATCCTAGGCACTTTTCATAGCAGCACTTTCTTCGACCTGGCGTTTTAAGATACTAGTGTCGTACGCTTCTCGATTTTCAGCCTTTCCCAAGTACTTGCTGCTGTTCCTTCTCCTATGGGGTTGCGTCGACGAGCTGGATCTGTACCGTTCCAATGATTTATTGTCCTCCCTTGTGATTGAGGGTAGACTTGTTGGCGGAAAACACCCTTGGATTGAGGTCAATTTTAGTCGTCTCTATAGTGGAGTACAGCGTGATTTGCAGACTGTAGGAGTTAAGCATGTCCATTTAAGAAATAGCGTAGGGGATAGGGTGGTGATTCCGGAACTATCTATAGGACGTCATTTCTTTCAGTTTGATGGCGTACATTTCGAAGTGGACACGATGTTATTCTATGTCCTTGAGATAGCTACTTTCGATGGTCGTACCATCGAAAGCGAACCTACCCAAATGCTTTCGGTGCCCAGTATTACTTCCTTGACATGGGAGATTCGAGAGAAAGAGAGGCTCAATGCATTGGGCGAAATAGCTCCTTTCGAGTTTGTGGAGGTGAGTGTGCAGATGACACTGCGACAAGACGAAATGGGGACAAAAGGAAACCAGCTTCGGTATGACTTTATCAAGACTTTTCAGGCATCCGATGGTGGGATCACCTATCCCAAGGTCATTCCATTGGAGGAGGGGAAAACCTGTTGGATTAAACAGCGAGCAAAGCCAGCGGACATTCACCTGTTCGACGGTTCTTCTCTCCGGGATGTTCAGATTAAGATCCCGGTCTTTTCACAAGAGGTAGGTCCTGAATTTGCGGAAGGATATCATCTGGAAGTCGTTCAACAATCGATGACAGCAGGAGCGTTTGAATACTGGAATCAAGTCAGTCAGGCCATCAATCGATCCGGTGGGTTGTTTGAGACGCCAGCCGGTCGAATCCGAACCAATTTTGTTGAATCGAAGGAGAGCTCGGCACAAAACGGCATCGAACTGTTTGGGTACTTCTATGCCACCATGACGGATACCGCTCGCCTATTTATTCAGCCCCAGCAAGTGGGGAGTCCAGCGTCACATTGTCCTCCGCCTCCCCCAGAATTTCCCCCTCCAGATTTGAGCTGTATCTCTCTACTCTGCTGCGATTGTCTTAGCATAGAGGGCAGCTCCAGCGCGCGACCAAGTTACTGGCCCATTTTACAATAGATGATGGAAATCCAGCGGCTCAGGCCAATGCAGGACCGTGTTACTTTAGGGAGATGTGACGATCATGAGTCTGAACACCATGTTGTGATGCACAAACAAAAAAAGCGGTAGTCAATGACCACCGCTCTTTCAGTTTCTGGTATATGGATCAACTTACATTGACCATTCCTTGATGGATTCGGTATTCATCTTGATGTAATCATCATTTCCAGCTTCCTTAGCCATTTCCAATGATTCCTTTGCCGTTTCAACAGCACCCGCTTTATCACCCATTTTTGCTTGCAGCAAAGACTTGGCACGGAGTGTCCAGAATCGCTTGTTGCCCATGTCAATGGATTTATTCATCCACTTCAGTGCTTTTTCCAAATCCTCTCCTTTTGCAGCGAGGTAGTTGGCAGCACCATAGTAATCACCTGCTGAAGGACCGGCCATGGTCTTGTCGATGCTGGCCATTACTTCTTTGTCGGTGTGTACTGCGATCGGTACCCATACGGCAGTATTGTCCCAGAACATGTACAAGTTAGCTCCATCGTTGGTCAAGTCGTTAAAACTGATCTCGAACGATTCTACTTTGATGTCACCCATGCTGGCAGTCTCACCTGTAACGGTCACAGGCTCTACATCCGAACTTAGGTAGCTTCCCCAGCTTCCACCAGCATATGGATAGAACATTACTTTCCAGCTGTCCATGCCAGGCTTTGTGATTACTGCGTATGATCCTGCTTTGACATCGTTACCTCCGACTTGAACGTCCTTGTCGAAAGTGATCTTGGTGGCACTATTCGCACCAGTTCTCCAGGCTTTATCGTAGGGTACCAGACCTCCAAAGATGGAGCGACCTTTCATGCTTGGGCGAGAATACTCCACGGTCACTTTTGTGAGACCTACCATTTGTTCAGTCTTTGACCAAGGACTGGGAGCAGGAGTAGTTACCTGAGCGTGGCTCATGCTTACCATCAGCATGCAAAGTGCTGAAAGACAAATTGTTACTAAGGCTTTTTTCATCGTAATTTTAATTAGTTTAGAATTGATGGATTTCTACTTTAGAAATTCAGCGCAAAAGTATCTGTTATTTTTCATATAAACCAATAATGATAAGTATAGAGACCATGGTATCAGTCCATCTTAAGACTATGATGACGTGCATATGACAACTGCCATACTGGGTTCTGCGGCAGAATTGGGCAGAGAGGCGGCAGCTGCAGGGGCTGAGATGATTCGTAAGGCATTGAAGGACAGGGGAGAAGCCAATGTTATCTTGGCGACAGGGGCCAGTCAATTTGAAGTACTAAAGCATTTGGTCAAGAGCGAAGCCATAGATTGGTCATGTGTGACGATATTTCACCTAGACGAATACATTGGACTCCATGCAGATCATCCTGCCAGTTTTAGGAAGTATTTGCGAGAGCGCTTTATGAATCATGTTCCGCGTGTTGCCGAATTTATAGAGGTGGATGGAAACAGTTCCAATCTCGCTCAAGAACTACAACGATTGCAAGAGCGGATCGATCAGCATCCTATCGATGTTGCTTTCATTGGCATTGGAGAGAATGGGCATTTGGCCTTTAACGATCCACCGGCAGACTTTGAGACCGAAGACGCTTTCATCGAAGTCCAATTGGACGAGGCATGCCGTCAGCAACAGTATGGCGAAGGGTGGTTCCCTTCTCTCGATGCTGTTCCGCGCAACGCCATCTCGATGAGCATCCCCCAAATAATGAAATCTAAGACGCTTGTGGTATCTGTTCCTGACGAACGGAAAGCCAGCGCCGTGCAGGGAGCGCTGGAGGGTCCCCTGACGAACATGTGCCCGGCATCCATGCTCCGAGAGCATCCAAATTGCCTCCTTTTTCTCGATCCAGAATCCTCGAAACTGCTGACATGACCACACTCGACTTCGCTGTCATCCTGGTTTATTTTGTCGGCATCGCTGCATACGGAATCTGGGTTTCGCGCAACATGAAAGGAAGCGAAGGTTACTTCTTGGGCAATCGAAAATTTAGGTGGTGGACCATGATGGGCCAGGCCTTTGGCACGGGCACTCATGCTGAAATGCCCGTAGCACAAACGGGTGCCTGTTTTCAGTTGGGATTTGCCACTATCTGGTACCAATGGAAAAACATGTTGATCACCCCCTTTTATTGGCTGATTGCTCCCTGGTATCGAAGGAGCAATGCGGTGACTACCGGGGAGATGCTGTCAAATCGCTACGGGCGGAGCATGGGTCTTTTCTACAGCATCTTTGCCATTCTGTTTCTGGTGTTTACGATGGGAACAATGTTGCAAGGTGCGGCAAAAGTCATCTCCATTGCCAGTGGAGGGGAGATCACGTCCAATACTGTCGTAATTGCGATGACCCTGGCCTTTATGGTGTACAGCTTTATTGGTGGATTGACTGCTGCTGCGCATACTGAACTCATTCAAGGGCTCCTAATTGTGGTCTTAAGTTTCATGTTGATACCCCTGGGCCTAAGGGATGTGGGAGGGTTTTCCGAAATGCGCAGTCATCTTCCGACCGAGTTTTTTGGCCTGTACAGTGAGGCGAGTGGTCTTGGTGCGTTTACCATTGCCATGTTGGCCATAAATGGGATAGTTGGAATTACGGCCCAACCCCATATGATGTCGGTGATGTCGACTGGAAATACAGAGTTGGCTTGCCGTATTGGACAGACATACGGGACTTTCGTAAAGAGATTTATCACGATTGGTTGGGCGTTTACCGGATTGATCGTAGCCACGATGGTCATTCAGAGAGGTGCTGTCCTGGAGGATCCCGAATTTGCCTTTGGCTATGCTGCGCGAGAGCTGCTCGCTCCGGGACTGGTAGGGCTTTTAGTGGCCTGTATCCTGGCTGCCAACATGTCGACATGCTCGAATTTTATGGTGGGGTCAGGTGCTTTGTTTACCAGAGACATTTATAAGCCTTATGTCAATGCACAGATTACGGATGCTCAAGAATTGAGACTGGGAAGAATGTCAGGACTTATCCTTACCAGCATCAGCGTACTTTTTGCCCTGGTGGTGGGCAATGTACTGTCTGCTTTTCTGTTTGTAGAAACCATTGCTGCCTTTATGGGCATTGCCATCTTCGGAGGCGTGATATGGAAGCGGGCAAATCGGTATGGTGCCATAGCTGCTGTGGTTGTCGCTTTTGTCGCATATTACATCATTAACTTCTCGGATACCGGCACCTTGCAGCTCATATACACCTGGCAACCCGCACCTTTTGGAAAAGCTATTTTGGCCGGTTTTTCCACCCTGGTGATCGTCAGCCTTTTGACAAAACCAGAGCCTGCGGAGACCGCTGGTGATTTCTTCGATAAGATGAATCACCTTGCTCCAGACGATCGACCCAAAGGTCAGAACCCTACGGCCAAAGAAATGGGGCGAGATCTCATTCTTCTAGACGTAGGCACCTGGTTCAAACGAGAGCGCTGGGTTGGATTTAAGAAGCGGTATCGGGAAGACCTCGGTGGCTTTTTACTGGCCTGGCTCATGGTCGGCTTTTTAATCTTCGTCGCTTGGTTGTTGATGCAAATACATTGATTTGAATTCATTGATCATTCAAGGAGGAAAAATAATTGGACCCTCCAACATCCTAGAAGCGGACGTGCTTATTGAAGAAGGTAGGATCATCCGCATTCAACCCGATCTTGCTGCGCCTGGAGTGCCCCGTATATCGGCTCATAGCCGATACGTTCTACCATCTTTTGTGGATGTCCATCATCATGGGGCAACGGGTTATGACGCATCGTTCGGAATGGTACAGACGGGCGATCAGTTTAGTCTTGACATGGACCTGATGAGGTCGGGCTTAAAACGATGGAGTCAGTACCTGTATTCCAGGGGTACCGGACATGTGCTGCTCACCACCATGGCTGCACCAGTGGATCAGTTGCTGCAGTCATTGGGTGCCTTGGCACAAGTAAAGGCCGCTGATCCTCGATTGCAGAAGCAAATTATTGGTGTCAATATTGAAGGCACTTTTTTACATATGCCTGCCTACGCAGGTGCCCAAAATCCTGCCTTTTTTAGTGAAGCAGACATTGGTATTCTGCATCGTCTCCAGACGGCTTCGCAAGGCCTGATTGCGATGGTAAACGTGCCTCCGGAGCAAGGTGAAAAAGGCATTGCATTAATCCAGGAGGCCCGCCGTCAAAACATGGTAGTGGCGGGGGGACATACGGGAGCGACTTTTGATGAATTTGCGAACGCAGTCCAGCACGGGCTTTCTCTCGCAGTCCATTTCTTTAATGGTCCGAGTCATTCTTCTTATAAGTCGTTTTCAGGCGGAGGGGCTTTTGAAGCCATGTTGGCCTGCGACGAAGTATCATTGGAGTTGATTCTGGATGGATATCACGTTAGCCCCACCTACGTAAGAGATGCCATAGCTCGTAAGGGAGTTGAAAACATCATTGGCATCACGGATAGCATGTTTGTCAACGGAATGGAGGGAGTGGACTCCTTTCTCCTGGCTGGTCTTCATGGGCGTGTGAGCGAGAATGGAGAGTACCTCCGACCTATTGACGGTCCGGAAGAAGGAGGACTCTTTGGCAGTGTACTCAGTATGGATTCTGCCTTCTCCAACCTGGTCACATGGCTGACAACCGAGATGGTCGGATTTTGGACGCCCCATCATCGGGCACTTAGTCTCGAAAAAGCACTGGTCATGGCAGTGCAAATCTGCGCTTCCAACGCATCAAAAAAAATGAACCGCCCTCAGTCCGGAGTAATGGCAGAGGGTGCAATGGCTAACCTATTGATAGGAACACTATCTGACAAAGGTGCAGGCTATCAATTCTCGTGTGAAAAGACGTTTGCTCTGGGGGAAGAGGTTTTTTCTCTCTAGCTGCTTGAAAGCAGACGCATCTTCATCATTGGTTATGGAGCCTCATGGCGACTTTTTCCTAACACGCTCCAGTCCCGGTATACCCCTGGAGTATCGATATGATCGACGCTGCTGCACCTTGGCGGTAGATCGGCGAGGATTGAAGAAAAGCCAGTCAGCAAGGACGTCGGTCTTCGTGATGGTGACCTGCAAGTATCCATGTCGGACTAAATCCAAATAGCGAAGGTGGGGATTGTGTTTCTTTTTCTTGAATCTTCGCTCCGCCTCCCAGGCTATCGGACGTGGAAGAATATCGTTGAAATTGAAAGAGGAAATGCTCGGAGTGACCAATTCAACGCCAATGGGTGTCGCTGACAGATCGTCGTGGCTGCTGGATTGCAATTCCAGGCCCCAGGCTGTATGTACATCCCCCGTCAGGACAATGATGTTTTCGACTGCTTGCTCTCGCCATGATCGAACCAGACGATTTCGGGCGGCCGGATAGCCATCCCAACGATCCATTTTGATGGCAGGTACTCTCGAAAAAACACGACTGTCATGGATGGGACTGAAAATCACTTGATTGCCGAGAATTTGCCAGGTGCTCTCAGAAGCGCCCATTCCTGTGGTTAGCCATTCTGACTGCTGCATGCCCAACATCGTTCGATCTGAAGACTGCCAACGGGGATCCTGTGCGTTCTCTGCTTGCTGCATACGGCCCTCCTGTCGGGTATCCAGCATCCATAGATCTGCGAGGCGACCAAATTCAATTTTTCGATAGAGCTGTTTCTCGGGGTGATCTCGCACAGGCAGCCATTCAAAATATGCCTGACGGGCAGCATCCCTTCTCTCGAGCTGAGCGGCGCTGCTCATCTCACTATGCGCGTTATTGCTAAATTCATGATCGTCCCAAACGGTAATGAAAGGATGCAATCGGTGGGCCTCCTGGAGCCATGGATCCGTTCGATATTGTGCGTAGCGGGTACGGTAATCTTGTAAATTAATGCACAAGTGACCGGGCAAATGCGAACGATACATCCTACGGCGCTGCTTTGCGGGACCCCAACGCTCAGCACTCGTCTCGTATATATAATCGCCAAGATGAATGATGGCATCGATGTCATGCTGCGTGCATAGATGACGGTATGCATTGAAATGACCTGTCTGATAGTCCGAACAACTCACTACGGCCAATCGGAGTTCCGTGGGATCAATGTCCGTGGTTTTGGTCCTTCCAATGGGAGAGTCAAGCCCCTTCCAGGTAAATTGATAGTACAAGGTAGATCCTGCCGGGAGCTGCGAAACCAATACTTTGACCGTCCCGGCTCGGCCTTCATCAGTAGAGGTCCTCCCATATTGAAGCACGTTGTGCATGCTGCTGTCCGTGGCAATCTTCCAACCCACTTGCGTTGTCCCCTCTTTTCCAGGCATTACCATCGTCCAAAGAACCACTCGATCACTACCCGGATCACCAGAAGCCACTCCGAATGGAAAGGGATGATGGGGAATCGATTCTTGAAAATGAGGATCAAATAGATTCTGAGCGCTGACAAAGGTGCTGGTCAGACCCAGTAGTAACCATCCAAATCGCATCCATCGCACGTTGTAAACATATGAATTTAGGGAGGGTGACGAAAAGAACCTAAATTGTGTAGATGGCAAATCTTGGATTAAAAGTTACAGGACTAGGTTTGATCCTACTGTCCATGCTAAATTGCAATTCGGCACCAAATAAGGAGAAACAATCAGAAGGCAAATTGCCTAACATTGTGTACATCCTCGCTGACGATCTAGGTTACGGAGACTTGGGGTGCTATGGACAGAATAGTTTCCAAACGCCCCATCTGGACCGACTTGCTGGAGAAGGAATGCTCTTTACGCAGCATTATTCTGGTAGCACCGTTTGTGCACCCTCGCGATGTGCTTTGATGACCGGTATGCATACGGGGCATACCTTTATAAGAGGCAATAAGGAGGTACGCCCAGAAGGACAATTCCCCATCCCTGCAGCTACGCGAACGATGGCGGAGGTATTGAAGGACAAAGGCTACTCTACAGGGGCGTTCGGTAAATGGGGCTTGGGCTATCCCGGTTCAGAAGGCGATCCCCTTAGTCAGGGATTTGATCGATTCTATGGCTACAACTGTCAGAGGTTGGGGCACCACTACTATCCTTACTACCTCTGGGACAACAGAGATACCGTCCATCTTACCGGCAATGCGGGAAAGCAAAAGAACCAATATGGACCTGAATTGATTCAGGAGCAGGTACTCAGCTTCATTGATGACCACAAGGAAGACCCATTCTTTCTATTTGTGCCTTCGATCATTCCACACGCGGAACTGATCGCTCCAGAACCATTGATGGAAAAGTATCGGGGCAAGTACTTGCCGGAAAAAGCATATGAGGGAACAGATGACGGACCGCAATATCGACAAGGACCATACGAATCTCAACCCGAGAGTCATGCTGCTTTTGCAGCCATGGTTGATCTCCTGGACCAGCACGTGGGGCAGATATTAAGTAAACTGCAAGAACACGGTTTGACAGACAATACCCTGGTCATCTTTACTTCAGACAATGGCCCCCACCTCGAAGGGGGAGCAGATCCTGATTACTTTGACAGCAATGGACCACTGAAAGGGTACAAGCGTGATCTGTATGAAGGTGGGATTCGCGTCCCGATGATCGCCAAGTGGCCCGGACAGATCGAACCCGGTACTCGCTCAGATCATATTTCTGCTTTTTGGGATGTACTTCCAACCCTGGCCGAAATTGTGGACGCAGACTTGAGTGATCCGGTAGATGGAATTTCCTTTCTTCCCGCGATGACGGGCCAGCCACAGCAGGAGCATGACTTTCTTTACTGGGAGTTTCCGTCGGTGCTAGGTCGACAGGCCATTCGGAAAGGAAGATGGAAGGCTATTCGGTACGATGTGTTTACCAATCCGTCCCGAGCGATCGAGCTGTATGACTTGAGTGCAGATCCAGGAGAGGAAAACAATGTAGCCAGTCAATATCCTGAGGTCGTGGATGAACTGCGCAATCACATGGTGTCTGCGCATGCCCCTTCTGAACTATTTCCATGGGAAGGCGAGCGTTAATCCAGTCTCATCGAAATCCCTCTTTGCCATCAAAGACCGTACCTTAGGTCGTGCATGATGAATTTGCCGAAAGTAGGTTTTGCCATCAGAGGTCTGGGATTCGCGTCTCTACTGTTGTTGATCGGCTGCGGGCACGATGACATCAGCTATAATGCGAATATTCGACCGATTCTAAATAAGAATTGTTTGGCGTGTCATGGGGGGATCAAGCAATCAGGTGGTTTCAGTTTGTTGTTTGAAGAAGATGCCTATTTGCCTACGTCCTCCGGTAAGGCTGCCATCATTCGTGGGGATGCTAAGAATAGTGAATTGGTCAAACGGTTGCACCACGAAGATCCAGAACTAAGGATGCCCTTTGACGGCCACCCCCTAAGTGCCCAAGAGATTAACCTCATTGAGAAATGGATTGACCAAGGCGCAAAATGGGAAGATCACTGGGCCTACCGCCCACCCAACTCAGAGACCAAATCTCCCGATATTGAAGATTCCTGGATCCAGTCACCGATCGACGCTTTCGTACTCCAACGATTAGTGGAGGAAGGCTTGACCCCCAACCAGAGCGCCGATAAGGCCAGCCTATTGCGACGCCTTACTCTTGATCTCATTGGACTGCCGCCCACCTTGTCCGAAGTTAAATCATATGAAGACGACCCATCGGATGATGCCTACGAAGATCAAGTAGATCGATTGCTTGCCTCTCCTCACTTTGGGGAACACTGGGGTACCATGTGGCTTGACCTTGCCCGCTATGCCGACTCAAAGGGTTATGAAAAAGACCTTTATCGCAGCATATGGAAATATCGAGACTGGGTTATCGATGCCTTGAATGATGACATGCCCTTCGATCAATTTACCATCGAGCAGCTTGCCGGAGACCTGTTGGAAAATCCCACCGAAGCGCAACTTATTGCCACCGCATTCCATCGGAACACCATGGCTAATGATGAAGGAGGAACCGATAACGAGGAGTTTCGCAACTACGCCAATATCGATCGTGTGAGCACCACCTTTGAAGTTTGGCAAGGCACCACCATGGCATGCGTGCAATGTCACAGTCATCCTTATGACCCTATTCGACACGAGGAGTTTTATCAGGTTATGGCCTTTTTTAACAATACGGCGGATTGCGATATCTATCATGAGGCTCCCAATGTCTTCACTTATGAGCCAGCACAGCGCCAGGCGGCGGAGGGGCTAATTGAGTGGATACAGGAACGCGTTCCATTGGACATAGCGGATGAGGCTACGCTTCATGAAAAAAGAAGGGCCGTACTGCATCAATTGGATTTTCTCCGCAAAGAGGCAGAGTTGTTTGATGCCAGTAGTCCTCTGATAGAATTGACCGCTCCGGCACAGAAAACGCTCTTTCAGATACAGGACACCTCCTGGGTTCGCTATGATCAGACAGACCTGACAGGGGTCGATCATATCAATTTGCGCTACGCATCTCCATTTGGGGGGTATGTTGAAGCGCGCCTGGGTTCGCAAAATGGGTCCGTGATCGGAACCGTCTATCTTCCAACCCTGACAGATCCCGCCGATCGGAACAGATGGGACCGATGGTCGACCATCTCCATGGATGTTTCTTCGCCGGACGGCAGGCATGATCTCTTTTTTCGTTTTTTGAAAGACAAGGTGCAGGATTCAGATCTTTTCCGCCTTGATTGGTTTGAGTTGGTAAAGGATTCGCCCCGGTGGGAGAGGCAAAGCAGCGACGTGGTGCAAAAGCTGGAGCAACTGTATGAAGTGGAAGCCGTGCCAACCCCCATCATGCAGGAACTTCCATCCGATGAGCGAAAACCGACGCATATCTTTGAACGGGGCAATTGGCTGGTCCCAGGGGATGAAGTCACTCCAGGCGTTCCTTTGGCTTTTGGAAAGCTTCATGCAGAAGTTCCCACGCGATTGGATTTGGCTCAGTGGCTGGTGAGCCGAGAAAATCCTTTGACTGCAAGAGTGATCGTCAACCGTTTCTGGGAACAGATTTTCGGATTTGGTTTGGTAGAGACGGTAGAAGATTTTGGGACGCAAGGAATCAAGCCCAGCCACCCTCAGTTGCTCGACTGGTTGGCCGTGACCTTTCGAGACTCCATGGAATGGAGTGTCAAGCATCTGCTCAAAAGCATGGTGATGTCATCGACATACCGGCAGAGTGCAGAGGTGACGGCGGACAAACTGGATAAAGATCCGAGAAACCTACTGCGCTCAAGAGGCAGTCGGATTCGGCTGACAGCTGAGCAACTGCGTGATCAGGTATTGGCCGTAAGCGATTTGCTCAATCCCAAAATGCACGGACCCAGCGCTCGGCCGCCCTATCCGCAGGGAGCAGGTCAATTTCGATTTGGCGATCGCTACACTCCGAGCGAAGGGGATGGGCAGCGACGTCGGAGCATCTACACCTACATAAAACGCACCAATCCTTTTCCCAACAGAATCAATTTTGATGGCACCGACCGAACGGTTTGTACCAGTAGAAGAATACGGACCAACACCCCTCTACAAGCTTTGGCTCTTCTCAATGATCCTGCCTACTACGCTGCGGCTGGCCAGTTGGCAAAATTTATGATGCATGAGGAAGAAGTAGACCAGATGATTTCTACTGGTTACCAAAAAGTAATGTTGCGACCTATTGATCAGCAGAAATTAGCGGGCTTGAGAACGTTTTACTACGACGCATTGAGCTCAGAAGACGGAAACAAGCAAGCAGCCCTTACCTTGGTGGCCAATGCCATTTTAAACCTGGATGAATTTGTAAACACATGAGTCTATCAAAGGAGGCACAGCTCCGGATTGGAGCATTTAATTCCCGGCGTTACTTCCTCAGAAGCTGCTTTGGTGGGATTGGAGCGATGGCTTTAGGAGGACTGCTGCATGGACAAGCGTCTCCGTCGGCGACTTTGGGCACAGAGCGGTCTTCGATTTTAGACGAGGTGCCTCGGGCAAAAAGAGTGATCTTTTTACATATGGCGGGAGCTCCCTCACAATTGGAGTTGTTTGACTATAAACCTGTCCTCCAAAGGTATGATGGGCAGGCTTGCCCTCCTTCCTTGATGGAAGGAAAACGGTTCGCTTTTTTAAGTGGTGTACCGAAAATGATGGGACCGCAGGCCGAGTTTAAGCAGGTGGGAGAATCAGGTACCTGGCTCTCACATCATCTTCCATACCTTTCTCAAAGGGTTGATGACATCTGCTTTTTAAAGGCGATGCATACGGATGAATTTAATCATGCGCCAGCCCAGTTGTTTATGCATACGGGCAGCCCCCGCCTGGGACGACCCAGTATGGGCTCCTGGATGGTGTACGGCTTGGGGAGCGAAAACGAAAACCTTCCTGGCTTTGTCGTATTGACTTCAGGTAGTGATCCAAGTGCGGGCAAGTCGGTTTGGGGGAGTGGGTTTTTGCCTTCTCTTCATCAGGGTGTTCAGTGTCGTGCCCAAGGAGATCCAATCTTATTCCTAAACAATCCAAAATCCATTGATGCGGCCATGCGCAAGCGCTCCATCGAGGCCATCAATGAGGTAAATCGGAGAGAATATGAGATGGTAGGTGATCCAGAAATACTTTCCCGTATTTCGCAATATGAGCTGGCTTTTCGCATGCAAGCGGAAGTGCCCGAGGTCATGGACATTACTCAAGAACCCGATTACATTCATGCCCTGTATGGCACCAGTCCCGGACGCATCTCCTTTGCCAATAATTGTTTGTTGGCGCGAAGGCTTGCGGAGCAGGGTGTGCGCTTTATCCAGCTTTATGACAATGCCTGGGACCATCATGGGGCCGGCAAGGGCAATGGAGTAGTGGATGGCCTGGCAAATGCTTGCCGCAATATTGATCGTCCTATTGCAGCCTTATTGGAAGACCTTAAGTTGCGCGGACTCTGGGAAGATACACTGATCGTATGGGGCGGAGAGTTTGGACGCACCCCAATGATGGAGACACGCGCATCTGGGGCGGACTTCAGAGGACGCGACCACCACAGTGAGGCGTTTACCGTTTGGCTAGCGGGAGGAGCGATCAAAGGAGGGCTCAGCTATGGGGAGACCGATGACCTGGGATACTATGGCGTCAAAGATCGAGTGCATGTCCACGACCTCCAGGCCACGATACTGCATTGCATGGGAGTGGATCATGAGCAGCTCACCTACCACTTTCAAGGTCGAGACTTTCGCTTGACGGATGTGCACGGGCATGTGGTAAAGGATATCCTGAGTTAAGGTGAGCTTAGTACGAACAAATCAGACCCGCCAATCAATAGGCTCCTTGCCCTGACTGATCAAAATCTCATTGGTTTTGCTAAAATGATGGTTGTTGAAGAACGCATTGCCGGTGAAAGGGGAGGGGTG
>JAHQVP010000070.1 GCA_019634275.1 Saprospiraceae bacterium
CCTTGCAAATTGTGCTCAAGCATCAACCCGACATTAAGTCTGCTACCTCTGGCATTGACGATGGAGGCACCGATGTGGACATCACCTGGACCGTCAACATCGTCGACGACCCTGATGCCCCGCCTTGCGAAAACGAAGAAGAAGTTATCGATCGCGTGACCCTCACCTTCACCCCAACTTCTGGTGGTGATACCATCGTTGCTGTTGCCTCCGATCCTGATGGTCCCGGACCACTCGATTTGGAAGTAGAGGACATCACTTTGGAGGACAGTACCGAATACCAACTTTCGATCACATTGGAAAACACCATTGAAGGGGAAGACATTACCGAAGAAATTATGGCAGAGGACGATGAGCATCAGTTCTTCTTTGGCTGGACTGATGGTGCGTTTGTTGATCCTCTCGGTGATGGAAATCTGGACGTGGGCTCAGATCCCGTCAACTACCTGGATGCAGATGATAATGGACTTCCAGTCGGTCTCCTGACACGCTGGACTACTTCAAGTGATGTGGCGGGCACTTTCCGATTGGTGCTAAAGCACCAGCCGGATGTAAAGTCCGCGATGTCCACCTCCGAGGATGGTTCGACCGATCTGGACATCACATGGAATTTGAACAGCACAACGACCAATGTCTTTGAATCCCAACAACGGACCATCAGCATTGCACCTAACCCAGTGGCTGACCGGCTCCGAATCCTGTCTCGAGAATCTATTCCAGATGATGCTATCTGGAGTGTGTACAACAGCATGGGACAATTGGTTAAGCACCTTGCCCGTCCCGCAAGTGTGATAGAAGTTAGCGATCTTGCACCTGGCACCTACACCATGGTTGTGTGGGCCTCTAAATATGCAGCTAGGGTACGATTCACTAAACTATAGGCCTCCTCAGTATGGGACTTGGGTAAGGACATTTGCCCTGTTGATCCTATTTAGTCTGACGACATCGGTGGTGGGTCAGGAGCAATCTGAACAGTGCAGGTTCTTCATAGAAGGTCAGGTCTTCGACATTGTTAGCGAAGAACCCATCCCCCTGGTCACCATTCAATTGGAAGGTAGCGCCCTTGGCACAGTTTCAGACGAAAGCGGGATGTTCTACTTGGGGAATCTCTGCTCGGAGGAATATGAACTGCAGTTTTCCATACTGGGCTACAAGGTTTTGAAACATCATCATGACTTTCATCATGGTGCAATGAAGATTTTTTTAGCGGAGGATCACCTGCTTCTAGAAGGCATCACCGTGGAAGCAGAGCATCAACATGCAGACATGGGTTCCATAGCTTCCTCCGAGCTCGATGAGAGAGCCCTTGCGCTCTTGAAAAACCGCAGCTTGGGAGAAGCCCTATCCTCCATGGCAGGCGTGGGCAGCATCAGCACTGGTCAAAACGTGGTGAAACCGGTGATCCACGGGCTTCACAGCAATCGCATCCTGGTCATCAATGGCGGATTACGCCATGAATTTCAAAACTGGGGCATCGACCATGCTCCCGAGATTGATCCTGCCTTGTTGGAAGAAATTGAAGTAATTAAAGGTGCCGCCACCGTACGATTCGGCCCAGATGCCTTAGGAGGCGTCATCGTTGTAGAGCCGCAAAAAGCAGAAATTGGTAAAAAACTGTCCGGGATGCTGGAGTCCGGATTCGCCTCCAATGGTAGATCACTGACAAGCACTCTGGATATTTCGAAAGGATTCAAACGATGGGGGATCAGTGCAGGAGGTTCATGGACTCGGCAGGGAGACTTAAAGGCCCCCGACTACATGCTGACAAACACCGGACTTCGAGAGAAAAGTGCTCGACTAGAGGCACTCTTTCACTGGAATTCGAAAATGGATCTTCGGATCTCAGGAAGTCATCTCGAACAATCATTAGGTATTCTCAGTGGATCCGTCTTCAGCACATTGGGCGATCTGGAATCCGCCTTGGAAAGTGATATACCTCAAGGCACGAATGCATTTAGTTACGATCTCTCTGAACCCAAGCAAGAAACACGACACTCTACGGCAAAAGCCCTCTGGAGCTATATTGGGGAGCAACAGTCTCTTCGTCTTCAATATGGTTTTCAAACCAATATGCGACAAGAGTTTGGGGTGCGTAGAATTGAAGCACCTAACATTGATCTTGAGTTAGAGAGTCATAGTATGGATTTGGATTGGCACCATCCAAAGGTTGGTTTTCTAGAAGGAAAGCTGGGCGCCCAGTGGTTGTCCCAGGTCAACCGTAATAATCCGGGAACCAACACGGTCCCATTCGTACCCAACTATCGCCAGGAACGGCTTGGAGTCTACCTCATTGAAAGTTACGAATGGAACCATTCCGCTATTGAATTTGGCCTGAGATATGATATCCTGGAATCGGATGTTACCGGTAGAGAACCAGACAATACGATCTACCGAAATACCGTCCGTTATCAAAACCTTTCAGGCACGCTGGGTGCCAAACTAGAACTGGCAGAAGGCACGATCTTTCGGTCTAACCTGGGAACGGCCTGGCGGGCCCCGAACATTGCTGAATTGTACCGCTTTGGGCAGCACTCCTTTTTCTTAGAGTATGGCCTCTGGCGCTATACGGTCGATGAGCGCTTTGATTTTATAGTCACGACAGAAGGAATTTTGGATGAGAGTGATCGAGCCGTACCGGCAGAACAAGGATATAAGTGGATCAATGGATTAACGATCGAGAAAAACAATTTTGGTTTGGAGTTCTCGGCATACGTCAACTACGTACAGAACTTTATCAATTCTCGACCAGCCGGCTTCACACGGACCCCGCGAGGTGTATTTATCTTTTATATCAATGATCAGGCAGACGCACTATTTTGGGGTGGCGATCTCAGTGCCAGATGGCGCCACAACGAGGTTTGGGAATCTCAACTTAGTGCCAGCTATCTGTGGGCTAAGCAAATCGAGCGTGATGATTACTTTGTTGGACTACCTCCTGCTGACCTCCGCTATACCTCGGTGCTCAGCCCTTCGATTTCTTGGCTCGATGGTTTTGAGGCCAGGATTTCTTGCTCGTACACATTCGAACAAACACAACATCCACGCATCATCTCTGCTCAAGAATTCTTAGAAGCGTTTCGTACGGACCTGCAACGATTCGGCAACGACGCCAAAGACTTTGATCTCATCCCCCCTCCCTCCGGCTACATTCTGCTGAGTGCCAGTATGTCGGCAACGTATCGGCAATGGCAGTTGCATTTGATTGCTAGCAATATCCTCAACACTCGGTATCGATCTTATACGGATCGACTCCGCTACTTTGCAGATGCGATGGGCAGCAATCTTGAGATTCGCCTTGGGTGGAAGTTCTAGTCTCTAAAATTTGGTTTTAAAAGGATGCAGCTCTTTGTCCTCGTCCCAAATGATGGATATGATTTTCCATTTCCCATCGGTATCTCTTACCAACTGCGCCAGGTTTACTCCTTGTGAAATAGTGGTTTTCTCGGTCTTGTCCTCAGAGGCGACGTAGTACCCCCTGTATTGCGCTACCTTTCCAAATACATCAATTTTTACAGGACCATCGCGCTCATAAAAAGAAGCCTGTCGTTGTTCTAACTCTTTTAGACCAGCGGCAAAAGCGATGGGATCTTGCGCAGCGCTCTCCTGGGTGGCATTGACTAAGGTAGCACCACTCATAAATACTTCTCTAAACTGTCCTTCATCAAAGGGTTTGTCAGCATTAAAAGAAATCGCTGTATACATGTCATCCAATACCCGCTGCACTTCTTCCTGCGCACTTGCTTCTTGCTGATCGATCGACCTTGAATAAATCGCATCGAAGGCAACAGTCCAGGTGGTACCATCATCATTGGATTGAGCCCAATGCTGTTTAACATGATCTTGATCGATCTTTGCTATGATCATCCGATGGCGAATGGAATCACCTGTCCTTCGACTCACGGAAGTCGTTTCGTAAATCATGGAGTCATTGCGCACATTGCCAATAAATTCCAGATTGGTTCCAAAATTATCTACCCATTTCTGTTTCCACTTACCGGAAGTCAGATCAAAGTGATTGAAGCTTTTACCTCGAGAAGGGCCTGTCCCTGTCCAATTTTCTAACAGTACACAGCTGTCCAAGATGAGATCTACACGGCTGTACCCTGCTACTACACTATCGTTACCAACTTGCCAATGGCCAATCCAAAAATCGAAATCTCGAAAGGTTTCTTGGGAGCATGGAGAGTTCTGTGCGCCACTTTGCCCGGTGGAGAGCCCGCAAAGGCAAACCACGAGCACAAAAGCTTTGATTGTTTTCATATCTATATAACCGACGCTGTCGTGACACTGCTGCCAATGCGACTCGACAAATACCTCTGCCTCAGTTTGACTGTGGCAACACATTTACATCAAGGGTCGGATAAGGAATGCCAATGCCGTGTTTGTCAAATTCCTTCTTTACATTTTCCTGCATAAAGAACATGGTATCCCAGTAGTGTTCGCTTTTGCAGAAAGGCCTGGTCGCCAAATTGACCGAACTGTCACCGAGCTCTGCAACGACAACCCCTTGGGCAGGGTCATCTAAGATATGGGGGCAAGACTTCCCTACATCCAAAATGATGGAACGAGCTTTGTCAATGTCATCTCCATAGCCAATACCAAAGGTCAACTCTACACCCACGGTGCCTTGACCAGAAATATTGGTGATGTCATTTCCTGTCACATTGCTGTTGGCAATGATGATCCGCTTATTGTCCAAGGTTTTGAGCGTGGTATTAAATGCGTTAATCTCATCAACGGTACCAATATTGCCACCCCCAATTTCAACCAAATCACCGACACGAAAGGGCTTGAAAATCATGAGCATGACACCAGCCGCTGCATGTCCCAGGGTGCCGTTCATGGCCATGCCGACGCCCACCATCAAGGCACCAAAAATGGCGATGAATGAGGTCGTGTTGACACCAAACATGCCCAAAACGGATAGGAAAAGCATGATCTTCAGGGCAATGCTGATGAGGCTTCCAAGAAACTTGGCCAGGGTGTCGTCGACGCCACTGGCCGCAATTGCTTTTCGGGATATTCTAACCAGTTTGCCAATTATCCATAATCCAACAATTAGAGTGAGGATTGCCATAAGGACTTTTGGAGCATAATCGATCACCATATTGGTGATTCTCTCTACGGGAATAGTCATGATGTGAAGTTATGTTTTGAAAAGCCTCTAAAGTACCAACCGAACGGCCTTACTGCCAAAGAGACACGGTACTTTTATTCGAATAGGGGAAAAGTATACCCTGCCGCCCCACATGGTTTTTGCGACATGCGTCGTGCCGATGAAGGAGGTATGATCGTCATGATCGCATGTTAGGTCCCGCCATCTAACTAGGCACTTATCAGATTTAGCTCACTGAGTTCTCTTCCGATTTCCTGTATGCCGTCAATGATTTTATTTACCTGCTTACGAGATGGCTTCTTCTTCCCTGTGACATATTGACTTAGCAGCGTCTCATTCATCCCAATACGTTTCGCTAGAAATTTTCCGTTTAGCACTCGGTAATGTTGGAAGAATTGCTTCAGATCAATCGACAGATCTATATTTTTCATCGTTACTTCCAATTCCTCCTCTTCAAGATAGAGATTGGTTGCCTCAAGTATGTTCAGATTCAATTCTGTAATCGTCGAACCAGATGTAAAAATTGGTGCCTTGTCGCAATAGGCTGAAAATCCAGTATCAGTCTTCTCGACGATAAAGTCATACCTTCTATTTGTTCTTTTCATCTAATCCGGCTTGTTTTCTAAGTTTCATTTCCAACCCCTTACCCATTTCCCGACTCCCATGATTTGGAAATATGATCATACCCTTCTTAGTTGGATGACGCAATTTACATGCGATCCTGATTGACTAACAGGATACCAACCATCCTTTTTTAGAAGTCTCCAGAAAGCGCTGTACTTCACAGCTTAAAGGTAAATAATAATTGACCAGTGGTCAAGCGTCTTGTTCAGTTTGCTTGCCCCACATTCAACCGTATACAAACACTTCATCGACAAAAACCCAGCTAGGATTTCCCGCTCCCTGGTGCCAGGAGGGCAACCTCTTTAACGGTTGTACTTCAAGACGCAGCACCTTATAAGAGCCTTTCGTTACCTTGACCCGGAGCGGCAGATCACGATTTCCACCTCCTTCTTTTGAAGCGGGTGGTACAATCTCGCCGATCTTATGGAGATGATCTACATCGGCTCCTCCCCAGACTGAAATCTGCTGCGGCGCCAAAACCCAGGCCCCAATGTTCTGTCCACACTTTACTACTACTTCATCCACATCGGTATCCTTAGCAAAGGTTAATGTGGCCACCATGGGACCCTCGCGGTAGGCAAGCCAGGCCGGTGATTTCAAGGAATTCGTTTTTCCAAATGTTAAGTCATGGAGCCCATTCGCTCCGCTCCCGGGGTATTGTGGATTAGGAGATGTCACAAGCTCTGCCTCATACTCATGTCCCACCATATACAGCCCATAGGACTTGGAGCGGCTTGGTTGCCATCCGTCTCGGTAGGCTCTGACCTTTAATTCGACAGCAGAAGTCAATGGGAATGGGCCCTCGTATTGCAATGAACTGCTGTCCGGCTCGCTTCCATCCAGGGTGTAGCGGGTCTCCACGCCTTCGAACATGTTTTTCAGCTCAATCATCTCCCCGGATTTGATGATCAATTCTTCATTTATCAAGATGGGGGGACTGAGCGAGACCTGTTCTGATGGATCAGGTACATATCCTAGTTCAAATTGGACGCCGGGCATGTCCTTCTTCAAGGCCGTAATCTGCTCGGGACTAATCGGCGTATTCCATAACGATATCTCCCTCAGGGAGGGAAAGTCGGCAAGTACCTGCAGCTGGCTAAAGTCAACTTGACATTCTGACAACCCCAGTGATCTAAGCTGACTGCAGTTTCTTAAGTATGCAAGTCCCGAGCCATCAATATCGGTCCCGTTGAGTATCAGCTTCTCCAAGTTTTTGAAGTCGCCAACTGTAGACAGTTCCTCATCGCGAACCGGAAGGTTGAGCAGACTGAGAGACACAATCTGATCACCGACTGCTGCTAATTCTTCTAGAAAAACAGGTTCGTATACAGCTCGGACGAAGATGGTTGCATCCAGTGCCGGAGAACCTTCATGGGTGGGTCTGACGGCACGAAAAGGAGTATTCAAGTCGGCGATCTGATCTGCATCAGCGGCATCAAAATCATATGCGACAGTGGCCTTTGGCAATGACGAATATTTGGATCGAAAAACCTCTGCACTTTCCGTGGTGTCCAGGTCTGCAAGCGATTGATCAAAATCTGCCCCAAGATCGATCCAGGTCTTGATCAAATCAATGTCCGCTTCAGAAGGTTGGGATTTCTTCCTGGGGGGCATGTGGTCCTCATGATCCAATGGCAAGCGCATTCTCTTAATCATTTCACTTTCGTCACCTCTTGTCGCCATGACCAAGGGGCCTGAAGCGCCTCCTTGCACTATTCCACTGACGTTGGTCATAACTAACTTGCCCTTCGCTTTCCCATCTCGGTGACAAGACACACAATGCTGATCAAGAATCGGCTTAATAAATGCAGTGAATATGGGGGTATGCTCGTCGACGTTTGGTCGGTGATCGATCTTGTCAGGAGGAAAGAGAAAGTGATCTCCGTGCGTCATCTTGCCCCCAAGGTGTCCAGCCCAAAACACCAACCCCATCAGAACTGCTAAAGCGAAATAATAGCCTTTCCGAACGTTTTTTCCATGAATACGAATGGTCACGTAGGATGCAAAGGCGAGCAGCGACCCCAACCACTTGTGCCACTTTGCAGCAGCTGGATCGTATCCGGCGTCAAATGTCAGAAAAAGACCAGCCAGAGCGGTACTTGCAGTCAAGACAGCAACCAGATGCAGAACGATTTGCTCCAGTTTGCGCAACGAAGTGTCTACTCCTTTGCCATTGACCCAGGCGATGACGGGCAGCACGAAGATGAGACCAATCGGAAGATGGAGCATCACTATATGAAATCGCCCGGCCGTGGCCAATGCGTCGGGAATGACCAATCTTCCCTCTCCCAGCAGTAAAACGAGCAGCAGGGCATTGAGTGCAAAGGCCACATTATTCAGAAGAGAAATTACTTTGCCTCTGGTCATTGTGGAAAAATAGTGATTCGCTGGATGAACACCGTCTGCTGTCGCAAAACAATTTCAAATAGATAGGAATTCGGTAGGATTCTGTCGAATCAAAAGCTCAATATCATCCTTATCCAAACCTTCTAACAATCGGAGAAATAAGCCCTTCTCAGTATCGTGCTGACGGACCACATAGTAGTCGGTCCCAAAGAGGATCCGTCTACGCAAGCGAGGGTGCTGCATATTGCGCGAAAGCAACGGCTTGATCACCGGATCATGCAATGTATAGCTGATGTCGGCGTAGACATTCGGGTACTGCATCATCAAACTGTTGATAAGAGAGAACCAATCCACCCCACTTTGCCAAAGGTCCGCAAGGCGTTCGTTGTAAAACAAGGTAGGATTGTTCTTTGCCGCATCCACTTGCTTATAGCGAAAAGACACCCCAATATTGGGCATTTCAATGAGTTCTTGACTTGGTTCTAAGCGATCCTGCTCCAGGTATTTAGCCCATTCGCTCGGACCTCCATAGTGTGCTAAGTTGATCTTCAAACCCGACAAGTCCCGTCGTTGGCCTCCCTCAGAATAAAATAAGTCCGCAATCTCTGTACGACACCTGGACAGCCACTGATGCAGATGGCGGGGCTCGAGTAGTAGGGCATAATTTAAAGGCTGTGTGAAATTACGTTGTGCTTCATAACGAGTGATATGGCGCAATCTCAGAGACTTGCCATTCTTTGTCAAGTAAGGATGATGAAGCTGTTTGCGATGGAGACGAGCTCTACTATAGATCGATCCCATTATGCAATGCGTGGTAATGGGAATCTCATGGTCTTGGCAGTAAAGCCAAAGCGGCAACAAATCCTCATCAAATGGGTAGTATCCCAATGCCGGATAGATCTTAATCCCCTTGAACACTCCCCTACCCCCATTGTCGTCTTCCAAGTACTTTTTTACTAGACAAGGCTTTAGGCACACTTTTCCATTTTGCACTTCCCAATCAAAAAAAGGATTGCTTGTCTTTATCTTCCGGTCATGACGTATGCGCCTGGGATCCACAAACAAAAAGGGAACCAGGACATCTCGACGAGTCTTTCCAATGGCCAGACCATGCAGATCTTCCAACTGTTGCAAATAGCTACGTTGAGGAGCACCTGCCCCCATGAACTCCATGTCCATGGGCAAGACCACCATCTTGGAAAGCGGAGGATACATCTTATGCAAGCGATCAAATACTCCTGCCTGATTCTTGTAGGTAGCAAAGCGGATGATGTTTTTATACCGATGCCAAAAATGGGCTATCTGGTCCCTGGGGATACTCCTCAGCGGTTGGAAAATCATCACTAAGAATTTCCACATCAATTGCCTGAGGGGTTTGAACATAGCGTATGCAGTAGCGATCATGGCTGTTCTAAGCACGGCAGAAGCTTGCTCCAACAGGAGGTATTTCTTCAACATCCTCTCCGCTAAGTCAAAAACTGCCCAGTCTGGCAGATAGGCTGAAAAGTCCCACTTAGCATAATCTACCAGAAAATAAAGGGCATTGAGCGAAAGCCAAACTAGGCCTGCGGTGTAGAGTATGTGAAGAAACCACCTGGATCGTATCGCAGACAAAGCATTTCGGCGATGTCTATTTAGTCGGTGAAAAAAAGGCTTGCATTTGAAATAGATTTTGGCAATGGGAATGACTTTGCGCAGATCAAGTAACCAATAGAATGGAAATACTCCTTTGGCAATATAGCGCGGAACATCTTCAGAGGTAAAGATGTGCGTATGCACATTGATGAGGGGTTTGCTATTCATCTGTTTATATCTAGGCGTCTGCCGACCCAAAAGGATGCTTCCAGCCGACTTGGCCTGATTTGTAAGGCGGGGCGGTCAGGGCGATCCACATTAACCACTACGCCATGATGCCTGGGACAACATGACCAAAGACATCGGTAAGCCGGTATCGTCTCCCGAGGTGCTTGTAAGTAAGTCGCTCATGATCCATGCCCATGAGGTGCATGATGGTAGCATGTAAATCATGAATATGCACGGGATCTCTCACGATGTTGTACCCCAGTTCGTCCGTCTCCCCATAACTTACACCCGGCTTAATGCCTCCTCCAGCCATCCACATGCTGTAGCATCGGGGATGGTGATCTCTCCCATAAACAGATTCCGTCAATTTGCCCTGACAATAATTGGTCCGGCCAAATTCTCCTCCCCAAATCACCAAAGTCTCATCCAACAAATTTCGTTGCTTCAAATCCCTAATGAGCGCGGCCGTCGGGCGGTCGACATCTTTGGCCTGCCCTTTCATCTCATTCACCAAGTTGCCGTGTTGATCCCATCCTTGATGGTACAGCTGCACGAAACGCACGCCAGATTCGGAGAGTTTTCGGGCCAGTAGACAGTTGGCAGCATAGGTCCCGGGCACCAAACATTCGGCTCCGTACATCCGGATGACATGCTCCGGCTCCTTGCTTAGATCCGTCAACTCTGGTACCGCGGTCTGCATGCGATACGCCATCTCATACTGCTGTATTTTGGTTTGGATCTCCGGATCCCCAAATTCTTCAAATTGCTTGGCATTCAATTGTGCCAGTTTGTCCAACATTCGACGACGCTGAGTCTTATCGGTCCCCTTGGGATTATTAAGGTGCATGATTGGATCCTCTCCCGAACTAAACTGTACCCCTTGATGGACAGAATCCAAGAAGCCATTGGTCCACAACTTTGAATAGACCCCCTGGCCATTTCCTGCTCCTCGCGACAGCAGTACACAAAAAGCAGGTAGGTTCTTATTCTCACTACCCAAGCCGTAACTCAACCAGGCACCCATGCTGGGCCTATTGCCGATCTGGGCTCCAGTTTGAATAAAAGTCAGCGCAGGATCGTGGTTGATCGCTTCGGTGTGTACCGTTTTGATGACGCAGATATCATCTACAATCTTTGCAATATTGGGGAAAATCTCACTGACCCAGGTGCCCGATTGGCCATGCTGCTTAAAATCAAATTTGGAGCCTACCATGGGAAACTCCTTTTGGCCTGATGTCATCCCGGTCAAACGTTGTCCATCTCTCACCGAAGCAGGGAGATCCTGACCATGTAGATCGCGTAACTTGGGCTTCCAGTCAAAACTCTCTAACTGGGATGGAGCGCCATTTTGAAACAAGTAAATTATCCGCTTAGCCTTGGGGGCAAAATGCGATAGGCCCACGGCGGCAGCATCCGACGACGCCTTGCCAGAAAACAAATCAGGCATAAGCAACGA
>JAHQVP010000071.1 GCA_019634275.1 Saprospiraceae bacterium
GAATTCCTATCAAATGATCGTCGTCAAAGGTAGATGGGTGTCACCTCCTAATCTGTGATCTGGATCACACAAAGTGAGTATCCGTCAATCCGCATTTAACACGGCTGATATGAATACATGTTCATATATTGTTATTCCGGGGATGCACCTAGGTATCCTTACTCTTAGACCGCGAAATCTAAAACTAGAATTAGCAGTAATTTCGACATGAGGCGGTTGTTTGGTAACAGCTGCCCCTTTTGTCTAGCTAAGGACCATGTTGGGCGACCTACAAGAAAGTAAAGTCCGGCATTTGCTTGATGACGCCTCCTTCCATGGCAGATTCATGCGCCAGAATACCCACGCAGGTTATATTGGCTGACTCCTTCGCATTGGGATAAGGCGACCTATTTTCGGTCAGGGCAGAAAGAAATTCATGACACAAATGGGGATGAGATCCTCCATGTCCTGCTCCCTGAATAAAAGAAAGGTGCTGATTATCGTCTTCATCGTATACGCCGGCTGTGGTGAATGGGGCAATCTCCGGAGGAAGCAGATGAGCATAGTCAGGTATGGTTACACGTTCCGGTTCTTCTCCCGTGTGAATGACGGATTGCTCATGTTCGATCAGCGTCCACTCAAATGATTTCTTAGATCCGTAGACGTCAAAACTCTCGCGATACTGTCTAGCCGTATTAAATAGAGATCGAGTTATTTCTGCTGCCAGGTCTGAATCCCTGAATTTGATGTGACAGGACTCGATCGCGAAAGGCGAATTGTACTTAGGTATCAGCTGAGCATCAATCGTTCCTGAGCCAAAGCACGAAACGTACTCCGCTTGATTACGTGTTAGCGCCAAAACGGGCCCTACGCAGTGCGTCGCGTAATGCATGGGTGGAAGGCCCTCCCAGTATCCCGGCCATCCTGCCATCTCCTGCTGATGAGAAGCCCTCAAAAACTGGACTTTGCCCAGTTCTCCCTTATCATACATTTCCTTTACAAAGAGAAATTCCCGACTGTACACGACGGTCTCCATCATCATATAGTGCAGGCCTGTTTGTTCTACAAGGTCCACGATCTGACGGCACTCTTCCACCGTTGTAGCCATGGGTACAGTACAGGCTACGTGTTTGCCTGCTTTTAGTGCTGCAATAGACTGTGCAGCATGATCCCCAATTGGAGAATTGATGTGTACGAAGTCAATCGCTGGGTCCTTTAGCAATTCTGAATAATCGCTATACCGTTTCTCCACTCCAAATGCATCACCAATCTCATCCAGCTTTGTTTGAGTTCTTTGACAGATCGCATGCATATTGGCCAAAGGATGTTTCTGGTAAATTGGAATAAATTCAGCTCCGAAACCTAGGCCCACGATGGCCACATTAAAACTACTTGTTTGCATATACAGTGCACTCGTACTTCTATATTACTAAATTCATCTTAGTTCCCTGTCCCGCTGCAGGGTCATACTCCCTATATATAGGCTTTCGACAACAAGACCTTCTTCCTAAAGGCATT
Organism: Saprospiraceae bacterium; assembly: GCA_019634275.1. Classification (GTDB taxonomy): domain Bacteria; phylum Bacteroidota; class Bacteroidia; order Chitinophagales; family Saprospiraceae; genus CAJQNM01. The sequence continues at coordinate 1,498 of JAHQVP010000071.1, forward strand.
CATATCATGATTATACTACTTCTTAAACAACGATTGCAGAAATCGAAAGCCCTCTGCCGCAAACTCATCTTGACTTTCAGCAAAAGTACGCCAGATGCACACTGCCCCAGCTAGTTCCTGCACTTCTGGAGTGAAGCTTTCTATGCTCACCACCCCGTCGTATCCTATTTGCGACAAACCCAACTTGAAGTCGAGCCAGTTGGTTTGTCCGCTACCCGGTACCCCTCGATGGTTCTCCGATACCTGAACATGCAATAACCTATCTTCTACAACTTCGATCGCCTTGGATAAGGTTGCTTCCTCCAGAGTCATATGAAATGAATCGAGGGCAACACCTGCAGCAGGATGATCGATCTGGTCGATGAGTTGCATCACTTGCACCGAAGTATTGATTAAGTCTGTTTCAAACCGATTGATGGGTTCAATCGCGATCTTCAGTCCGTGATCTTCTGCCATCAAGCAAATCTTTCTCAAATTGACTGTGGCCAGATCCCATTCCTTTTGTCTGGCTTCTGGAGGTAATAATCGCGCTTTACCGACGGCTGAGTACATCGGTCCCGCCAGAAATTCACACCCCCACTTCTGGCAAAGTGCAAAGCATTCACGGACGTAGCCAAAGGTATTGTGATGCAACTGAATATCCTCGCTGGTCAGATCTCTTGATGGTCCAAAAGCGCCACAGGCAATGGCTTGCAGGCCGTACCTCGCTAGCGCTTCTGCTACGAGATCGCCATCAATCAAACTTGGATCTTCGATCGGAATCTCTACGTGGGTAAAGCCAATCTGTGCAATATGCTCAAAGAGTTCAATTGTTTCGGTCCTGAATGGAGAAGTCAAAAGCCAAGTGATTACACCATGTTGCATGATCTAAAAATAACAGAAACGACTTTTTTCTAACTACCTTTTCTGAAATAGTCAGATAGAGATGAACAATAGACTCTTCACACTAAGTTCCTTATAATTCGCCTCTATCTCTTACTTGGTCTCGTGCCGCCAGCTGTCGTAGCCATTCGACGTAGTTGCAGAATTCGAATCAACTTCAGCCACAAAGTACCCTCTTGCAGGCATTGGACCCTAAAGGTATACCCGTCCACTCCTAGTTAAATTTTGTGGTATTTTCCTAGTCAAATTATTTTGAAAAAAGCCGCTTATGAAAATCGTGCCACGCCGGGAATTTCTAAAAAAAACATCCTTGGCGACTGTCACTGTACCATTTGCATCTCTAGACCAGCAAGATTCTACGTCATCCAAACATCCACTAGACTCTATTCCTACGGAGGGTCCCACTAAAGTCTACTGGCTTGAAGGCGGCAGACCAGCCATACAAGCAGGAAAATCTTTTGGTGTGCCATGGCCTCAAGGCGAACATCCGGTTGGCACTCGTTTCGATCTCCGCACTGCAGCTGGAGATAAGATACCCATGCAAACCTGGACGACAGCAACTTGGCCCGATGGTAGCCTCAAATGGACCGGGCACGCCGTTGCACCTGACGCACCTTCAGAGGAGTATTACGAGATCATCGCGGGAGAGCCAGCGTCCCACCCCACCCCTATCCAGGTAAAGGAAGAATCAGAACATGTGCTGATCGATACCGGCATTGTGCAATGTACATTTCCACGCGATGGAAGCATCCTAATCAGCTCGATCAGTAGAAACGGAAATACGGTAGTACAAGATGGCATTTTGACCGGTACCCGACAGGACAAACCCGAACGGGGAGCCAGCACTGAAGCCTTTACCAGCACACTCGATCTAGTAGAGATAGAACAAGCGGGCCCAATCCGGGCAGTGGTCAAAGCTCAGGGCAACCATCTAACCGCAGAGGGACGAGAGTGGTTACCTTTCATCGTGAGGTTTTATCTGTTTGCGGGCAGTCCTGAAATACGCATGACGCATACCTTCGTCTACGATGGCGATGAGCATCATGATTTCATCAGTAGCCTGGGAGTGCGGTTCAATATGATGATGTACGACGAGCATTACAATCGGCATATCCGCTTTGCCGGTCAGGACAAAGGCATATGGGCTGAAGCCGTTCAGGGGCTAACAGGTTTGCGCCGGGATCCGGGAAAAGAAGTTCGTGAAGCCCAAACCGAGGGTAAAAGGGTTCCCAATATCACTACCTGGAATAAACGCGTAAGCGCTAGAATACACTGGGTGCCTACCTGGGCAGATTTCACTCTAACGCAATTCAATGCCAACGGGTTTACGATTAAAAAGCGAACAAAAGCTGGTCATGCTTGGATAAAAGCAGACGAGGGTGGTCGTTCGAATGGCTTAGGGTACATTGGTGGAGCCTCTGCAGGTGTGGTATTCGGCATGCGTGATTTTTGGAAACTGCACCCAACTCAAATGGACATACGCAATGCAGCAAGTCCGGCTGCAGAAGTAACGCTTTGGCTATGGTCTCCAGAGGTTCCTCCCATGGACATACGCTTTTATCACGATGGCCTAGCACAGGATATGGAAGGACCACTGACGGACCTGGATGTGGAAGGCATCCAGTCCTCTGTCCCTGATCATCCCTACGCGAAACAATTAGATGCACTCGAGATTACTTATGAAGACTACGAAAATGGTTTTGGCACTCCTCACGGCATAGCGCGCTCTACAGACATTACTTTGCGCGTGGTAGATTCGACTCCATCGAACCAAGAGCTCGCTACTTTTGCAGCTGAGATTTCCCTTCCAGTTCAACTTGTTCCTAGGCCTGTTGATCTTAAGCGAGCGAAGGTCTTTGGTACCATGTGGGATCTCCCCAACCATTCTTCCGAAGCCCACATGGAAATTGAGTCCCAATTGAGTTGGTTTATTCAGTACTACAAAAGCCAAGTGGAACAACATCACTGGTATGGATTCTGGGACTATGGGGATGTGATGCATACCTACGACCAGGACCGTCATGTGTGGCGGTACGATATCGGTGGCTATGCCTGGGACAATTCCGAGCTATCCACCGATCTCATGCTCTGGTATACCTATTTGAGAAGTGGAAATCCGGATGCCTTTCGGCTTGCGGAAGCCATGAACAGACACAATCGAGATGTAGACATCTATCACCTGGGGCGCTTTGCTGGCCTGGGGACTCGTCATAATGTACAGCATTGGGGATGCAGTGCCAAGCAACTGAGGATAAGTACCGCTGCCAATCGCCGCTTTCATTATTACCTGACCACCGACGAGCGAACCGGTGATGTGTTGCAGGAAGTGGCCGAAGCGGATAGACGGATAGCTTCGCTGGATGCTCACCGGAAGGTGTACCTGTTTGGCAGAAATCCAACCTTCGCCAAGGCTGATACTTCAAAGCGCTGCCGACTATCATCCGGTACCGACTACGGTGCAGTGCTAGCCAATTGGCTCACAGCTTGGGAGCGCACCGGCGAAGCCAAATATGGGAAATGGATCGAAGCGAGTATGCGGTCGATCGGCCAATCCAAATGGGGCTTCTTTACCGATAGCTTTTGGTTTGATCCGGATACAAAAGAACTGACTGAACCTGAAGGAATTAGTCCAACAGCAGAACATTTAAAGATCATGTTCGGACTTCCGGAGATTCTGTCGGAAGTGATTCAACTGGTTGACATACCTGATTTTGACAATGCCTGGTTGAGCTATTGCCGGCTATGGAATGCATCCGAGGAGCAAATGCAAGAAGAACTCGGGCAGATTATTCGCAAGCCCAGCTTCGCATCCGCTCACTCCCGTTTGACGGCCTACGCGTCATTTAAATTGAAGGACGATCGCCTGGCTCAACGCGCAGCCGTGGAATTTAATAGTTCAAATTGGCGGGAGCAGAATAAGAGGATAACAGTTCCGCTATCTGGACCTGAGGTACTGAATGAAGTGGATGAAGCAAGTTGGGTCTCTACCAACAATATGGCACAATGGGGACTGGCTGCCATTCAAACAATTGCATTAGTTCCTGACGCACTCAGCAAGCGGTAGATCTATCGAACTTTTCTTAAATAATTTAGGACACCAGAAAAGCATGAAAAAAATAAGTAGAGAAGCGTTTTTGAAAGCAAGCTCATTCACCATAGCAGCAGCGGTTTCTCCTCAACATTTTCTCAAGAAGATTTTTTCCAGCAAATACCTCCTCGACAATTCCATGATGACCCGTTTGGTGGAGGCCAATGATAAGTCGGTGAAAAGAATAGTGCAAGACCTCACATCGCTGGTGCAACGGCAATACTATCGCAACCTTAGTGAGTCCTTTTCTATGCTAACCGCTGCATTCTGCCATACCAAGTCCACATATTATCAATCAGGTCAGGTTGTGGATGCCTTATCGGAGATAATGGACAAGTTGCTGCTCCTGCAATATCCCAATGGCACCCTTGATTCTGGTGGAAATCGAAAATCCCCTCCCGACAC
>JAHQVP010000072.1 GCA_019634275.1 Saprospiraceae bacterium
GCGCTTCAAGATGTTTCTTTTAAGCTTGATTTTGGAAAAGGAAAGACCGGTCGATTTTCTCTCTTTGGAATTGGAGGCCGTTCAGACATTAATTTTCTGGGATCAGAAATCGACGAAGGAGATCTCTTCGCAGCAGAGGATGAGGATTCTTTCGTAGAAGGTTCTTTCGGCGTGGTAGGGCTCAAGCACAACATCATTTTGAATAAAAAAACCTATGTACGTACGGTTCTTGCGAGTTCATTTCGACAGAACACTTTTTCGCAGGATCGTTATTTCGACATGGGTACAGATCATGAGCGCAAAATCGATTATACAGAAGTGGATACGCGTGAAAATCAATTGAGCTTGTCCAGCTACATCAACTATAAATTCGATGCGAGGCAAACGATTCGAGCGGGCCTGCTGATTCAGAACGCTGGCAATGATGCGTTATTTCGTGATCGTGATGAACAGCCTGATTTTGATGGTGATGGAGATCCTGACTGGTTTACCCTTCTGCAATTTGATGGGAGGTATACCATGCTCCAGCCATTTGTGCAGACACAATATCGCATTGGAAAAAACATAACCTTGAACGCTGGTTTGCATGGACAATATTCCGGACTCAATGAACAGTTTGTCTTGGAACCAAGAGCTTCTCTGAGCTACGAAGTATCTCCTAGAGATCGCTTGACCCTGGGTTATGGCATGCACAATCAGCATGCGCCTTTACCCATTATGCTGCTCAATGAGCAAGTGGACGGAGCTCTCATGCAAACAAATATTGGTCTTGACTTTGTTAGGTCACAGCATTTTGTTCTGGGATACGATGGCAAGTTGGGAGAAAACTGGAGACTTAAAACGGAGCTCTACTATCAAGACATCGATCGTGCGCCGGTCGAATCGGTCCCTTCGTCTTACTCTACCCTCACGGAAGGTGCAGACTTCGTTTTTGCGACTGACAAGACGTCGCTGGTAAGCGAGGGGCAAGGGTTTAATCGGGGACTCGAGGTGACCTTAGAGAAGTTTTACAGTCGCGGATACCACCTGCTCTTGACAACGTCAATATTTGACAGCCGTTATCAAGGGAGTGATGGAGTCGAAAGAAGCACTCCTTTTGACAATGGCTATGTCGTCAACATCTTGGGAGGTCGAGAATTTAAGGTAGGTCGTGCAAAACGAAATGCTTTTGTCATCGATACCAAATTTACTACCGCGGGGGGAAGGTGGTTTACCCCAGTTGATTTGGAACGTTCTAGGATTGCGGGAGCAGAAGTTCTTAACGTAGAGGAAGCTTTCTCTCAGCAATATGATTCCTACCTGAGGTGGGACATCAAAGTAGGATTCAAGTTCAACAGCCGAAAGAAAAAAGTATCGCATCAGCTGTTTTTTGATGCACAGAATGTGACCAATCGCCAAAACATATTTGTGCGACAATTTAATCGATTGACCAATAATGTCGATCGCATAGACCAGGTGGGTTTCTTTCCGGATTTCTTATATCGAATTCAATTCTAGTAACCCTATTTTTGACTTTATGCTAAAGAGAGAAGATGAACATTTGATGTTTGACGATCGGCTCCTCATGCTATTTGGAGTCCCGGTAGTAGGTGTCGTGGTGCATCTTCTCTTTTTTTCAGCGAGCTGGAAAGAGTATTGGGCAAGCTGTCCGGAAGAATTTATTGAAGGTATAGCCTACACACTGCCCTTTTGGATGGTATTTCGCGCCTTGATCATTCGGATCCGAAAGCGCTATTCGGAACATTATTCAAGTAAACGGATATGCCTGACTGTGGCTGGCGTAGTGGTGTTGACTCCACTTGTCCAGATGGTGGTTACGCTGATAGTGATGTCTATTCGCAATGTATTGGGCCTGGAAGATTCGCTCGTGCCGACTTTTGCCAGGGCACTCTTTGCCACCTATTTCGTGGTGATTACCATTTTACTTTTTTATGAGAGCGTATACTTTTTTCAGAAATATAAGATCGCACTGGTGGAGAAGGAGCAATTAAAGCAAATGCACGTCCAGAGTCAGTTGGACAATCTGCGTAACCAGATCAATCCTCATTTTCTGTTTAATAGCCTCAATACGCTTATGAATCTCATCGCAGACGACGGTGATCGCGCCATGCAGTATCTCAGTAAGCTATCGAAGTTTTATCGCTACACGGTGAGTCGAAAGGACGATCAGCTAGTGCCTTTGGCTACGGAGTTGGACAATCTGCAGATTTACACAGACCTATTGCGGGAGCGTTTTCAGGAAGGTATTCAAGTTCATCTGCCTCAGTCAATACCGCAAACCGCATTGGTTCTTCCTCTTTGTTTACAACTGCTCGTAGAAAATGCAGTAAAGCATAATGTAGTCGCTCCGGATCGGCCCCTTCTAGTCGAGGTAATGATTAAGGAGAAGGGCAGCAAGATAGTAGTGCGGAACAACATCCAGGAGAAGATTGAGGAAGTGAGGTCCACAGGAATGGGTCTCGGAAACATAAGGGAACGCGTGGCGCTTGTGACCCAACAACAGATTGAGGTCTCCTCTCTAGATGGTGTTTTTCAGGTGTCGTTGCCGCTTGTTTATGCATCTAAAAATGATCCGTTCACCTCATGAAAGTTCTGATCATTGAAGACGAGAAGAATGCGTTCCTCTACCTCGCAAAACTATTGGGAAGATGCTGTCCAGAAGCGGACATTGTCGATCACCTAATTAGTGTAGAAGGGAGCATCAATTGGTTTCGCAATAATCCCGATCCAGACCTTGTATTGCTGGACATCCAGCTTTCGGATGGACGCAGCTTCGAAATCTTCAAGCACGTTGAAGTTCAAGTGCCTGTGATTTTTACTACGGCGTATGACCAATATGCCATTGAAGCGTTTAAGGTGAACAGCATCGATTATCTACTGAAACCCATTCACGAAGACGATCTGCGGGCATCGCTGGATAAGTTGCGCAGTCGTGATGCATTTTTTGCCAGGGAGCAGTTGGCTGAGTTGCAAGCCATCATGGGCAAAATGGGCAACCCGAAGAAAAACAGGTGCCTGGTCAAACGTGGAAGTCACTATGAATTTATTAAGGTGGCTGATATTGCCTTTGCTTACTCGAGCGACAGCATTACCTTCTTGCAAACATTTTCTGGAGAAAGGCACATTTACGACAAGACTATTGAGAGCCTTCATCAAATGCTGGACGAACGCAATTTCTTTCAAATTAATCGCAGCCAAATCTTAAATATAGAGGCAATATCAAAGATCCATCCCTTTCTCAATCAGCGCATCAAACTTGATCTCCATGTGGAAGCAGGTGATGCTGAATTTATTGTGAGTAGGGGCAAGGCAGCAGACTTCCGCAAATGGGTTGATCAATAGCGTACATTAAAGCGGTTCCACCTCCAGGTAGAGCGTGTCTGTGCTTATCCCTGCGAATATGCCCAGTCCGTTTTCTACGTTTGTAGGCGGATCGTTTAGCGAAATGGAAGTTGTGCCTGTACTTTCGAAGAGGCTTACATACTCGGGACCGACCCGATATACGATGATCTGGTATGTGCCAAACTCGGAGAGATCTGCTCTGGGATTGATGATGTGGTTATCGATGATCTGCGGCTCAGTGATCATACGCCTTCTCCTTTGAATAACTTCTCCATTGCGGGAGATCACGGGATCGGATTCCGTTTCGATGTTTGCCATGCTCACGTAATAGTGCTCGCTGTTGCTGTTGTCCCAGGTGATGGCAATGGGATCCGGAAAGTCGATTTGACCAAAGCCGCCTGGTCCACCCGAAAGGTCGATACGCGTCATGCCTATGCGATTGGTCTCGATCTCCGCCTGATGCAGGGGAGGTACATAGGTTTCCGCTTCAACGGTTTGCTCATTGTATTCAAATCGAAGGGTATAAACTTGATCGGCTACCGCCTTGATGGGATATCGGTAGAAGCCATTTCCAATAGCATCCAGGATATATTTATTTGCGCCCTCTTCCAACATGATCGTGAGATCCGAGAGACCCGAAATGACACTATCCTCCTCTGCATAGCTGGTGGTGAGCCTCACTTCGATCGAATCAATTTCATGACCAGCGTAGAGGAATGCTTCTACAATGGGTTGACTGGCAAATTCATTGAGATTGAGTTTCTCCGTGCAACCCGTACCGAGAAATGTGCAGATGAGAACGGCTATGATATAGTTGATGTTCATGGCTATTATTTAAGATTCCAGGTGATGAATAAACTAGGGGTAAAGTCGAGCAAGGAGATGTTCGTTTCGAAAAGCGCTCCTTCCACCACTTCGTACTCCTTGTACCAGATATTGGCTCGGTCATACACGTTAAAAAAGGAGAGCCCAAATTCTGCTTTGCTGCCCCAGAGGTCAGCTTCATAACTTGCGGAAAGATCTAAGCGATGATAGTCTGGAAGTCTAAGTCCATTTTTGTCGCTGATCTCAAAAAAATCTGCTTCACTTCCGTCTAGAAGCGTGATGTTGTAGTATCCCGTCGGCGCTGTGTACGGCCTTCCCGATGCATATACAAAAGTGCCACTTAAACTAAATCTTCCAAGGTCATACGTGGCAACAGCCTTAAACTCATGGGTTTGGTCCTGGCTCGCATGAAAGGGTTGATCCGAAAATGCTTCGAATTCATAGAGCACTTCACCAAGTGTGTAGCTTAGCCAGCCGGTTAGTCGTCCTCTCTTCTTTTGGAGAAGTACTTCTAGACCTTTGGCTGTGCCGGTTCCAGTATAGAAAAACTCCTCATAGTTAAGGGTGCGGTTGCGCCCCACGCCTGCAGTGGCCAATCGAGTGGTATACTCGCTCAAACCCGTCAGCTTTTTGTAGTAGCCTTCCAGATCCAATAGCCATTGATCGGTCTCATAACTGGCCCCTAAGATGTAGTGCGTTGCTGAAGAAATAGGGACAGTCTCATCATCGGCGAGTAACCAAAAATCACGACTGCCTTGTTGAATGTCCTCTCGAATAATCCTGGTAGCAAATTGATTGTAGTCTCCCCAGGCTCCTTTAAATTTTATCCGATCGGAGAGCAGATAGCTGAAGGAAAGGCGGGGTTCAAAATAGAGCGCTTCGGTGATTGAATACCATGTGCTTCGCAAGCCCGCTGTTAGAATGAGCTTATTGGCGATCGTCACACGATCAGAAAAGTACAGTGATGAAGTAGAGCCTTGATCCAAGCGATCTAAGACAGAAATGGTATCGTTCTGAAGAAAATCGTACTTGATCTCATTGATGGTGTGTTGGAACCCAAATTCCAAGACATTGCTGCTGCTCACATGATATCGATTGTCGAGTTTAATCGAATGGTCACGCAGATCGTTTTCTTCGTAAGTACCAGTGTTTCGGTTGATCGATGTATCAGCGCGCATGATGGTCGTCTCATTGGTCCGGTCTCGAATGGAGAAGTAATTGGAGTACGACAGATTGGCGTTGCTGTAAAATCGATCGCTCCACTGTCTGGACCATTTCAGCCCGGCGCCCCAGTTTCCCCAATTCGTGAGATCAGAAGTTGTTGAGGAGAAGGAGAAGTCTTGCTGCTGGCCGCCGCCCCCAAAACGACCTGGCCGACGAAAACTATTTTGATCTGCTACTCGGGAATTGTCAAGGTCGTCCTCTCCGTTGTAAAAACTGAGGGCAAACACATTTTTGTCGTCGGCTCTGTAGCTCAGCTTTGCATTGAGGTCATAGAAGTAGGAATTAGGTACAAATTGTTGTTGACCAAAATTGCGATTGCCTCCGGGCCCTTGCTGTGTCGTTGCAGCTGCATCTGCATCCGCTGAGGTGAACGACTCAAACAGATTGGTGTAAAACGAACTTTGAAAAGAGCGCCTTCCGGCAATCAGGAGAGAGCCCTTGCCAGCGAAAAGGGGTGCCTCTGCAATTGCATTGTAGCTGAGCAAACTAAGTCCGAGCCCCATATTGAATTCCTCCTTGTTTCCATCCTTTCCTGTAAGCTCCACTACGCTGGAGGTTCGACCGCCGTACTGCGCTCCAAAACCCCCTTTGTGCAACTGAACATCTTTGATGGCATTAGAATTAAAGGCACTAAAAAACCCAAAGAGATGATCTACATGATAAACAGTAAAGCCATCGAAGAGAATCAAATTTTGATCTGGAGTACCTCCCCTCACGAAGAGTCCGGCACTGTTCTCTTGTGTGCCTGAGATGCCCGGCAATAGCTGGAGAGATCGAAATATGTCCTTTTCTCCAAAGCTGGGTAGCTTGGCCAAATTGGCTGGTGATACTCCTATTCGGCTCACACCACTGGAAGCTTTGAGTATCTGATTGGCCGCAGTGGCTTTGACCACCACTTCTGACAGCAGCTCTCCCTCTGGCTTTAGTCGTATCTCCAGATTGGTTTTGACCAAGTCTGCGTCCAAGGCAAAGGATAAATTCTCATAGCCTAGATATTGAATCAAAAGTGTTGCGGTATCAGAGACTTCAAACAAGGTAAATTGACCATCTACATTGGAAGTGGTCCCTTGTTTACCAGGCATGCAGATAATGGTGGCAAAAGGAAGGGCTTCGGATGAGGTGGCATCTACGACGGTCCCTGAAATCGTTTTTGTCACTCGATCAGACTGTGCTTGGAGATGGAAAGACAAGAAAAGAATGATGCATGTATAGCATGATTTCATATGATGTACATTTAGATTCTACTACTGGATAAGTAGCGAGAGGTCAAAATGTACTGGGACCGTAGGTTAATAAAGGTTAATAAAGGCTGGGGTTATCGAACGGCTACCACTTTAGTTGAACCCCAACGTCGAGGGTCCTCGGCAGAAGGTTTGTTTCAGATCCTACGACTGTACGGAGGTTACTGCCATTTTCATTCGGGACACTAAAGACATACTGCAGGTATTTCACGTTGGACCTGTCCAGTGCATTTACAATAGAGGTGTACAAGAGCACCGCTGTCCTGCCGATTTTGGCTTCATAACCCAGGCCAATGTCGATGCGATGGTAGTCCGGTAAAACGCTGTTTGGGGTTAATATACGGCGGTCTGATCCACTCGCCAGCTGCGCAAGATCAAGGTAGCGACGACCACTCGTAAACGTATAGGATAATTCGGCCCGCAATTTTCCCCACGTGGCATGTTGTCCAAATTTTAGCTGATGTCTCCTGTCGTTGCGTGAGAGAA
>JAHQVP010000073.1 GCA_019634275.1 Saprospiraceae bacterium
GCTTTGAGTGTTGGAGACAAGATGATTGACAGGTCAAGTCATGGTAAATCAAATTATAGATGTAAGTGAATATAAGGAAGACTCTACAAACTGATACAAAAACCAAACAACAATCTAGAATGAGGAAACTTTCTGGCATTTGGCACTCCTGCGTGGGGTTCGCCAAACTCTTTGAGATTCCATACTTTGACATGAAAGTCCTCCGCTTTTGCTAGCATTGCAAATCCAATGCGAGAAAGCGGAACAACTCATGGCTAAACAGAAGTCTAGGAAAGTCAAGAAAGCGAGGTCTAGGGTTAGTCAATCTCCTATTGCTCTGGCTGTTCTGTTCCTCCTACTCCCCCTGCTGTACTCCAATGTACCGCAGGAGCCTGTAGTGCCTATTCGGTGGATGCTTACGGGATGCTTCCTGCTGCTTTTCATTCCTTACTTCTTCCTTTATAAGGGACAGACAAATACATTGCTCCGGTCAGACCCTCTGGTTACCAGTTATGTACCCTTATCCCTGGTCTTCTTAGCGTGGTTGGGCATGTCCAGCTTCTTCTCAGTCAATTCTAGTGTGGCCATTCAAGAATTTGGCCGCATGACCGTGCCCATTCTCCTAATCTGGGTAGTCATTGCATCCACTTCTGACAAAACATTTAGTACCCATCTCATTTTTCGCGCCATTGCCATATCAGCAGCTATTCAAGGGCTTGTAGCGCTCCTGCAAGGCTTTCAAATTGAGGTAATGGACATCCCAAGTCGGGGAGGTAAAATTTCCGGAATTATGGCCAATGGCAATCTACTGGGCTCCGCCCAGGTCCTGGCCCTTCCCTTTGTTTTCCTTGCAACATTGGACAAGAATAAAATCTGGGCTGGATTGGCTCGTGCCTCCATGGTCTTGGTGTTGTTCTCCATTATAATTGCGGCATCCAGAAGTCCATGGATAAGCTTATTTTTTGCCGTAACACCCGTTCTCCTTCTTGTACTTACAAGGAAAACTTCTTATCCCCATATTTTAACCAGATGGAAGACAAAGTCCTGGTTTTCAGCGCTTATGGTCCTCGCACTGGCTGCTCTTGTGATGATGGCAAATGATAAAGTCAATCAGTCCATCACTTCTCGATTACTGCCTGGAATAGTTGCACCGACGGATGCAGAAGCCAGTAAGATCGCCAGGCAAGCTCAGGAAAACATAACGGGCAGGTTGGACATGTGGCGACTTGCTGCAGAGAAGGCCAAAGGTGCTCCTCTCACAGGAATTGGACCTGGCTGTTGGAAGGTAATGTCTCCCCTATATGAGGCAGAGGCGGGATACTCCCAAAAGTATGGGGCCAAAAACCTGCGACCACATAACGTCTACCTGCAACTTGCCAATGAGTATGGGATCATTGGGCTCATCCTATTTATTCTGGTGGCGCTGATCCCACTCATTATCGCGCTGAAAAGAGTGGCGGATAAGAAGACTTCCAAAGAAGAGGCATTGTTAATGACAGCAATGTCAGGTGGATTGATGGCTCTTGCAGTCGACTACATGTTCAGCTTTACGCACGAGCGCATGGCACATATGGGTTACTTTGCTTTGATGGTAGGCCTTATTATTGGGATGCAACGAGGAAAGAAAAACCACCCCATGCTATCCAGCAAATTGTTCTGGATGGCAGCCCTACTACTGGTTATGTTCTCTCTTATGATCGGACTGGAAAGATGGAAATTTGAAAAACACTATAAGATCGCGGAAGCCAACCTCAATGCAGCAAGAAACGAACAAGTCTTGCTGGAAGTCGAAAAAGGACGCTCCTCACTTGTAAAGGTAGGCCCCATCGCCAACACCCTCGAAGTCCAGGAAGCACAAGCATATAAAAACCTAAACCAATTTGAAAAAGCGATATCCTCCAGTCATGAAGGTTTGAAACAATTGCCACACAACTTCGCCCTAAACAACAACCTAGGAACCATCCATTTTCAAAACAAGCAATTGGACTCGGCAGCCAAATACTTTGAGAAAGCGCTCTTCTTGGCTCCAGGCGAGCCCCTTGTCTTGAAGAACCTCGCGGGAACATACTACAACACCAAGGACTTTCAAAAGTGTATCGAAGCCATTGATGCGCTGCCTGCCGATGAACGTGACGAAAGATTGGAGCGGGTCTATCGCAGTGCAGTCAATGAGTTAAATTCAAACTAGAGGATGGGCATTCCAGCATGTGCCTCAGAAACATGTCCTATTCGGTGCTGCACTACTTGACTATCAATTTCCCGGATATAGGCGCCCGCAAGTCCGACAGTACTTGTACCATATAAGCACCTGAGGGTAGGTCATCGATTGCAATGCGCCTTAGTTTATCAATGTCCCCCGACCTAAGCACCGATCCAGAAGTACCCATGATTCGAAAGGTGCCGCTTACTGGTGATGCGATGGTTACAAAGCTGAATGCTGGTGTGGGATAGATATGCAAATTCAGAGACTCATTTCCATGAACCTTTCGAATTGGTGAAAAAGTAGATGCTCCACTAAAATCTTCGAAACGAAGTCTATAAAAAGCCATTTGGTCTAACGGTTTCTGATCCTGAAATCTGTATGCTTTACTTCCCTGTCTTGTGCCTTGACCATCGATTGTGCCTATCGGTTTAAATTCCTGCCCATCGGGTGATCGCTCAATGTGGATATGCTCGTTTTCGTATTCTTGAGATGTAACCCAATTTAGATCCACTAAAGTGTTGAATCGCTCTGCTGAAAAACTGACCAAGTTGACACTTAAAATAGCACTGGGGAATGTCACCATATGATCTTCCACCTCGCCGCTGAGTGTAATGCCATAGGGGCTCATGATCGATGATGCCCTTGAATTTGCATTCGATGGCTCGGCTGTAATACGCAACCGAAGGAAGGAGGTCGTTTCGCCCTCAGGTGCCGAGATATCGGGGAAGGACATGGTGACCACGCCAGTGGTGCTGGCATCGACTACCGAAATTTCTTGTCCCTCCGCAGAATCGAACATCTGATCAGCATCGACATCCAGCCATCCTGCAATCACAATGTTTTCTGCACTCGCTTTTGTATACCGAATATTGAAGCTCGGAGAGGCTCTGGAGAGCAGCGTTGCGGTGGATTCCAATCCATCTTCGTCATCAGTACCATCATCATCTCCTTGTCCCATGAAGCTTGGCACTCCGTCCAATTCATGATCGGGTGCCACGCTTCCGAGGTAAGGCCCAATGGCAATAGCCCCAGCGCCATTGTCACTCACTAGTGTCCCATAGGTAGATGGAGCATCACCAAAATCAGTTACAACACAGAGATCATCGTTCTTTACTTGTACAGTCAAAACAATGCTTGCCCCAAATCGATCCCCAATGTCTATAGGTTCGGAACACGAAGTGTGAAACGCTACACTTTGCAGCAGCGTGCCTCCCTGAGTATTATAGATCTCAATCTTGGTATTGGGACTTAGCTTGGGTGGATTGACCCCTGCTGTAAGTGCATTGAGTACAAAGGTTTCTCCGGTTGATACGTCCCCTTCGAACCACACCAAGCCATTGTTTGATCCTCCTTCCGCCTTGGCTACGATATAGGCTGTTGCTGGAAGTATACCGGTCGCCGGTGTGCAATTTACCAAAGCGGGTGCTGTACCACAGGATGGCGACGCAGTGTATTGCATCAACATGATCTGCAGCTGATTGCTTGATCCATCGCAACAGGACTGTGCTATTGAGAAAGAAGGAGACCAAAGAAAGAAGGCAACAAGGAGTGGATAGTAATGAGCATGCATTGGACTTGATGTTTAGAGTTAATAATCTCACATGTGCTGAAACCAGTCAGCACAAAAACACCATAGTCACCATGGACACTTCTTGTCCGGGATATCTCCTAAAATAGGGCATCTGGTGCACCCTAGAAAACTAACAATGAGACTTCATTGGGGTTCTCCAGAAGTTTTTGCAGCAAAAGAAAAAAGGGACAACCATTGCTGATTGTCCCTTTCAAATTATTCTATCTGCTCTTCTTACTCGAGCTTGAATTTCACTGGCAGGTTAAACTGCACCCTTACCGGACGGCCACGTTGCTTACCTGGAGTCCATTTTTGAGGCATCTCATTCATGAGCTTTACTACCCGCAGGGATTCATCTCCACAACCGGCACCGATGTCCCGAACCACTTGTGGGTCTTTAATCGATCCATCTTTCTCTACCACAAATCGAATTACACACTGTCCTTCTACGCCATTCTCCCTTGCAATTGCAGGATACTTGATGTTTTTGTAGATAAACTGAAGCATCTTTTTGTCGGCACAAGCCTTCTTAGCATTGTTGTCACCTGCTTCATTTTCACATCCTGGAAAACGAGGCATTTGCTCCACAACCTTAAAGATCTCCTCCACTTCCGGTTCTGGTGGTGGCGGCGGTGGTGGTGGTGGTGGTGGTGGTGCTTCAGGCTCCGGTGGAGCTTCCACAATGGTCTCTTCTTCGACCGACTGATCAAGAAACTCAGGTTCCTCTTCTTCTTCGATCTCCTCTTCGGGTACCTCTTCGATCACCGGTGGCGGTGGTGGTGGAGGTGGAGGTGGTGGTTCGGCAGTACGAGGAGGTTCGATCTCAATGTCTTCCTCTAACTCCAAGGCATCTTCTGGAATGTACACATCATCATCACGCTGAGTCCAGCTAAATGCGAGAAGTGTAAGACCAAGTGCAGCCGCCAAACCAAAATTCAGAAAGGGTCCACTCAGATTGAAAACATCCACATCGGGATATTTGACACGTCCTTTTAGTGGTGAGGCCCATTCCTTTCCTTCATACTTCTCTGCCAAAGATCCATCATTCTTGCCACGCATCATGTACTTGATGATCAAGATGATCGCGGTAATCAAGATGAAAACTCCCAGCAGACTTAGTACCAAGGTGCGGCCATCAACCGCTATTTCTGGAAGGTTCATACATTATTGTTTTTAACTATATAAAAAATGGTCAAGAGGCTCCCACAAAGAGAGCCAATAATATTAGCAATTATATCGTCAATTTCAAAGTGACGACTGGTTGTAAGTAGTAATTGTGCACACTCAAGCAGTACGCCATAAAGAGATGAAGTAATCAATGCCGCCGCAAAGCGGGCTTTCCAACTTTGATGCCTCCATGTCCAAGCAATCAGGCCGGCTAGAATGGCATATACAGCAAAGTGTCCCACCTTGTCCATCGAAAAGGTCCAGAGAACATTTTCCTCATTTGGTGGCAATAAAAAAGAGGGCAGAATAGAAATCAAAAGGATGACAGCAGACCAAACCACCACCCACTTCCACTGCAAGACCTTCTCTTTGGTTGGCTGGTGTACTTCTCTCAATTGATGCATTCTTTGGTCACGTGTCAATGTGAGGAAGCAAGTGGGCAACTTTCCTATTCTTCCCACTTGGGTAAAGCACATTGTATTTTCAGCACCTATCTCCATAATGACGTACACTATGAAGATGACATAGCATGCTATTTTGGTGGACGCTTAACCGATTAAATCCTGGTAGGCAGCAGCATCCAGTAAGGCGTCTAATTCTGCAGGATCGGCCATTTTTACTTTGGCAATCCAACCTTCACCATAGGGGTCTTCATTGATCAAGCCAGGATTATCACCATCCTCTTCATTCAG
Source organism: Saprospiraceae bacterium (assembly GCA_019634275.1). Lineage (GTDB taxonomy): Bacteria > Bacteroidota > Bacteroidia > Chitinophagales > Saprospiraceae > CAJQNM01. The sequence continues at coordinate 5,612 of JAHQVP010000073.1, forward strand.
GGCGGGATTAAATTCCAATACCGTTCCCGATATCGGCATAAAGAGATCACTGGTCGTCTTAACGGCCTCCACCGTACCAAAAACATCATCCACTGACAGTTCCTCACCAATGGTTTCCAATTCTACATAAACGATTTCTCCAAGTTCTCCTTGTGCAAAATCTGTAATGCCAATGATGGCAATCCCTTCATTATCGGGATCCAATCTAAGCCATTCATGTTCTTTCGAATACTTGAGATCTTCAGGTAGAGACATAATTTACTCTTGGGTTGCTAAAAAATCATATATCCATTTACTGGTAACGGACTTAGGACGCTCTAGTGGAAATCCAATGGCCCGGCTCCAGCATTGTGCTGCCAGTACGCCAAGGGCGCGCGACACACCAAAAAGCACCGTATAATAAGTAAACTCTTTCATTCCGTAGTGGACCAATATAGAACCCGAATGGGCATCCACGTTTGGCCATGGATTCTTAACTTTTCCAAGGCTTTCCAGAATGGGTGGGACAGTTTCAAAAATCTTCCAAACGACTTGGATGATGTCGGCATCCGCCAGATGTTTCTCGGCAAAACCCTTTTGAGCAACAAATCGAGGATCTGGCCGCCGCAGTACAGCATGTCCATAACCGGGTATCACTTTACCAGAATCGAGAGTTTGCTGCACGAATTCGGCAATTTGCTCTTTGGTGGGATTGTCATTGCCAATGGCTTCGAGCATCTCAAAAATCCACTTGATTACTTCTTGATTGGCCAACCCGTGTAGAGGACCGGCCAGGGCATTCATCCCAGAAGCAAAAGAATAATAAGCATCGCTAAGTGTGGATCCAACAAGATGAGTGGTATGGGCACTGGCATTGCCCCCTTCATGATCGGCATGAATGACCATATAGAGACGCATAAAATCATAAAACACGGCATCATCATTGCCTAGCATATGCGCAAAATTAGCCGCCCAATCCAAAGAAGTATCGGCTGCAATATGATCTCCACCTTTGAAGCTGCGTCTGTATATATAGGCTGCGATCACGGGAAGGCGCGCGATAAGGTTCATGGAATCCTCATAGGTGGCCTTCCAATAGTCCTTCTTCGCCATGCCTTTGGCATATTCGCTGGCAAAAACACTGTCGGTTTGCAATGACACAATGGCCATCGAAAACTGGGTCATAGGATGCGTCTCGGGTGGTAACTGTTCCAACATATCGAAGGTATGCTGAGGAACTGTAGCTCTGGTTTCCCAGTCATCGGCCAGCGCTTGCACATCTTCTTCGGTGGGTACCTCCCCGGTGAGCATCAGCCAAAACAGCCCTTCAGGAAGTGGCTCTGAACTTCCATTGATCTTGGGCAGCTTATCCTGTAGCTCCGGAATGGTGTGGCCCCGAAAACGTATGCCTTCAATCGGATCCAAATGAGAGGTCTCCCAAATCATACTTTTGATTCCTCTCATGCCACCATAGACCTGAGCCAAGACAACATCCCCGACCTTTACGTTTGCATTCTCTTTAATCGTACGCTTGAGTGTATCGCGCACTTCGGACGATTTCTCGCCGAAAATTTGTTTTAGTTTCTCCATTAATTGTTACAACCTTGAACTATGTGGACTTGTTTGAGCATGCTCAACAAGGGCTGCGAAGATACTACTTAGATGGTAGATCTGGGAGGACTGTATTTACTTTCCCTATGCTTTGATCCCAAGTCCACTTCGCATGCATTCTCACCCCTTTTTTTTAAGCCTTCAACCAATCGTATACTTGCAGGTATGATTGCAATCGATGACGTACTGATCAGTGACGACGTGGTCGAGTCCTACTTTGCCTGCAACTTACATGCATGCAAGGGAGCCTGCTGCTGGGAGGGTGACTGGGGAGCCCCACTTGAAGAAGAAGAACGGGCGGTACTGGAGGAGATCCGGCCAAAACTTAGCCCTTACCTGTCGAAGGAATCGAATAATATATTGGATGCGCACACTTCTACCTACTACGCCAAGGGTGGATTCCATGGCACCCCATTGCATGCCGATGGCTCCTGTGTTTATCTAACGCGGGGCAACGACGGCATCGCAAAATGCGGAATAGAGCAAGCGGCACGCAATGGTGATATTGACTTTCTTAAGCCCGTGTCTTGCCAGCTCTATCCGATCCGAGTGGAAAAGCTCCGGGTAGGTTTTGCAATCAACTATGACCGCTGGGACATTTGCAAAGCCGCATGCGCCAAAGGTGTTTCTGAAAAAATTGGCCTTATCGAGTTTCTAAAGGATGGAATCGTTCGGAGATTTGGCGCAGTTTTCTATGACAAGCTTCTTGCTGTCGCAAAGGACCTCAGAAGGAAATAACCGGCATTGCAAAGGATCAGTATCACTGATTTATGTACTTTTGCACGTTATTTTGAAAAAGCTGAATGCTCAGTCCAGAATAAGGTAATCTGAGGCGTTTAGCAGTCGTTATTTCAACGTGTTAGAAAAGACTAGTAAGACATATGGCTCTTATAGGAACAATTAGGAAGAACAGCTGGTTGCTCATCGTCGTAATCGGCCTGGCACTCGCTGCATTTGTCATCATGGACATGACCGGTCAGGGTGGGCCCACGGCTGGCAATTTGACATTGGTGGAAGTGGATGGTGAGAAAGTGGATTTTGCAGAAATGCAAAACTCAGAGCGCATCCTTTACAGCGGTGGCTCAGTGGATTTGTTTAGCCGACGCAATTATCTGTACAACTACTATGTGGACCGTGCACTTATTGGCAAGGAAGCAGAAGCAAACGGACTTACGGTACCCATTCCCGAACTCATGGATCGTCAGTTTGGAACCAATATCAGCCCGCTTGTTCAAGCACGATTTACCGACCCGAATACAGGTCAGGTGAGCCGCGAACAACTCAGTGGCATTCAGCAAGCCATCCAAGCCAATCAGCTGACCGGGCAGATCCGCGACCTATGGGCGCATCAAGAAAAAGAATTGATCAGTGAACGCCTCACTGAAAAATTGGTCAACATGGTAGGAAAGGGCATCTATACGCCCACTTGGATGGTGGAGCGCCTCAACCAAGAGCAATCCACCCGGACTGATTTTGCTTTTGTCAAGATACCCATTGATGAGGTGCCGGAGAGCGATGTGGCCGTATCCGATAGCGAAATTAGGGACTACCTTAAAAATCACAGCAGTGAATATGAGCGCGCAGAAGAGAGCCGCACCATTGAATTCGCCAGCTACGATGTCTTGCCTACCGGCACCGACAGCCTTAATCTGCGTGATGACTTAGCCACTTTAGCTGCTCAATTTCGAGACACCGAGAATGACACGATTTTCGTGGAGAACAATTATGGCACACTGGACTATGCTTACGTGCAGAAAGAGGCACTCAGCCCGGTCATCGCGGACAGTATTTTTGATCGCCCGGTAGGAACCGTATATGGCCCCTACATTGACCCCGCTGATAATTCTTACAAAGCCGTGAAACTGCGCAATCGCAAGATCATCCCCGACTCGGTACGATGCAGACACATCCTCAGAACGGTGGCCAATCAAGTAGAACTGATCGCGGCAATCTCCAAGATTGACAGCATTAAAGAACTGATCGAAACCGGAGTCCAAACTTTTGATTCGATGGCCGTGGTGTACAGCCAGGGTTCTCTATCCGTCACCCTAAATGGTGGGGACTTAGGTTGGAATACAAATGGGGGCTACGTCAAGCCATTTAATGACTTGGTTTTCTTCGAAGCTGAAATTGGAAAACTCTATACTGTAGGGACCCAATTTGGAATCCACTTGATCGAAGTACTGGAGTCAAAGAGCGATTCTAAGACAGAAGGTGTCCAAGTGGCCTATCTAAATTCGCCTATTATCCCTTCCGAGGACACCCAAGCTGAAATGTACGATCGTGTTCTGGAAATTGTCGGTGCAAATCGACGAGTCGAGGGTCTTCGTGATGCACTGCAGAACGTAGATGGCATCACCCTACAAACAAGTGGCGAATTTGCCAAGAATGATTTCACCCTTACGGCACTGGGATCTGGGCAAACATCTCGAGACATCATTCGCTGGGCTTATGAACCATCCACAGAGGTCGGTGATGTATCCCCGGAAGTATTTATCTACCAGGAGCCTACGCTCTACTACAACAATCGATATGTAGTAGCCTCCTTGGCTCAGATTAATCCCCCCGGTGCGCCAGTATTCGAAAACGTAAAGCCTGCCATTGAAGGCATTCTCAAGGCACAGAAACGGGCGTCCATCGTGGCAGGAGAAGTAGGGTCTGGAAGCCTTTTGGAAATTGCAGGTCGATACGACACGAAAGTAGACACCGCCAGAGGAGTCAATTTCAGCACTGATTTTATTGCTGGACTTGGGGAGGAACCCAATGTCGCGATGACCGCTAATCAAATGATCCTTAATGAAGTATCTGCTCCAATTGAAGGTGATTTGGGTGTCTATGTCATTCAACCGTTTAATCGGACTGACCCTGGAACTACTTTGAATATCGCTTCCTTAAGACAGGCCTTCACTACGCAAGTGACCAACCAGGCAAAACCGGGAGTATTGCAAAGCTTACGTAAGCAGGCGGACATCAATGACATGCGGTCTACCTACTATTAAGCATTTTGCTCGATAGTATAGTGGGCAAGCCCACTGGTGGCGTCTCTTGAGAATAATTTGAGGCGCGGCACGTTTTTGCAGAGGATGAGATTTCGATTGATTGGAGCGGCCTGCCTGATGATGTCCTGCTTGGGCTGCCAACGGGGAGATCTCCGTCGTGTGGAATCGTCAGAATTAGACAACGTTACCACGATACGTCACCTTGATGATCAAAATAGAAGGCAAGGTCTTTTTCAAAGATATCAGGAGAATGTGCTGCGGGAGGAATCCAACTACGTAAATGACACCTTGCATGGTACACGAGTGATTTTTGACGGAGAAGGCAGAAAAGAAATCGAAGAGCAATACCAGATGGGAGTGTTTTCAGGCCTATATCGAACTTTTTATGCGGATGGAAATGTCGAACTTGAAGGGCATTATGCAAATGGTGAGATGTCAGGAATCTGGATAAAACATTATCCCAATGGAGGCATTATGGAACGGGTCACCATGAAAGAGAATAATGAAAACGGTCCTTTTGTCGAGTATCATCCCAACGGGAAGCTCAAAGCGGAAGGCACTTACCGTGATGGAGACCGAGAGCATGGAGAGCTAAAGCTTTATGATGAAGAAGGCCTGCTCAAACGCACCATGATGTGCCAGGACGGCTTCTGCAATACGACATGGTCAAGAAAAGACCAAGAAGGAAAAGATGATGTGGGTAAGTAAGAAAATATGGATCGTGGGACTTGTGATGCTTTCGGTCTCTCTGCAGGCTCAGATCGGAGGCAAGGAGGTCTTTACTTTTCTAAATCTTTCTCCTTCTTCTCGTATTTCTGCATTGGGTGGAAGTGCCATTGGCGATTCAGAAGACTTGGCATCTGCATACCTTAATCCTGCCAGCTTAACGGATACTCTTCGACAGGCACTCACCTTTCAACATCAATTTCTATTTGCTGGTATCCAACAAGGATACGCAGGCGTTGCAAAACAGCTGACCGCACACGACGTCATGTTGCATGGGGGATTCCATTATGTTCTCTATGGAGAATTTGACGCATTCGATGAGTTTGGAATCGCACAAGGCCAAGCCAATGCCTCCGATCTTGCCATAACCGTGGGAGCCAGTTATGCTCCCTATGAAAAATTACGCGTAGGCGTAAACATCAAAGGCATATCCAGCAGATTAGACCAGTACCGATCCTCGGGCTTGGCGGTTGACCTCGGCGCACACTATCAAACGGCCCCCGGTGGGACGCAACTCTCTCTGGTATTGCGTAATGCCGGCGTGCAATTTAGCCCCTTCGGGGAAACCAGAGAAAAGCTGCCCGTGGATCTCCAGTTCGGAATCGCCAAGCGCTTGAAGCATCTGCCATTTCAATTTGCCATCATTTTCCACCATCTCAATCAGTGGAACCTCAGCTATGAAAACCCTTCCCAGGAAGGGGGCTTTCTCTTTGGACCACCGCAAGATTTGACGCCTTCAGGATTTGATAATTTCATGCGTCATATGATCTTCAACGGAGAGTTCTTAATCGGGAAGAATGACACTTTTCGGGTTCGCTTTGGATACAACCATCAACGCAAACAGGAATTATCTGTAACCAATTTTCAAAATTTGACCGGGTTTTCTGCTGGTTTCGGAATACGCATTCGACGATTGACCTTTGATTATGCCCTGAGCAAAATCCACTTTGCTGCAACGACCCATCACATTGGGATTTCAACAAATCTTGGATATTTCTCCGGATCGCGGATCTTATAACTCACATCCAAGCGCCCCGATGGGTTTCAATCTGATGCAGCAAAAAGTCCTTGACCTGACTGGCTTCGGCTTGACGGAGGTAGGGAATCTTTAGCTTTCCCGACGCTGTGAAAAGCACCACCGTAGCCAGGCCCTTCCTCCGTAGATAAGGAGACGTGGCCAGTCGAACCCCTTGGATCTTAAACTGCTTAACTAAGTGAGTCGTTCGTTCGATCACTCCCGATGACGTCCAAAGCGTTTGGTCAAAAAGTTCGGCCTCCCAGGAACGTTGATATTGTTCCTGGTACCAATACGACAGGCCCAGCCAGACAGCGGCAAGGAAGAAGTACACAAAAGCAGCATTGTAGAGGAACACACCAAGAAAGAGTAAAAAAGGGATTATTCCCAGAAGTAACCATCGACGCCAGAAAAGAGATCGTTGGACCTTGAGTGACAGGAGTGTGGACTGCACTCGTTCACCGAAATGCTCTTTGCGTATTAAGTCCAATTGATCATAGGAGCATCCGGGGACCGTAATTGCTTTTGCGGCAGAGAGCACGTTGATTGAAGCCTGATAAAACCGCAATCGCACCATCTTAAACATTTTCTTAATGGGATTAGAAGTCCATTGTACATACTGCACCTTGCGATCAGGAATGACATGTTCGTATCGGTTCAGCAATCCTCCTGAAACCACATATTCTCCCCCTCGGCGCAGGAGCACAAAATCATAGTAGCGTAGAATCGTGCGCAACAAAGTTCCTACAAATGAGAGCAGGAGCAATGCCCCTAAAATCAGTGCCGCTAAAAACCATTTGTCTTCAGCAAATGAACTTCCTACCCCCTTTATTTTTTCCAGTGCTTGCTCGCCGAGGACGTCCTCCAACTGGTCCAGCAAGCCGGAACCAAAGAACAAGATTAACCCAGCTGTCCGGATGTGATTCTGGCTGATTCCGATTCTGAGCAATTGACCAAGATCCAATCGAACGATTTCATTGCTCAAACCACGCATGGGAGAGGCCACTTTTTGGTCTTGGTGGCGATGGCGTTGGATATATTCCTGCAGTGCCGCAGCTTTTGCTGTAGACAAAGCATTAAAACTAAATTCTTCTCCGCTTGAACCTGCTGTATCTATTTTGACTTTGCATACTCCAGCAAGACGATGCAGCAAAGGTTGTTGCAACTCAACACTTTGAATGCGGTCGAAGGGAATGTCTACCTTGGAACGGCGCAAGATGCCTTTTTCTACATGCAGTTGCGCACCGTCCACATAAAAATAGAAGCGCCAAAAGAAAGCGATCGCTGCCAAGACGATGCCGACCCCCAGCACTGCAAGACCCAGGATAATGTGCGATCGTTCATAGTTGCCTGACTTGAACAAGACCAAGACCAACAAAGGCCATAGCCCTCTCACCAAAGCCTTCACCACATTGATGATGATGAAAAGAATGGCAAAAACCGATTGCCGAGTTGGACTCAAATACCATAGAGACTCATTCTTCCTCATCCGTAATTTGAATTCGGTGAATGATAAAGTCTCGGAGTCGGGTGGCCTCATCGGTAGCCAATCCACGAATGGAGATGTCACTATCGGATCCTCCGGCCGTAAAGATTTTCAGTGTCGAGAGCTTAACGAAGCTTTCGAAAACGCCCTTGCTCACCTCGCAGTGTTGAATACGATTGAATGGTATGGTAGTCCAATCTCTAAAAAACACACCTTCCTGGTAGGAGACATCTTGCTCGCGAATGGCATAAGACATTCGACGTACACGCTCTGATGCAAACCAAAGGCTGAGCAAATACAACACTAGCCAGCCAATCAAAGACAAAAAAGTCAACCAATGGAGTGGCCCCCATATGATCAGGGAGGCGATCACCAGCCCGATCAGGACCAGGAGAAAAAAAACGCTGGTGCTGCCATAGAGTGCATAGCGATATCTGCTCTGGATAGACTGAAACTCAACGGCATCCAGGGTAGGAAGAGCGGACAGGTCCAGCTGGGTATTGCTAAACTCAGACATCAGCAGTGGCTTCCACTTTACTGTTTACTTTGTCCAATATCATTTGGAGCAAGCTCGTCGCTTCCTGAACATTTACTACTCCCTCTTTAATCAGTAGAAGGTGCTGACGACTCTGCTTTAGTCTTAGGCCATGCTGCTCTCCCTCTGTCGATACGAAAGTCAGAACCTGCTGAAACCACTGCGTTTCAAAGAAAGGAGATTGGGCATTCATGACGAAAAAGCAGATGAGCTTTTGGTTCTTTAACACACAGCGTTCGAAACCGAGTTCTCGACAAAGCCATCTCAGTCGAAGCGCTTCAAACAAGCCAAACACCTGTTTTGGCAATTTTCCAAATCGATCCTCCATCCGCTGAGCAAAAGAAGCGAGATCATCTTCTCCTTTGAGGCTATCCAGTTCCGTATAGAGATTAAGCCGCTCCTGAATGTTATTAATGTAGTCGTCCGGAATGAGCATCTCTTGGTCTGTCTCAAATTGGACATCGGTAACATAGGTTCTCTTTTCAATGTCCTCATCAAAGAGATCCTTAAATTCTGTCTGCTTAAGTTCTTGCACCGCTTCCTCGAGAATCTTGGTGTAGGTCTCGAAGCCGATTTCTGTAATGAATCCACTTTGCTCTCCTCCCAGAAGATTGCCCGCACCCCGAATATCTAGGTCTCGCATTGCAATATTAAAGCCACTGCCGAGGTCCGAAAATTCCTCCAGTGTGCGCAGTCTTTTACGTGCCTCAGATGTCAAAGTCGACATGGGTGGACTAAAAAGATAGCAGAAAGCCTTGCGGTTGCTTCTGCCCACGCGCCCGCGCAACTGATGTAAATCGCTCATCCCAAATTGATGGGCATTGTTAATGATGATGGTATTGGCATTGGGGATGTCCAATCCAGTTTCTATGATGTTGGTGCAAAGCAAAACATCGTACTCATTCTCGATAAATCCTAGCAGGGTGGTTTCCAGCTGTTTGGACTCCATTTGTCCATGGGCCATTCCGATCACGATGTCCGGGCATAATCGTTGCAACAGGACTTTCATCTCCACCAAATTCTTCACCCGGTTGTGCACAAAGAATACCTGGCCACCCCGATTGACCTCGTAGTAGATGGATTCCTTGATCAGTTTATCGTTAAACACCCTCGTCTCAGTATGGATGGGTTGGCGATTTGGAGGCGGGGTTCGGATGATGGAAAGGTCTCGAGCTGCCATCAGGGAAAACTGCAAAGTCCTGGGAATGGGAGTGGCCGTCAGGGTGAGCGTATCTACATTAACCTGGAGCGCTCTTAATTTTTCCTTTGCTGCTACACCAAACTTTTGCTCCTCGTCAATCACCAGCAGGCCGAGGTCTTTGAAGGCTACGCGCTTATTTAGCAAACCGTGGGTACCGATGATGATCTCAATTTTACCCAGCTTCAGTTGCTCGTAAATTTCACTTTTTTGAGCAGACGTTTTGAATCGATTTAGGTAGTCGATGCTAATTCCATATTCTTTAAGCCTTTCACCAAAGGTCTTGTAATGCTGCAATGCCAAAATGGTTGTTGGCACCAGCACTGCCACTTGCTTTCCATCTGAAACGGCTTTGAATGCGGCCCGTATGGCGATCTCCGTCTTGCCAAATCCAACGTCTCCACAAATCAGACGATCCATTGGGTAGGACTTCTCCATATCGGCCTTTACGTCTTGGGTGGCCGTAAGTTGATCTGGAGTATCCTCATAGAAAAAAGAAGCTTCAAGTTCATCTTGCAGATATGAGTCTGGTGGAAATGCATGGCCTGCAGAAGCCTTTCTGCGGGCGTACAGCTTGATCAGTTCTCCGGCAATGTCCTTGACTTTGCGCTTTGTGCGCCTCTTGAGATTGGACCATGCATCAGAGCCCAATTTATTGAGTGAAGGTACCACGCCTTCTTTGCCTGCGTATTTAGAGATCTTATGCAAGCTCTGAATACTGACATAGAGGATATCGTTGTTTTTATAGATAAGCCGAACGGACTCCTGTTCATGGCCATTGATGTTGATCTTTTCGAGTCCAGAGTATCGACCGACTCCATGATCTATGTGCGTGACATAATCGCCGGTTTGCAACTCTCGGAGGAACTTGAGCGAAAGTGCCTGGTCCTTGCTAAAGCCCCTGCGCATGGAGTATTTATGAAAACGCTGAAAGACTTGATGATCCGTGTAGCAGGAGACCTTATGATCACGATCAATAAATCCCTTGTCAATCGATGTCAGGATAGGTACCAGGGATACGTCAGCCTCCAGGTCCGCAAAAATGGATTCAAAACGACGAATCTGTCGTGCGTTATCCGTGAAGAGATAGGAAACAAAACCGTCTTGCGCCAAACCTTGCAGATCGTCGATCAACAGTGAAAAGTTTTTGTTGAACGAAGGTTGTGGGGTCCCAGAAAAGACCACCTCGCTTCCTGTGTCAAAATGGCCCGGTTTTTCTCTGATGAATATTTTCGAAAACTGTTGGAGGTCCTGCATCACATCACCAGGCATAACCAGGTCAGGTGGATCTTGAACGTCTTCATCGGGTTTGGCTTTGGGCAACTGTTGGCAGGCTTCGAAGCATCCCTGAAGCCGGTCCAGCATAAACTGATCGCTCCCTCCTATCA
>JAHQVP010000001.1 GCA_019634275.1 Saprospiraceae bacterium
CTACGAGATCGCAATGGAGACGGGAGAGCCGATGTAATAAAGTACTGGGGAGACTATGGTCAAAAAGGCAAGTATGGTAATGCGATGCGGATACATAAGGGGCACTTGTACGTGAGCACTGCTTCTGAAGTCCACCGTCATCGCATCCGACCTTGGCAATTGCTCCCAGATCCGCAGAGCGAACTGCTATTGGTAGATCCGTATGATTCCGGGCCATTCGGCTACGAGCACATTGCCAAGCCCCTGGCTTTTGACAAGGAAGGGCATATGTACGTGCAGTTTGGGGCGCCCAGTGATTGCTGTCAGGAAGAAAACCGCAGGCCAGGTTCTCCTGGGATTTATCCATGCCCGGAGCTTGAATGGCATAGTGGTGTATGGCAGTTTTCGGATGAGAAACTCCATCAGCGCCAGGCTGACGGCAAGCGTTACGCCACTGGTATACGGAGCATCGTAGGCATGGAATGGAATCAAAAGGAAAACACCTTGTATGCCCTCCAACATGGCCGTGACAACATGCATCGAATGTGGCCCGATGTATACTCCCCTTGGATGAGTGCCATGCTGCCGTCAGAAGAACTGCTCAGAGTCACGCAAGGAAGCAATGCCGGGTGGCCCTATTATTATTACGATCAAATGCAAGGAAAGAAGCTGCTCAACCCTGAATACGGGGGCGATGGTAGCCTTTCTGATGGCGCCGACACGGTACTTGCACCCTTGATGGGATTTCCAGGACATTGGGCGCCCAACGACATTCTATTCTATACCGGTGATCAATTCCCAGATCGATACCGCAATGGAGCATTTATCGCCTTTCATGGATCCACGATTCGCGCTCCGTACCCCCAAGCAGGGTACTTCATCGGATTTGTTCCATTTGAGGACGGCGAGCCCAGTGGTCCCTGGGAAGTCTTCGCGGATGGTTTTGGGATTGTCGATACCATCGTTAACACAAGTGACGCCATATACCGACCAATGGGATTGGCACAGGGGCCGGATGGCTCGCTGTACTTAAGTGAAAGCGAGAAAGGTAAAATCTGGCGAATCCTTTTCAAAGGGGATCCCTCTGCCTTTGGCTCCAAAGAACTGGCCACGATGGAAAAGCGTAAGCGCCTGCCACACATTAAAACGCCTGACCCAGTACTAGACAACCGGGATGTAGGTCGCATCGCTGCGGGCGAAAGCCTATACAATCAACATTGTGGGGCGTGCCATCAGGCAGATGGAAAAGGCGACGGCACACGCTTTCCACCCCTATTGGGATCCGAGTGGATAACCGAAGATCGGGATCGTCTGATCTCGATCATACTGGAAGGGCAATCAGGAGAAATCACCGTAGGTGGCAAAACCTTCGTGGGTTCTATGCCTCCTATGGACTATCTCTCCGATGCAGACATTGGGAAGATCTTGACCTATGTTCGGACAAAATTTGGCGGCTTGGAAACAGGCATACAGGAAGTAGAGGTGTACAACCGACGAAGGAAAACAATGGGGATGACCCTGTAGCTGTTTGGGCCGGAAGTCGCCCGAGATTTCCTTCCTGAGCGAAGGTGCAGACGATCCATCAAAATTAATTTTCCGATCTTAAGAGGACGATGCTTTGCTTAAAACGACATACTGCACGTACTGTTCTAATCTTATTCCTTCTGACGGGTGGTATTTGCTTGCATGCCCAGGGATTGGTAAGGGCCGGTCTACAGCTAGGGGGTAATCTTTCGCAATTGGATGGGGATTCGTTTGAGGGCTTTCATAAGCTCGGTTTGCGATTTGGACTTCGCGCCGAAGTAGCCATTCGACCTAAAATTGATCTCGTTCTCGAACTAAACTACGAGGACAAAGGAAGCTACTTTGGCTCGCATCCTGCTGAAAACAAGGATCGCAACAAGACCGTAAAATTAGAATATGCTGAGATCCCGATCCTGCTGCGCATCTCGCCCTGGGATCATATCCCCATTTTTGGAGAGTTTGGGGCTTCGGTGGCTTACTTATGGCGGGATCGCTTCCTCATGGAAGAAAATGATCCTTATCGGCTGGATCCCATTGCTGATCGGAACTTGTATCGTCGTTCAGAGATTAACCTTCTTGCTGGCTTTGGCACTCAAATTACACAGAGGCTCTCCCTAATTTTTCGCTATTCCTATGGAATCCAGGCACTCGTCAGGGATCGGGAAGGACTAACAGAATACCTTCAAGCCATTGATACTCAAGATCCCGCTGTAACCACCGTTCCCGTTTTTCATTTGCGCAACTATCAAATGTCAATTGGAGTTGCATATGTCCTTTTTGGAGGAGACGCCCAATTGCCAGGGCAGCGATGCCCATCCGTGTTTTGAGTCCACAAAACCAGGCCTGGACTATTTTTCCCGGTATTTTCTCCCTCTGGGCCCGAGTTCGATAATCTGCGCATCTTCCACTCTCCCTTCTCTAATGCTGAAACGCAATAGTGTTCGGATTTTATGGAATCCTTCATGTCCACAAGCTCCCGGGTTCATGTGCAGCAGCTCGTACTCTTTGTCATAGATGACCTTGAGAATATGAGAATGTCCGCAAATGTAGAGGTCCGGTGCTTGCTCTGCGAAGAGCGTGCGCATGCGCTTGGTGTATCGACCAGGGTATCCACCGATGTGCGTCATCAAGACATCCATTCCGTGACAATCAAATCGCTGATTTAAAGGAAAAGCCTTACGCAATGCACTGCTGTCAATGTTGCCATATACGGCACGCAGTGGTTTAAAAGCCTGCAGCTGATCTACCACATTGGGGTCACCAATGTCTCCGGCATGCCAGATTTCATCGCAGTCCTCGAAGTGCTCGAACACACTGGGATCAAGGTAGCTGTGGGTATCAGAAAGTAATCCGATGCGGATACTCAAGATTAACGCACCTTCAGCATCTTACCAATTTTGGTTATGCCATTCGCCTCCAGCTGGTACTGAAACACGCCCGCCATCGGCAACAAACTACCATCCACTGCAATTCGATTCTTCCCTTCCTGCAAGGCAACTTGCATCTCCAACAAATGTTTGCCGGACATGTCCTGGACCGTCAAAATACCGGACGTAGCGCTGTCCCAGTCTGCATCGATCCAGGTCAAATCACGGAATGGGTTTGGACTATTGCGAATCTCTTGCACCTCATTTTGGTATACGACCTGAACCTTTGAGGAACCCGATGCCAGCACCATCTCCGTGTGCTCTCGATCTACGCGGATCTTCTGCCGTGAAGGTGCGGTAGCCTTCGTCTCAAGACTCAAGGTGACCTCGTTGGCACTCAACGTGTGCTCGGGAAAGGCATACCAACTGACTAAATATCGCTCTTCGTCTACTTTCAGTAGGTCAAATTTACCTTCTACGGCAGGCACACTGGTGGCCAGACCCTCCAATGCAGCAGTGCTTGAAACGGGTATTTGGAAATATCGAAGGCCTCGAACGTCTTGTAATTCAAGTCTGGCATTGTGCACACCAGTCAGCGATTGATGTACAATCACGGTGCTTACATTTCCTTCAGGATCATTGGCTGGAGCTTGTCCCAAATCACCAATTTTAATGGCTCTAAAATCTAGCTCCTTGGCATCGCCCTCGTAAGCAGGCAATTCATATGTTGAAGCCAATGATGCCGATAGTGCATCTACCGTGTCTGGCATCACATAATCAACCCTCATGAACTTCCAGGGCGTATTCGAAGTAAACTCCTTATCCACGCCTGCGATAAGTCGCTGCAGCGCCCAAACGTCTTCTTTTTCGATTGTCCCATTGCCATCAATGTCCGCGGCAATAAGTTGGAAGGGGTCCCTGATTTCACGGTATCCATCTACATGCAGAGAGAGTAACATATAATCAAACATATCCACGCCGGCAAGATGCTGATCCTCCTTATGGGGCGAAATTGTGACATTATATCCAAGGGGAATACGGGTACTGAGATAGCTCCCATCATCGATGGTCCTCACGCCTTGCATTTTATCCATGAGGTCAACCGTTACTCCCTTTACACCAAGACCATCTGCACCGGTTATACGGCCACTAATCTCTCCTCCCATGCAGTCAAAACCGCCTGATTGAACGATCACTTCAACCATAGCATAGCTCGTATTTCCGGCCTCGTCTTCGACGATGAACTTCACCTCATTGCTGCCAAAATCTGAACACGTGACCATGGCAGGTTCCAAACTAAATTTGAGATTTTCAGTGGCGGTACAGTTGTCGCTACTGCTCGAATTAAATGCCTTCGGATTGAGTTCTCGCATTCCTTCATGCTCACCTGTCTGCATAAGCGTAACCGTCAGACTGGAAATGGCGATGACCTGAGGGGGTTTGTTGTCCTTGGCTTCCACTTCTACTACCAGGGAGCACTCCGTGACATTGCCGCAGAGATCCACAGCCAGATATTTCACTTCGGTCTTACCTGGCTTAAAATAACCGCTGGCGTCTGAGCCACTGTGCTGTACACTGTGCGAACCAGATCCCGCGCTTCCATATCCATCTCCAAGGTGCTTTTTGCTGTACGAAATCCACACATCTCCACACTCATCTTCGGCCTGTACCTTACCCAATTTTACGTAGACTTTCTCACCGTTGCAATCGCCACTTACCACCGAGGTGTCAGATGGGCAAGACGCAATAGTTGGAGCCTCCTTATCATGCAGAAAGATCTTCTGGGTATAAAACCACTGACCTTTGTACACCTTCTTATTCCCTTCCCAATGCCATGATTTGGTATCGTACTGACACCAATCAATGATTTCCCAGGTGCGGTGCAAAACCTTGCACGGCTTGTGGTAACCATGACCATATCCGTGATATGGATGCGTTTTATCTGTGTAGCGAATGCCCACTTTGGAGCAACCTCCGTAGTGAGATTTCATTTTGGGCCAATTGTGTCCATGAGGCATATGATCTGGATGCATAGATCCATGACATGTATTCATGTCGTAATCTTTAGGCCACGTCATATGATGATGAGGATCAAAATCCTTGTAGTGTCCTTGTTGACCTACATAAATGTACTGGTGACAAGTATGCCAGTCATAGTGGTACTTGATTTTCCACTTGCGATGAATATAGCCACGACCACATTCGTCCAAATGGCGCTTGGTCTCTGGACCATAAACCTTCACGTCATAATAGCCATTTGCTATCCTTGGATAGCCATAGTAATCAAGATCATCGTGCAGTTCGCCACATTCGAGCCAAACCTCCCCTTTCGGGCAAGTCCAAGGTTGAAGGTTGTCACTAGCGTGCAGGGATACACACATCAAAAAGGTAAGGGCAGCGGTGCACACCACCCATCGGTTCGTAGAATATCTCATGGTCTGATAATCGTTTAAAGTAGTCTTCCAACTTTTTGGAAGGGGGGAAAACAGGGACAAAGTAGTGAATAAAAATGTGGCGGAAGTTGCTTTATATCAGCCTGTTATGATATTAACATTATATCTAAGGTTTTAACAGTTCTGCCTCGGAGGATTATACATTTACCCCCCTTTCAGAATTTTCGATTTTTAGATACCAAGATGCTGCTCGCTATCTTGTCAATGTCGAAAAGCGTATCTTTCAGAGGCCAATTTTACCTCTATGCTCAACATTAGATTCCTTGCCATGGCCCTCATGGTCTTTGCATTTTGCAGTAGCCACGCCCAGGAACCTGTTCAAAACGACTATTCTTTTGCTATTTCAAAACGGATGGATGCTTCTCCTGTCTGCAGTCAGGATCAGACAGGTACGTGCTGGAGCTACAGCACCTCATCACTATTGGAATCCGAGCATCATCGTCTCTACGGTAAATGGATAGACTTATCTGAAATGTACTTTGTGCGCATGAACTACCTTCGACGGGGTCGCGCCTTCTTGCGCTATCATGGTAATCTGTCTTTTGGTGAAGGAAGCTTAAGTCATGATGTGATGCATGTGCTCCGTGAGTTTGGAGCCCTGCCTCAGACAGCATACAGTGGACTCACAGGCGACAAGACGAGACACAATCATGGCGAACTTGCACAAGAACTCAAACGCTATCTTCGTAAAGTACTTGCCACCAAGACTCTCAATGCACAATGGGAACAGGGATACAATGAGATACTCGACAAGCATCTGGGCCCATGCCCTACCCAGTTTGAATTCGAAGGGAAGACATACACCTCTCGTACATTTGCAGACGAAGTGCTCCGATTGGAACCAGACGACTATGTCAGCGTAACTTCTTTTGGAATCTATCCCTATCATGAAATGATCGTCCTTCAGGTACCGGACAATCATGCTCATGGTACTTATCTCAATTTACCCTTTGAAGAGTTTGGATCAATTGCTCAGGGGGCTCTGGAGGAAGGCTTTACCATAGCATGGGATTGCGATGTAACGGAAAAGGGATTTTCCTCAAGAGCAGGCCTGGCTGTCGTTCCGACCTCGACGGTCCTAGCGACTGGTGGTGACAGGTATTTCTCCTCCCCCGGCGCAGAGGTTGAAATTACTGCTGCACTCAGAGACCAGGAGTTTCTTTCGCAGTCCTTAACAGACGACCACCTGATGCATATCAATGGGATGGCAACGGATCAGGAGGGAACCCGGTACTACTTGGTTAAGAATTCCTGGGGTGATGATCGTGGATATGATGGATATCTTTTTGCATCTCAAGCTTACCTGGAATTGAATACGATTGCCCTATTTCTTCATAAAGACGCCCTCCCCAAGTCGCTGAGAGTAAAGACCGATGAAGATATGGGCACTCCATAGCGACTCGCTTCATCGAAAATAGGCTCATTCCAATCGGAGGTCCTTCTCATGTCATCGGAAATACTGGCGATTTCTAGAGTTCCATAGTACTTTAGCATCATGGATAATCAAAAAGAACTGGCCCATGACATTGTCAAGAGCCACGTGATGTACTCATTAGGAGCGGGACTTGTGCCGGTTCCATTACTCGATATAGCGGCAGTATCAGCAGTCCAGCTGGATATGCTACGGCAACTGGCCAAACTCTATGGAAAGAGCTTCAAGGAATCCTCCGGAAAGAGTTGGATCTCGGTCATCACAGGAAGTACCTTGGCCCGAATGGGCGCCTCATTGGTTAAAACCATTCCTGGGATCGGATCGATTCTCGGAGGTGTGACGATGAGCGCACTTAGTGGTGCATCCACCTATGCCATCGGACAAGTCTTCATCTGGCACTTCAGTACGGGTGGGGACTTTATGGATTTCAATTTCGACAAGGCCAAGGAGATCTACGAAAAGGAATTCGAGAAAGGCAAGAAGGTAGCCAAAGATCTTGCCAAGGAAAAAGAACAGGCGGAAGCCGAAGAGGTCCTCGATGACAACCCCTATGACAAGCTCGAGAAATTGGCGGCTTTGAAAGATAAGGGCATCATCTCCCAGCAGGACTTTGAAGAACAGAAGAAGAGAATTCTGGACGCCATTTGACACATTAGATGGGGAGATGGACCAATACATCCACCTCCCCGTCTAGTTATCC
>JAHQVP010000074.1 GCA_019634275.1 Saprospiraceae bacterium
GTCTCATCAGCACGAAAGTATAATCAGAGAGACGATCGGCAAACGATTCCGTTACAGTTAAACTTCCTTTAACTCCTTATTGACTCATGATTCGCTACTCCTTGAGCAGGATGATGGCATCTGTTCCACCGCTTAACTCTTTGACCTGCAAGATGTACACTCCTGGGCTAAGATCATCCAATCGCACTCTTGCCGTAATTTCTTCTGCACGAAGCCGAGCGGTCCATAGCGGCCGTCCCAGGATATCGAAAAGGAGATAGGTTTGTCCGGTGCCCACTTGTTTTTCGATCGTCAGCTGGTCAGAAATGGGGTTGGGGTACACTGCGATCTTGGAAATCAGCTCACTGCCGTATGTCGATGTGGTTTCACAAGTGATTCCGGCAGTATCTCGTTGCACCTCAATCGGATTAGAAAGTGACAGACAGCCGTTAAGTTGATTGAGGTGATTGCCGACATCATTGCCAAAAATATTGCCCTCAAATCGCATGTGCCAAATGAGGCAAACACCAAAACCAGCCGCATCCAAATCAAACGGAGGACCTGGAGGTTGTGCTAGAATCATACTGTCTGCGTCGGTAATAAGCCAAAGTGCATTGCTGCCTGAGACCTCATAAGACACTACATCGATTGGATCGGGCTTGTCATCTCCTGCGCAGATCGTAAGCGATCGGAGGCTATCGCTGGTCAGCAAGGTACCTCCGTCCACACCGATTCGATTGACCACCAGGGCGTTTGATACCCCATAACATCCATTAAGTTCATTTACATGAGTGCCGTTAGACACAAAACTCAAATCTCCGTTGTGGCCAACATGCCAAATGAGACAGCGGCCCGGACCAGCTCGATCCAAATCGAAAGGAGGAGCGATCGGCACCCCGATTACGATACTGTCCGCATCGGTAAAGAGCCATAACGAATCGGTACCGCCATTTGCACTTAGCATCACATCCAGAGGATTAGGATTGTTGTCCCCTGCACAAATGGTGGCCTCTGTCATGCCATCAGCAAAAGACAATAGTCCTGCCCCCACCCCTTGCCGATGCACCGTGATGGGATTTGATAGATCTGAACATCCTCCTTGTAGCATGAAAATATTGCCCCCTTCTTCCAGCCCCATCAGGCCTTCACCGTAGCTGATGTGCCATACCAGGCAGGTGCCCGGTGGTGCTCCTTCTAGATCAAAAGGAGGCGCATTGGGCATGGCAATAATCAGTCCGCTGGTGTCCGTAATGATCCAGTCTGAATTGGTACCACTGGCCCCATCCAGCAGTACGTCAAACGGATCAGGAATGCCATCGCCAGAGCAAATTGTAAACTCCGTAATGCTATCGCTGGTCATGATCTCTCCTCCCTCTGATCGCTCCAATCCTACATTTCTAAACACAGACACCGGGTTAGAGAGGTCAAAACACCCACCGCGCAGCGAGTCCAAAGGTGCACCTGCTATTAGACCATCAATGCTACCGTTGTAGCTTACGACCCAGACCAGCCACTCGTTATCTCCCGAAGCCTCTAAGTTAAAAGGAGGCGGTCTGGGCAGACCCAAAATCATTCGATCAGAATCCGTTACTATCCAGATGGAAGTATCGCCTACTTGTCCGCTCATGTTCACATTGACAGAATCGATTACACCTTCGCCAATACAGATGGAGATTCTATCGATGCCGTCATCGGTCACAAGCACCCCTCCATCCACACCGTCCCGAATTACGGACAGGGAATTGGATAACGCAAAGCATCCACGTAAATCATCCAAGGTATTCCCAACCTGAAGATTGCGGATGCTGTCAATGGCACTGGCATGATAGATCAGACATGTTCCTCCCGGTGCTCCTTCCAGATCGATGGGCTGCGAGGTAGGAATTGCTAAAATCGTATTGTCTAGATCCGTAACGATCCAATAAACCGTATCTCCGACGTTTCCTTCAACAGCCACCTCCAAAGGATCCGCAATCCCGTTGCCAGAACAGATAAACTTGCTGAGGGTCCCATCGGCAAAAGTTATGCTTCCGGCCACGCTAAGACATGGATCCACTTCCTCACAAAGAGACGGAGCGCTTGCCGACCAATTTTCGGCCGAGTTACCAAGCCGATCATACTGCAGCGATTGATTGGCGGCAAAGCCTGGTGCGCGTTCGCCGTCAACCCACTCCCCTTTGCCCACAGCAATTGACTCTGAGGTATTACCAGCACGGTTACCCCAGATCACATAATCGACCAAGGCATCGCCATTGCCGAAGCTATTAGTGCTAAAAAGACCGAGTTCGCCGGATGTCCGTGCATAGAACGTTACTGCGTTGACCACCACCACCTGTCCGGATTGAAGAACTAGTGAGCCACATTCGATGGGAAGATCACTCAATTTGAGGGATATCGGAGTATTGTAGATCCACCATTCTTGCATATCTACGTCATCCGTCCCGGTATTTAAGAGCTCAATTTGCCCATTGCTGGCAATCTCGTGAATGACCACCTGTGCATTCAAGGACGCTACCATGCCCGTTAGGCATATCGCGGTTTTTAACAATATCAATAATTGTCTCATCGCAGTTTATCCACTTTTCATTGGATAAGCTACTAATTATTATTGGAACCAATAGTAGTCAGTATACTGATAGTCATTCATTTACGACTGGCAGGGCAATCTCAATGTCGACACCGATTTCTATCGTATCAGTATAATCAATGCGCCCATGGCGGTAAGAATCAGGATGATTTTCCGGAACAGAAGATTGTTGATGCGAGCGACGAGTTTCACGCCAACCAGTAGACCCAAAAGGAGCGCAGGTGCCAGCATGAGATCAAAAGCGAGTGTCTGCCCATTGATGGTTTCCCAAGACCACACATGGAATGGAAACTTGAAAATATTAACCAGGAAATAAAGAAAGGAGAGCGTGCCAATGAAATCGCGTTTGTCAACTCTCATACTCAACATATAAATATTGGTGAAGGCACCAGCCAAGTTTCCCAACATGGTCGCAATGCCGGCGAGTATACCCATAGAACCCGCAAACCAAATTTTATCCGGCACATACTTTGAATCCATCCTTTCCTGAAAAAAAACAACCAATACACTGATTAGAATGATGATTGCCATGCCCTTCTTGAATACTTCCTCGGGCATGTCTTTGCCCAGCCACACCCCCATCAGGACACCAGCGATGATCCAGGGCAGCAGTTTAAAAAAGTATTCCCAGACGATGTTTCGACGGTAATATAAAACAGCGAAGATGTCTCCCATCATCAAAATCGGAAGGACAATACCAGTGGAAGATTTACTGCCAAAAATGAAAGCCATGATCAAGATGCCTAGGACCCCCAAACCCTTCAGACCTGATTTGGTCAGGCCAAAAATAAAGGCCGCCAAGGCCGCAAAAAGGAGGTTGGACATTTCCAGTTCAGTTGCCAAACTTATGTCCATTGTCTTATCCTTTTATTGATGTCCGCAAATCCGCATCAAATTAATCCACCCAAACGCCAAGAGGGCGCTACAATTTGGCCGCTAAATGACATGCCTCGTAAATGGCACGCTCTGCATCCAGTTCTTTGGCATCTCGAGCACCTCCGATGACATGAGGCTTAGTTCCCATGGCTTCCAGATCCTGCGCTAGTGCCCGTAGAGGCTCCTGTCCCGCACAAATGACGACGTTGTCTACTTCCAGCACTCGCTCATCGTCGTCGATTAGGATATGCAATCCCTGATCATCTACTTTCCTGTAGGCCACATTGGCCAACATTTCCACTTTCTTCATGGCCAGACTACTGCGGTGAATCCATCCGGTGGTCTTTCCAAGATCCTTGCCGTGCTTACCTTTTGAGCGTTTAAGAAGGAAGATCTTTCTTGGTGATGGTGCTGGCTTAGCCAATGTCAAAGCGCCACCTGTCTCATAGCGCATATCCACTCCCCATTCCTTCATGTATAAGTGGGTTTCCTGGCTGACGGGCGTGCCATCATGAGCCAAAAACTCCGCTACATCAAAACCGATTCCTCCCGCACCAATAATGGCTACGGAGCTCCCTATCTCGGCATTCCCCGTCAAGACCTCGGCATAGTCTACAACCTTAGGGTGGTCTGCTCCTTCAAACTGGACGCGGCGTGGAGTGACGCCCGTGGCAACGACGATTTCATCGAATCCATGTGCAACAAGCGCTTGAGCATCAGCACGAACCCCCAGGTGTACAGTCACTTTGTATTTCTGCAATTGGGTATTGAAGTATCGAATGGTTTCTGCGTATTCTTCCTTTCCTGGAATTTCCTTCGCCATCAAGAATTGTCCGCCAAGCTCATCCTGTTGCTCAAAGAGCGATACCTGATGGCCCCTGAGGGAAAGAACATGTGCTGCAGCCATCCCAGCAGGTCCACCTCCAATCACTGCGATTTTCTTTTGTTCAGATGCAGCTTCGTACTTCAATTCGGTCTCATGACATGCTCTGGGATTGACCAAACAAGAACAAATCTGCATGGTGAAGGTGTGATCGAGACAAGCTTGATTGCAGGCAATGCAGGTGTTGATCTCGTTTGATCTCTTTTCTAACGCTTTGATGGCGAATTCCGGATCGGCCAGGAAAGGTCGAGCCATGGACACCATGTCGGCACATCCCTCTTCCAACACCTGCTCGGCGATTTCAGGAGTGTTAATTCGGTTGGTTGCAATGAGCGGTATCTGCACCTCTCCCATCATTCGCCTGGTGACCCATGCAAATCAACAACGTGGAACCACTGTTCCAATGGTGGGTACTCTGGCCTCGTGCCAGCCAATCCCGGTATTGATGATGGTAGCGCCGGCACTTTCTATGGCCTTGGCCAATTGCACTACTTCTTCCCAGGTGCTCCCATCGCTTACCAGATCCAACATTGAAAGCCGATAGATGATGATGAAGTTTGCGCCAACGCGCTCTCGTGTACGCCGCACAATTTCGATCGGAAAACGCATTCTGTTTTCATAAGATCCGCCCCACTGGTCGATCCTCCGATTGGTCTTGCGCACAATAAATTGATTGATTAGGTATCCTTCAGAACCCATAATCTCCACGCCGTCATACCCAGCCCATTGAGCAAGTGCCGCCGATCGTACATAGTCCTCAATCGTGCGCTCTATTTCTTCCTCTGACAGCGCTCTTGCGGGAAAGGGAGAAATGGGCGCTTTGGTGTCACTGGCGGAGACGTTCAGTTCACTGTATCCATACCTGCCTACATGCAGAATCTGCATGCAGATTTTACCACCTTCCTTGTGCACAGCAGATGGGATGACTTTGTGCTGCCCTGCAATCTCTTCATTGTTCATCGGATGCCCAATAGGCAAAGCATTGCCTTCACGATTGGGTGCAATTCCGCCTGTCACAATGAGTCCAACTTGCCCTCTCGCACGCTCGGCATAAAACGCAGCCGCACGTGCCAATCCGCCTGGGAGCTCCTCCAACATGGTATGCATGGAGCCCATCAGAATTCGATTCTTCAACGCCGTAAAACCAAGATCAAGTGGCGCAAATAATTTCGGGTATAGTGAATGTGCTTTTGAATCCATGTCCATGAAATGAAGGTAAGAACCTAAACTTACAACTCTGCGATCAGCTCTGCGATGAGTCCGGTCCACCCCGTTTGATGCGAAGCCCCTACCCCTCTCCCAGAGTCCCCATGAAAGTACTCGTAGAACAGGACCAGGTCCTTAAAGTGGGGATCCCTGTACTGTTCGGCATGCAAGGCATGAACGGGGCGATCACCATGTTCGTCTTTCTCAAAGATGGATATCAGTCGATTGCCAATCTCCTTGGCGGCTTCACCCAGCGTCAGGAATTCGCCACTGCCCACTGGAAACTCCACTTTCAGGTCTTCTTTATAGTACTTATCGTATTCCTGCAAAGCCCGCACCAACAAGAAATTCATGGGGATCCAGATGGGGCCTCTCCAATTGGAGTTGCCTCCGTAAAGATAGCTACTAGATTCGGCGGGGTCATAGGACACAGAAAACTCGCGGCCTCCTATTTTAATAACATATGGATCCTGGTGAATTTTGGAAAGCGCTCGAATACCATA
This sequence comes from Saprospiraceae bacterium, assembly GCA_019634275.1. Taxonomy (GTDB): domain Bacteria; phylum Bacteroidota; class Bacteroidia; order Chitinophagales; family Saprospiraceae; genus CAJQNM01. Next base: position 6,035 of record JAHQVP010000074.1, read on the forward strand.
GTCGCTTAAGAACTCGCGTTGATCGAAAAGGGCATGCAGCAAGCGAATCATTCGCTTGCGTGGGACCAAGGACAGCAAAATATCCTCATCGCGATTCATCTCCTCGATGACCAGGTACTTGCCATGTTTACGTCGATAGTTTCTGAACCACCGTAAGCCATATGAAAAGCTTCTGAGGTTCTTGGTTTTTTCATGAGACAGCACCGCTACTGCATTCAATGTCATCAATCCTACCAATGATCGAATCTTAATCGGTACATATTCGTCGTTGGGCAGGACGAGCAAATCATAGAAAAACCCATCTTGCTCATCCCATGACCCCACCCAATCGTCTCCGATCTTATTGAGCGACTCCGCGATATAGACAAAGTGTTCGAAGTATTTGGTGGCCATGTCTTCGTAGGCCTTGTCTTCCTGGGCAATCTCTACGGCAATCTGAAGCATGTTAAGGGCAAACAGGGCCATCCAAGCCGTGCCATCTGCCTGTTCTAATACGCCATCACCGGGAATTTCACTGCTGCGATCGAAGACCCCGATGTTATCTAAACCCAAAAAACCACCTTCAAAGACATTGTTCTCCCTGCTGTCTTTCCGGTTTACCCACCAAGTGAAATTGAGGGTTAATTTGTTGAATATCCGCTTTAGGAAATGGATATCTCGTCGGCCACTGTAGCTCTCCTCCAATTGAAAAATCTGCAGTGCTGCCCACGCCTGTACTGGTGGGTTTACGTCGGAGAACGACCATTCATATGCTGGAATCTGCCCACTGGGCGACATGTACCACTCCCGTGTGATCAAAATCAACTGTTCCTTAGCAAAATCGGGATCGATTCTGGCGATCGGTACACAATGAAACGCAAGATCCCATGCTGCGTACCAGGGATATTCCCACTTATCCGGCATGGAGATGATGTCTTCGTTATTAAGTGTCATCCAATGCCGATTTCGCCCCTTCTTTCTGCTGGGAGGAGGAGGTGGTAGTCCCGGATCGCCCTGCATCCAGGTTTCCATGTCGATGTTGTAGTACTGCTTTGTCCACATCAGCCCTGCAAAAGCTTGACGCTGGATCTCCTGCTGGTCTGGTGTCACTTTATTGCGGTCAAAAAATGCCTCATAAAACTCATTCGCCTCCTGCATACGCATCTCGAAGCCTCGCTCAAAATCTCGACGAAGCGGGTTTTTGGCAAAGTGGGAGGTCGAAAGACGCAAGCGCAGCTCTTGCGATCCTCCTGCGGGCAAATTTAATTGGTGCAGCGGAGCGAACTTGGTGCCAAACGCACGCTTGCGGGTCAATTCGTAGTCCCCCTTAATCACGGTATCATGGAAAAGGTCTTTTACATACGGGCTAAAATTGGGGGCACCCCAAAGACGCTCCCGATTGGTTTCATTATCCGTAAACAACCACTCCTGAGGCGATTCAAAGTGCAAAAAATGATCTTGCAATTTTGGGTGGCTGATCTTCACTGATCCGTAGTTGGATTTATCATGAGCTGCAGATATTCGATGATAACCAGGCATTTGATTAAAGGTCCACAAATTGCGCATCCAAACCGTCGGTAAAATGTAGAGTGGTGCGGGCTCCTTGCCTCTATTGTGTGCAGTAATCCGTATCAGAATGTCATCATCGGCTGCTTTTGCATATTCAATATAGATGTCAAAGTAGGCGTCTTCCTTTAGGATCTCGGTATCCAGCAACTCGTATTCGAGATCCCGCTTCGTCCGCCGTCGGTTTGTCTCATAAAGATCCTGATATGGAAATCCCTTGTGCGGGTACTTGTACAGGTACTTCATGTAGGAATGAGTAGGGGTATTATCCAAATAGAAGTACAATTCTTTACAATCCTCCCCATGATTGCCCTCAGGACCACCCAAGCCGAACAATCGTTCCTTTAAGATCGGATCGTGTCCATTCCAAAAAGTAGGGGCAAAACAAATGGCGCAGTGTCGATCGCAGATTCCCGCAATGCCGTCCTCTCCCCATCGGTACGTACGGCTTCTAGCCTGGTCGTGTGTAAAGTAGGTCCACGGCTCTCCTTTTGCAC
>JAHQVP010000075.1 GCA_019634275.1 Saprospiraceae bacterium
CCAAGGGACCCGGAGATGATCGCCTAGCTCGACATCCGAGTACTCCCCAATACCTGACTTTGGTAAAAGGGGATCTGCTCTATGTACCTCGAGGCATGTATCACTCTGCACAAGCGCTCTCTGGTCCCTCGCTGCACATTACGATAGGTATCCCGTGCAGGACGCACATTGATTTCGCTCATTGGATGATCGATCAGCTTGCTCACCTTCCAGAAATGCGCAAAAATCTACCCAGGCACTGGCTCGAAAGCAGTATGGAATATCGCGATTCCGATCTGCAGGACCATGCCATTAAAATCCTGGATGCTTTAAGGGAGATGATCGAAGCAGGAGATCTGGGCAGTAGGTTTGATAAAGAGGTTTCGGCAAGAAAAGCCCCGGTCTCCTCAATGCGATTTCCTCTCTGAGCTAAATCCATAAAAAAAAGCCACTCGAATAATCGAGTGGCTTTTCTATTAGGGAGTCTAAATTCTAATACCCATTGTTCTGCACCATATTTGGATTTGCATCCAACTCCTGTGCCGGTATGGGCAAGACAAAGCGCTCATTGGGGAAGTTAATCTCGCATACCGGGGCAGTGCAATTGCTTCGCACTACTCCCCGATTGAGACGCATCAAGTCCCAAAGTCGATGCCCTTCAAAGGCCAATTCGATGCGTCGTTCCGTGATGATCTCCTCCAGAAGTGCGTCGCCAGTAGCCGTGACCGCCGGAGCATCCGGCCATGCCCTGCTGCGTATCGCCATCAGGTCCTCAACGGCCCCTGCTTCATTGCCATTACGTGCTCGGGATTCTGCTCGAATCAAATACACCTCCGACAATCGAATGACAGGCGTGTTGTCCTCGCCCGTGGTCGAAGGAAACTTATTCATCCGGTCCCAGCCAAAATCACCACCACCTAAGGTAGAGTCAGGCTTATACAGTTGACTTCGTACGTCTGCTTCGTTGATGATCAGCCGTAGATCATCTGACGGGAGGTAATCCCCATAACCTTCGTTGATGTACATTCTGCCCAATGCATCACTGCCATTGTTGTCTGCTTCCGTCATGACAATTTCGAAGAGTACATCAGGTGCTGATCCAGTACCCATCCACGCATCAAAATATGAGCTGTTATCAGCAAGCGTCACATCTCCTGCCGAAATAACGGTATTTGCCATTTGCTCCGCCTGGCTGTAGTCCCCCATGTAGAAGTAGACACGTGCCAGTATTGCTTGTGCTGCGAGCTTAGACATAAAACCACTACCACGGTCGTCATTCATCTTCGAAATGGCACTTTGCAAGTCACCTATCACCGCACCGTATACCTCGCTTACGGATGATCGAGCAGGCTCTGCCGTCTCGTCAAAGGCAGTAACAATCGGTACACCTGGATCGCTTCCTGAAGAAACTGCATAGTGTTGGGCATAGATGCGACACACATCAAAATGTGCCAAAGCACGAAGTGCCAGCGCTTCTCCGATGAGTTGATCAGCTTCTGCTTGTACTTCGGGAGTAGGAAAGTCCACTTCCGCATTAATCACCGTGTTTAGGCGATTAATCGCTTCGTAGATTTCAGTCCACATCTCTTCGGAGATAAAATCCAACGGTGTGCCGCTGAACTCTGCCCACTCCTTAGCGCGATTGGCGCTGCTGTTTTGCTTGACATCATCGGACATCACATCAGGAACAAGGATAAAATAGCGACCGTAATAGTCAGAGTTTTGAAATTGAGAGTACGCTCCTAGCAAGACCGACTCAATGTCGTCGATGCTCGCGATGGCTCCGTCTACTGGTAGAGATCCACTTGGATCAATCTCCAGTAAATCCTTACCACATCCACTGAATACCAGAGCAATACATAGTAAACTAAACTTTAATGTATTCATTTTAATTTCTTTTTTCGATTTAGACATAGCATCATTAGAATCCAACATCGATCCCAAAGGATAATGTCTTAAGGTTAGGAACGGGTGCATTGACAAATCCATTCACATCTGCTTCAGGATCCAGGTAGAGATCTTTGTCCCTGGTCCAAGTCAGTAAGTTGACGCCACGCAAGTAAATACGAGCAGATGACATCTTAGCCTTGCTGACCAAATCAGATGGTAAATTATACGCTACCGTCAAATTCCTTAGCCTTATGTGGGTTCCATCATGTATCCAGCGGGACGAACCGCGCTGATTACTGTTGCTTCGGTTACCCCACTGAAAGCGTGGAACGTCAGTGATGTCACCAGGATTTTGCCAGCGATCAAGCACGAGCTGTGTCTGGCTTCGTGGAGTGAACCGGCCATCGCCTTGCAAGACCCATCCCGTACCATCGTACAACCAATTGTTCCAACTCATCGAGAAATTGGCACTTACGCTGAAACCTTTATATCCGAGCGAAGTGTTAAATCCGCCAAAGAAATCAGGCGTACCGGATTTTCCAATAAAGAATTGCGATGCATCCGATATGCTGCTTGTCGTCTCTGAGCGTGACTCATCCGTGTACCAGAGCGGTGCTCCCGTAGCAGGATCCACCCCTGCCCACTCGAATACATTGTATTCATTATAATCACGGCCTTCGGTGCGCAAAAACCGATCGTGTGTTCCATCACGGAACGACTCATCCAGGCGGGTGATCTCATTTTGCATAAAGGTGATGTTACCACCGACACTCCAATTGAAGTCTTCTGTTTCGATGATGGAGGCATCCAGTGTGATCTCGACTCCCGTGTTTTTCATGGCACCAAAATTTCGGATAGCCGATCGAAAACCTGTAGTTCGTGACACCGGTACGTCCAGCAGCAAGTTGTCTGATTCTCTGTTGAAGTACTCGATCGTACCCCCAACTCTTCCTTGCAGTACGGCAAAGTCAACACCAATGTTGAAGGACTTGCTTTCCTCCCAGGTTAGGTCTGTATTGCCAATTTGCTCAGGAGCTCCTCCCGGTGACCCGGAGTAATCGATTTCAGCAAACGAAACGTTTGGCAACCATTCAAAATTCTGCAAACCGGCATTGCCTGTAACGCCGTAGCTGACCCGCAATTTTAACTCATCAAAGAAATTAAGATCCTGGATAAAGGTCTCCTGATCCAACCTCCAGGAAGCCCCCACGGACCAAAAGGTTCCGTATCGATTGTTCGATCCAAACCTTGAAGACCCATCACTGCGCACTGATGCTTGCAGATAGTACTTGTATAAGTAGTTATAAGAGACTCTGGCAAAGTAAGAGTCGAAGGAAAACCCTGTGGTGCTGCTTGTTGCAGGATCGCCGGCAGCAGCATTTTCTAGCGTACGCAAATTAGGGTTGGGAGGATATTCCTCACCAAAAGCACGTACAGAACGTCGATTGGATTTCTGTGCCTCGTACCCAACCAGAATGTTGAGATTGTGGTTATCAGAAAACCGCGTATCATAAGTCAGGGTTTGTGTCCCGATCCAGTTCAAGTCATTTCTGGTAAGTTCCTGGCCTGAGCCACCGGTATTCCTGCCATCCCCATAACGAGAATTCCGGAAATAAAACTCACGGTAGTTGAGTAAATCAAACGCCCAGGAAGACTTGAAAGAAAGTCCATCGAGGATCTTATACTCTGCACTAAGGTTTTCGATGATGCGGGTCATGTTCCACTCTTGATCATCGTCGCCACTCAGGCTTCCGATGGGATTGTTACCCCCCATAAAAAAGGACTTGTGGTCTCCATAGAAGAGGCCTTCTGCGTCTCTGGCCGGAATAACCGGGGCAAGTAAGAAACCGTTGTAAAGAGGGTTCGCCCAGCGCGTAGCGTCATTCATACCCTGCTGGCTGGTCTCCGAGATGGTCAGATTGTTGGTAAACTTCAATCGCTCTGTAGCTTGAATGCCCAAATTGACACGAGCTGAGAAGCGATCCAATTGAGAGTAGATAATCGGGGCCTCTTGCTTAAAATAGCCTGCCGAAGCATAGTAGGTTACAGCATCGTTTCCTCCAGACACATTAAAATTGTAGTCCTGATTACTTCCCGTTCGGCTAAGTTCGTCGATCCAACGGTTGTCAACTCTTACGGTACCCAATGTCCATGACTGGCCATCAGCACCAGGCGTAATGTCTACTGCCGGTAGTCCAGAGATCGGATCGGGAAAGGAATTGTTGAAGTTGCTGATGGCATCCTCCAACGAGCGATCCCGATTGAGCTCTCCCTCGAGGTAGAGGTCGGTATATTCAGTGGCGGTTAGACTGCGCAGTCTCTTGTTTTCATTGACTGCCCAATCGTTCATTCCGTATTGAGCGGAAAAACGAATCTTAGGCTTACCACTCTTACCACTCTTTGTCGTGATCAGAATGACGCCATTGGCAGCACGCGCACCATAGATGGCGGTGGCGGATGCATCTTTCAAGACGTTAACAGATTCAATGTCATTTGGATTTAGTGTCGCCAGTGGATTGCTGGTCTCTGCAGAGCCCGTTAAACTGGCGGATGCCACCGGAATTCCGTCTATGACAAATAGCGGCTCACTGGATGCAGAAATCGATCCCTGTCCTCGGATCCTGATTTGCACATTCGCACCAGGTTGTCCATTGCCCATGTTGGATTGTAGTCCTGCAATATTGCCTTGTAGCGTTTGCTCCACGGAAGCCAAAGGAACACCTTCGATTCGATCAGCATTGAGTGTTTGCAAAGAACCCGTCAGGGCCTCTTTGCGGGTGGATCCATATCCCACCACCACTACTTCGTCGAGCAGCTCTGAAGAGACCTCCATGGAAATATTGAGTGCGCCAGAAGAACGGGTTACCTCTACCTCCTGATTTGTATAGCCTGTATAGCTAAAAACCAAGACGGCCGCATCTCCAGGTACATCGAGGGTAAAAGTTCCGTCGATATCCGAAACGGTGCCGAGGCTGGTACCCTTAACCAGAACATTGGCGCCAATTATGGGCACTTGGTCCTCGTCCAAAATGGTACCGTTTACTGAGAACTGGGCATAGCCAATGGCCACTGCGAGCAGCATAAGGCTAAACACCAATCCAGTCTTGCGTAGTACTGTGTTCATTTCTAATAGTATTGATTAACGAATAGGTTACATGCATAGGGGATTGCTTCCTGGTGCTTTCACCGGAAGACTGGGCCTTAGTCGTTGTAAGGCAACGATCAGCAGTAGTAGGAGGTAGAAGACATTAAGAATGTCCTAGTCATAACCCTTTATGACCTAAAAAAGCTGCTTCAAGCGGTTTACTTTAAGCTGACTTCTTTTAAAACTACGGAAAATACGGATGTGATCCTATGGCAGTCTCTCGTTTAGGGACCAGTTGATGACCAAGCCAATTACCTGCCCGTAACTCGCCATTCCTGCTGCAACCTTGTTGCTGCGCAGATATGCATTATAAATGCGATCTCTCGTTTGTGGCATCAGGTCTGGATATTTCTCCATTTGAGTTCGGATCGCTCTTAAGTCCTGATTAATCTCCGGCAGTACAAGCCCTGAAACCCTTTCAAAAAGAGACTCATCCGTCCGAGCCAAGGCGCTGCGCAAATACCGCCACAATGCCAGTTCACCAGCGTATCGGACATATGGATCTTGTGAGCGATGACAAATCAGATAGGCCAGAAAGTTGCATTCCCCTTCATCGGTAACCCCCATTCCATGGAAATACTCATGGGCAATCACGTAGGGTTTTTGCAGTTGGTGCAGACCACCGTCTATGTTGCATTCGCCCGTAAAAGGATTGTAGAATCCCGCAGTGCCTATACGAAGTAAGAATCCGATGTCAGACCACTGCCTGAGTCGCAAGTCCTTTCCCGAGACTTCATATCCTAAAGCTCTGGCTAAATCATATGCATCCCGTCTAATCTGCTGACCTCCTTGCGTGGACATTTCGCCTGGTCCAAAAGCCAATGTCCGGGTCTTATTTAATCGATCCACATGTTCAAGTGCAAAGTCTTCCAACTGCTCGGCAGTCAACTTTTCCAGTTGCCACCCCACGCGATCGACCACTCCCGGGCGACTGTAGTTAAATCCCCACAAGAAGTAAAAGAAGAATATGACATATCCACAAAATCCGACGATGATCACCATCAATTGCCGCCAATCGTGCCAGCGGCCCTTTGCCAGCAGGCGATAGATTCCCAACAGCAATGCTACTAGGAGTACGAGGGCCCCTGCAAACGGCAAAAGACCGAAAGTGTAGTCCAGAAAGAGTCGGACCGCTCGAAACAAACCGTTGCCATAAACTGCTTCTATCGAGGAGGCATTTGACATGCGATGGACCAACAGGGTGGACAATCCCAGGATCAATCCAAAGGTCCAAGCAGCATTACGTCGGAATATGTTCGGCATCGGACAATTGTGCGCTTTGTTTGAACTCTAGAAGAGGGCAACATGTTGTAAGTTTCGGAAGGCAAAAAGAAGCGGTTTCCATACGCCCAGTCGCGTTTAATCGTTGTACTTTTGTCAAATAGTAAAACGCATAAAATTAAGATAATGGCATTTGAATTCACAGACACCAACTTTGCTGATTCAGCAATGGACACTGAAGGTTTAGCAGTTGTAGACTTTTGGGCAGAGTGGTGCGGACCATGTCGCTTGGTCACTCCTATCATTGAAGAATTGGCTTCGGAGTACGATGGCAAGGCAACGATTGGTAAAATGAATGTCGATACCAATCCGGAGATTCCCATGAAGTATGGGATCAGAAGCATTCCAACGATCCTCTTCTTTAAAGGAGGTGAAATTGTGGATCGCCATGTTGGTACCACGACAAAGCAGGCTTTGATGGAAAAGATCAATGCACATCTTTCCTAGTCGATATCGATAAATAAATCGGAAAGGGAACCCTAAATCTGGGTTCCCTTTCGTTTTTTTAGCCTATGAGTTTTTTCGACGGCTTCGAACTTAAGCAACTCAACAACCTTGAATTGGTAGCCAAGCAAGTGGTGGAGGGCTTTATTATTGGCTTGCATAAGAGCCCTTTTCATGGATTTTCAGTTGAGTTTGCTGAGCATCGTCTGTACAATCAGGGCGAGAGCACCAAGAACATCGATTGGAAAGTCTATGCCCGTACGGACAAAATGTTCAGTAAGCGATTTGAGGAAGAAACCAATTTGCGATGTCAGATTGTGATGGACGTCTCGTCTTCGATGTACTTGCCAGAACTGGATGCTGACGCAAAAAAAATAAACAAGATAAAGTGGTCCTCCTTGGCAGCAGCCTCCCTGATGCATCTGTTGCGCAAACAGCGGGATGCCTTCGGACTCAGCATTTTTGCTGAAGACGTGAAGATTCATACTCCTTGCAAAAGCAGCACTCAGCATTTCAAATTGCTGCTGAGTCATATGGAAAATGCGATTGCAGAGGCTGAAGAAGAAAAAAGCACTGCAGCCGCAAAATCACTGCACCAAATTGCCGATGCTACCCACCGCCGTTCTTTGGTCGTCATTTTCAGCGATATGTTTGATCGCATTGAAAACCCGGACCATCTGTTCTCCGCTTTGCAACATCTCAAACACAACAAACATGAGGTGCTTCTCTTCCACGTGGTGGACAAAGAGAAGGAAATCGACTTCAAATTCGAAAATCGGCCTTACCTGTTTGTCGATGTCGAAACGGGAGAGCGGGTTAAGGTCCAACCCAATGATGTAAAGGACCTCTACCTGCAAAAACTGGGTGCATTCGCCGAGCAGCTTCGTCTGAAATGCCTGCAGTACAAAATCGATTTTATTGAAGCCGACATCAATGAGGGATTTCGACCAGTGCTCGAATCCTATCTGATCAAGCGATCACGCATGAACTAACAGAAGGGGGGCTACTGTTCTGCAACTAAGCGCTTTACTCCGTCGATAAATACATCCAGGTCTGAAGTCAGCGTGTAGACATTTGGCGTCACACGGACTCCATGCAGATGCTCCCAATTGATGGCCACGGTATGCACTCGGTGCTTATTGAGCAGTGTGCTGGCGATTTTTCCGGGTTCTACCGATTCCAGGGAGAAAAATCCGATCGCACCTCCAAAATCGGGGTGACGGGAAGTCCCAAATGATATCCCAGGGACATCCTGCAATGCATCCATCCAATAGTTTTTCAGGTAGTGTAGCCTTCTAAACTTTCGGTCTGTCCCGATCATATTGTGAAAGTCAACAGCATGCCCAATACCTTGTTCCGTAGCAAAACTGCGGGTACCAAGATGTTCAAATTTTCGGATGTCATCTGCCATTGGATCTGGCGAACCAAACAAAGGATACAGACCGGCAATCCGTTCTTTTTTTACATAAAGCATCCCGGTGCCATATGGTGCACAAAGCCATTTATGGAGACTGGTGCCTGCATAATCGCATCCCAGGTCCGAGAATGAAAAAGGGATATGGGCAAAGGAGTGAGCCGCATCGAGTACCACTTCCACTCCCCTTTCGTGCGCCATTGTACAGATATCTCGGGCAGGCATTAACTGGCCACACCAATTGATCAGGTGGGTCAAGTGAATGATCTTCGTACGGGGCGTAATGGCATCTCTGAAGCGCGATACTACCATCTCCGGGTCCTCTGTGGGCAAATCAAAATCAAGCCAACGAAGTACCACGCCATCGCGATGTTCGCGTTGCTTCCAGGCATTGATCATGTTCGGATAATCTTGCTTGGTCAAGATCACCTCATCTCCTCTTTGCAGCGACAGACCAAAAATAACCGTCTCCAAAGCCTCAGAAGCATTTCGATCAATGGCAATTTCTTCTGGACTAGCACCTGCAAGCACAGCCAGTTTGCGACGAATCGGTTCTCTGCCCTTGTCCAGGATTCTCCACATGTAGTAGCTGGGCGTTTCATTGCTCAACCGATTATAGTGTTCAACCGCTTCCTGTACAGTTCGTGGTTGGGGACACACTCCTCCATTATTGAGGTTTACCAATGTGGGTGATACGGAGTATGCCTGCTTAATCTGGTGCCAAAAGTCTTCGTCTCTCGTAACATCAAGATCCTCCGGGAGCGAAGGAATTCTGGCAGGTGAACTGTGCGCCCAGAGGGGCGCGGCCAGAAGAGCGGAAAACTGAGTGAGAAATTTTCGTCGCTGCTGTGAGTGCATGGTCAAGATATTGCCTGAGACAAGATATGTCTTTATCGGGCAAAGTCACCTATAGCTCCTATTTCTGGTCCGCACCTTCCTATAGCAACTTTCCCCGTATATTCAGTAGGATGATCTCGGCCTGAGCGAGGGTTTAAGCGCTCTTTTTCTGAGTCCCCTCTTATGGTACGAAATGTGATACCTTCCTGTCTTTTCACAAAAGGATTAAAATATGACGAAGGCCATTGTGTTCGATCTGGGAGGCGTCCTCATCGATTGGGACCCACGCTACTTATACCAAAAGGTGTTTGATGATCCGCAAGAGATGGACTACTTTCTCACCCAGATC
>JAHQVP010000008.1 GCA_019634275.1 Saprospiraceae bacterium
GTGACCCGGATGGCTGGATTGTTTCCATTCTCAATGTCCGGTCCGAACTCACCCGTGGGCCAATAGGCAGGAAACCAGGGATACTGTCGGATTAAGTCGGCGATGGGATTACCTCTGGTGAAGCTCTCACGATCTTCTTGTCTTGAATATAGTCCTACATCAAACTTGAGAAAGTCACTAACTCTTGCATCCAGATTTAACCGTAAGTCATACTGTGTGAATCCTTTAGGTGCATTGTTGAAATTAAGTTCTTGTCTTAGATACCCTAAAGATGCCAAATAGGTAATATCCTCCGTACCGCCACTCACTTGCAGATTCTGGCGACTTGTCGGTGCATTTTTGCGCACGACCTCACCAAACCAGTCTGTATCCGGGAATTCCCAGGGATCATCTCCTCTTCTCGTGTTTTCAATGCGCTCGGTGGGATACGTAGGATTCAGTACCTCTCCATTGGGTCTGGTGAAAGGTTGGCCTCGAACGGCATTCGCCGCATCCCATTCCTCTGTGGGAAGTTTATAAACGTTCAACAAATTGACTAAGTCCATGTACTCCGCACCGCTTAGCATATCAGGGCTTTTGGTAAAGCTTTGAGCTCCAAAACTAGAGGTTAGTTGTACTTTCGGTTTCCCTGATTTACCTCGCTTAGTGGTAACCAGAATCACACCATTGGCTGCACGCGCACCATAGATTGCTGCCGACGCGTCTTTCAGTACAGAGATGCTCTCAATGTCTGCAGGGTTAATCCTCGCTAAACCGCCTGCGCGATCTGGAATCCCATCCACCACGACTAGAGCCGAAGTATTGTTAAAAGTGTTTGTACCTCGAACACGTATGCCGGCGCTTTCCGCACCCGGTACATTTGACCGCGTATCAATATAGAGTCCTGGAACCTTACCAGCCAAGGCAGTACCCAGGTTGGGAGAAATTGATTTTTCCAGTTCTCCTCCCGCAATCGAAGCAACGGATCCAGAAAGAGTGGCCTTCTTCTGAGTACCGTATCCTACAACCACCACTTCGTCCAGTTCTGCCCCTTGAGACATGGTTACATCGACACGATCGCCCTCTCCCACTGTCAGTTCTTGAGAGGCATATCCCGTATATGAAAAAATAAGAACATCCCCTGGCTCCGCGTCCAGTGTATATGTTCCATCAAAATCCGTGATGGTTCCAGAGAGGGTTCCTTTGACCAGGATGTTAACCCCGATCAAGGGCTCGCCATCTTCGTCGACTACCAATCCCGTAATGGGCTTGAAGTCCGCCGCAGCTGCGTGGACATCACCAAAAGAAATCGATGTCAGGAAAAGACAAGCCGCAAGGCAAGTAAGGACACGTTGATATGCCCAGCGTAAAGTAGGTTCTCTTTTCATATTATTTGGTTCGTTACTAAATGCTAGAACTCCCAGTCCGCTGGTTGCGACCAGTTACAGTAGAGAGTCAGCGGGTAAAATATGGAGTATGACCGCACTTTCCAAATAAAAGCAGAAAAAGAAGCAAACATGCAGAATGGTGTGTTGAAACGGTCCTAAATCAGACATTAATCTACCTCACGGCATTTGTCATAGATTGGGAGACAGGGCCGCCCATCTGGTTCTCGCCTCACAGTAAACTCCTTGTATTATCTTTCGACCATGTACCGAAATAGCCTGCCTCCCCGATATTCGATTTTTGCCCTGTTGTACGTGATGACAATGAGCTTTTGCTGGCATGGATGCGATTCGAAACAAGACCATCCCCTTCCTGCTGCTGGTTCCGACTGGAATCACTACCTGGGGACCCAGGCCAGCACGCAATACTCCTCATTGACCGAGATCAATAGATCGAATGTCTCGAAGCTAAAACTTGCATGGACGTATGTCACCGGCGACAGTGCCATGTATCAATCCAACAACCTTGCAATAGATGGAATCGTCTACACTCCCACACCTTACAGTAGAGTGGCAGCACTCGACGGTGCTACTGGCAATGAAATCTGGAGTTTTGATCCCGAAGCCATCATGGGAGATCTGGCCGAGACTGACCAAAGGGGCATCAGCTATTGGCAGGACGGCGAGCGTGGTAGGATCATGACGGCGAAAGGTCCGTACCTCTTTCAATTGGATGCCGAAACCGGGTCCCTGGTCACTTCGTTCGGTGAAGGAGGCTATATCCATTTGGGTGAGCAATTGGATGTTGAAGGAAGACCGCCAGTCTACCTCAACACGCCCGGCCATGTATTTAAAGACATGCTGATCACAGGGGTCAACACCCCCGAAAACGTCCCTGGTGCCATTCGCGCATTTGATCTTCGTTCCGGGAAGCGTTTGTGGATTTTTCATACCCTCCCACGACCAGGAGAGCCCGGCTCTGAGACCTGGCCAGCAGGATACTTAGATCGAACCGGAGGCGCTTCTGATTGGTCCGGTCTGGCCATCGATACTGCCAGAGGTATGGTTTATGCTTCGACGGAAACCGCCGGGCCGGATTTCTATGGAGGTTGGCGCTATGGCGAAAACCTGTATGCGAATTCCGTCGTCGCATTAGATATAGAGACCGGAAAGTTGAAATGGCATCAACAATTGGTCCATCATGACTTGTGGGACTTGGATAATCCATGCCCCCCTACCCTGCTGACGATAAAGCAAGATGGACACACGCGTGATGTCGTTGCTCAAGGGACAAAAATGGGATTGCTCTTTGTTTTTGATCGAGATTCTGGAGCGCCCATCTGGCCTATAGAAGAAAGGCCCATCCCAGAATCGAAACTGCCGGACATGAAAGCTTGGCCTACGCAACCCTTTCCGACTGCGCCGCCCCCTCTGATGAGGCAGCGATTTACAGAGGATGACATATCGGACATATCGCCTCGAACAGAGATGCTGAGTAGGCAAGTCTTCGAAAAAATGGGGAGTACGGGCAGCTACCCAGCACCCAGTCTGGATCAAACCATCATGTTTCCAGGATATGACGGAGGGATGGAATGGGGCGGATCCGCTGCTGATCCAAACGGCATTCTCTATGTCAATGTGAATGAAATGCCCTGGTTCTACCAACTCGTACCCACCAAGAAAGCGGATGGAAGTGAGCTGGATTTCGGCGAAAAGCACTACAGAATCAATTGCACTTCCTGTCATGGAATCGACCTTAGCGGAGACCCTGCCGGCGGATTTCCCTCCTTGCAAAACATAGCCCAAAAGTATACCCGTAGCCAGGTCGCTGCACTGATAGACCAAGGGGCAGGCAGAATGCCCGCATTTTCTTATCTCTCTCCGACGAGAAAGAAAGCCATCATCAATTTTCTCTTTGGCGAGAAATCAACTGATCCCTCCAGAAATCCATCCTTTGACCCACACGAACAAGGTGATCTCTCTTCAGATCCTCCCTATGTATTTAGGGGTTTTCAACGATGGCTCGACGAAGAGGGATATCCAGCCATCAAGCCCCCTTGGGGCACCCTTAATGCCGTTGATCTCAACACAGGAACGATCAAGTGGAAAGTCACACTTGGGGAGTTTGAAGAACTGACCGAAAGAGGAATCCCTCCCACCGGAACTGAAAACTATGGTGGCCCTATCGTGACGGCTGGAGGAGTGCTTTTTATTGGAGCAACGGCCGATCGAATGTTCCGTGCATTCGATGCAGCAAACGGCGAACTGCTTTGGCAATACAAACTGCCCTTTGACGGCAATGCTACTCCCAGCACCTACGTCGCCGATGGCAAACAATACGTCATCATCTCAGCGGGCAACGCCAAGATGAAACCGTTCTACGCTGGTTCATTGATTGCCTTCTGCCTGGACGAGCGTGAATAATTCTGCCACAGGTCTGAAACGGAGACTGGGGCTGCTCACCCTTGTATCGACAGGCATTTGTTCCATGCTGGGCGCATCGGTCTATGTCGTGCCTTTTATGATTCATCGCAGTGTACCTGGTATTGGTCCGTACGTTTTGCCGGCCTTTATGTTTGCGGCGCTACCGGCACTCTTGGCTGCCTGCGCTTACGCCATGCTCAGCTCGGCGATGCCCCGAGCAGGAGGGAGTTACATCTATGCAAGCCGGGGCTTGCATCCCTATCTCGGCTTTGTGGCAAGTTTTTCCCAATGGTTTGGTCTGTCTATTGTGATCGGTGTGATTGCCTACATTATTGTGCCCTTCATTAGAGACGTCGCCATAAGTGCAGGGTATGTGTCCTTATCCAATGCATTGGAAGTGGGTTGGATTCGGGTCAGCATCGCTCTAGGCTTAATTTGGATGTTTGTTTTAATCAATATGAGGGGATTGAGGTCTTATCAAAGAGTTTTAGTCCCTATGATGTTTTTGATGTTCATACTCGGGGGCATCGTGATCGCAGCCGGGTTGTACTTCGACCAGACGGATTTTATGGCAAGTTTGACTTCTCCCCAGGCCCATCAAGAATCATACGCCACATCCGAATTTGATGCTTTTACTTTTATAGCTGCCGCATCCTTACTCTTTTCCAGTTTCATAGGATTCGATTCGATTGCGCAAGCAGGTGGTGAGGCCAGACATCCCCAGCGTACCCTGCCGAGGGCGATCTTATTGGCCATACTGGTTGTGGGACTGTTCTATTTTCTCTTTACAGCCTCTGTCTATCACACGGTACCGTGGCAGTACGTGGCAGAAGAAGCCCAGCATAAGGACATCACCGCTCCTGGCCTCCTCAGCAGCGTATTGCCACCCGGCTTGGGCATCGCCATCTTAGCCGGCGCCGCGATTGCGCTAATCAATGACCTTCCCGCCATGTTGCTCTCTGTTTCACGTTTGGTTTTTGCCTGGGCGGAAGATGGCATTTTTCCAAAGTCGCTTGCTCAGGTACACCCTCGCAGACACACTCCGATCGCAGCCCTTATCCTAGTGGGAATAATGGCCAGCATTGGTACCCTGGGATCTCATTTTGCTGGCGACTTCTTCCTTGGCATTGACATCATGGTCACTTCCATGTTGGTCAATTTCTTGTTGATGTGTGTGACCGTTCTTCAAATTCGACATGTCAATCCCGATCTTCATAGCAGGATCACCATATTTAGTAAAAGAAGTGCGCAGGTGTTCATTGGTGGAACCGGTGTTGTTTTGCTGATGCTCTTTCTCATTACCCATACCTATAAAGACCTCACGGCCGAGGTTTCTCATTGGTACTTCCGATCCACCTGGATTTGGTTGTTGGTGTTGGCTTTTGCGAGCTTCTTGTTTTGGGTTCGCTGGTCTCGCATCAAATCATCGGGTATCGACATGAATCAATACAAAAGATTGCCTAAGGAGGAGAATTAAGATGAAACGAACAGCACTTGCACACGACTTAGAAATTGCTCCTGTCATCAGCGGATTGTGGCAGATCGCAGATCAGGAACGCAAGGAAGGACAACTAGATCCTGACCAACGAGTTGACGTCATGCATGAATTTGTTGCCGCAGGATTCACCACGTTTGACATGGCAGACCACTACGGAAGCAGTGAGCTCATCGCCGGTCATTTCACTGCTCGGCATCCCACAGAGGAGGTACAATTTCTAACCAAATGGGTACCTCCACTTGGTTCGATCACGGCCAAAACTACTCGTGAAGCAGTGGATCTGGCCCTCGAGCGACTTCAAACTTCATCTTTAGATCTTCTGCAATACCATGCTTGGAGATATTCCGATCCCCGATGGTTAGATGGCTTGCACCATTTA
>JAHQVP010000076.1 GCA_019634275.1 Saprospiraceae bacterium
ATAGGAAGAAGGCGATGCTTGGCCGGATTGGCATTAAAAAGACCGAAAAACACCAGGGGCCCCAGCAATGCGGTCCCTGCAAAACTGGCTCTTGCCAACAATACAAGCTCATCACTGCTCATGAGCGCAAAAGCCAATGACAGCAAAGCGAAGATGACAATGCAAATCTTGGCATAGCGCATCATCCGACGGTCTTCGCCCCGCAGCATGGATCGTGTTTCGCCTCCGAGTGCAAACAACTGAGAATCAGCAGTAGAAATGGCCGCCGCGATCAATCCTATGAGCACGAGAGCACCAATGGTGCCGGACTGATCCCTAAGCAGGGTCTGTCCCAGGAAGTCCGACGTTGAAGCATCTCCATAATGAAAAGCTCCATACATGCCAATAAACATCGTAGGGGCAATCACCAGGATGGCAAATCCTCCAAGCCCGAGAGCCGTACGACCGAGTGAGCGATGGTCTTTCATGATCACCAGTCGACACGAAACCTGTGGTTGTGTGAAAGGGATCATGCAAATGGCTACCATCGATCCAAATAAAAACTGAAAATCGAAAAGGCCTTTGGGCCCAGGGACGGAAAGGAGCGCCTCCTCCTTTTCAGCCACTTGTTCAAACATCTGTCCAAGACCACCCAGGTCCTTAAGACAAGACCAACCAATGATCCAGATGACAATCATCAATAGTATTCCCTGCACCACATCGTTGTAGATGATCGCCTTAAGTCCACCAATCTCGCTGTACAGAATCATGACTACGACCATTCCGATGGCCCAAACCGCCAATGGAACGGAATTAGGAAACGCCTGATCGAGAAAAATGGCGACCCCTCTAATCTGAATGGCAACATAAGGGATCAAAAAAATAAAGGCAGTCCCAAAGACGATGTAGCCAACCCAGGCAGCGTCGTATCGTTTTGACATGAATCCAGCCATGCCCATGAAGGTTTCTTTGTCCACTTTCGTGCGCAGTAAGTACCCAAACCACAGCACACCAAATACCATCACAAGGTCACTCACGGCAATAAATATCCAGGCGCCCACACCGTGCACTCTAAAGAAGTCCGGCATGCCGAGTATGGTAAAGGTGCTAAACAGGGTAGCCGCAAAAGTAAACAGACCAAGAAAGGAGCCCAGATTAGAACCTGCCAGGAAAAAGTCTTTGCTGTTTTCCTTGGTAGATCGATTGCTCCAGGACATGAATACCAATACTGCGAGATACAATGTACCTGCAATCAATAAGGTCTTTAGCATTTGTGTGGTTTTTCGTTCTTCATCGAAATCTCAAGTAGTCAATTGACAGTGCACCTGGTGCTATTCATTAGTCGGTTCTTCGAAACCAGGATGCACCTTTGTGCCAATAAAGGTGATGACTAAAATGATGAGGGTCCAGAGAAAGCCCATCCACATGGTATAGGGCACTCCTCCCAGTGCAGGTCCTGAGCGGCCGACGGGAGTCACTACCGGTGTAAAGGTGAGCACTGCCATGAGTGCAACTGCAATGCAACAGAGCTTCCAAATCAGATTCTTGTCCATGTGTCAAAGTCTATTAATGGTGTGTCCACCGTCCGTCATAATAATCTGTCCTGTCGAATAGGCAAAGTCTCCACGAGCTAGTGCAGCTACAGCCTTACCTGTATCAGAAGGTACTCCCCATCTCCGCTGGACGGTCAAGCCATCTGCGATCATAGCATCGTACTTCTCCTTCACTCCACTGGTCATGTCGGTCGCAGTAACCCCTGGTCGGATCTCATACACTGGAATATCGGCTTCACCCAGACGTACCGCAAACAAATTCGTCATCATCGCCATGCCTGCCTTGGACAAACAATATTCACCGCGACTTATGGAAGCAATTGTAGCTGAAATAGAGCCCACATTAACAATACAGAAGAAATGATTCGGTGCATGCTTTTTCCATGTGATCATTTCTGAAGCTATAATTTGCGTGAGGAAAAATGGGCCCTTAAGGTTAATGTCCATTACGCGCTCATAGCTTTCTTCTGTAGTTTCCAGAATGTCCAGGCGTTCTTTGGGAGCCACACCTGCATTGTTGACCAAAAGATGGATTTGTCCAAAGCGTTCGATGGCCTGACGTACGATCTGTTCTCGATCTCCCTCATGGGCAATATTGCCTTGCACATACTGCACATCAGTAGAATACTCTAGCCTCAGGTTCTCGATGATTTCTGAGATCAGATTGACTGGTCGCATTCCATTGAGCACCAAACTCCATCCCTCTGCGGCCAGGCTATGTGCGATCCCAAGTCCAATACCACGCGTCCCGCCGGTGACCAGCGCTATCTTTTTCATCCCCTCTTAATGTACAAAAGTGTTTTTCAAAATCGCCTTCATTTCAGCGGATCTCCCTCATCCTAGTTCTGGTACAGAAAGCCACTTACGCTGCTTCCAGCTCTCAATGCCCAGCTCAGCCAGTTGGACCCCTTTGGCCCCTTCGAGCAGATTCCATTTGAAATCACCCCCTTTGACCATGTATTTTAAAAAGAGTTTCCACTGGGCCTTAAACGCGTTCTCATAGGTGGCATCAGGTAAATGTTCTGTCCACCCGTCGTAAAAATTGATGGGCTGGGGAACATCTGGATTCCAGACTGGTACCGGAGTATCTTCAAACGATTGGATACGGCAATCTCGCAGCCCGACCATTGCACTGCCACGTGTTCCATCAACTTGTAGCACCAGCAGATCATCCCGGCGCACCCTTACCGTCCAGGACGAATTGAGTTGCACAATCGTCCCCCCTTCCAGCTGAAAAGTAGCATAGGCAGCGTCATCGGCAGTGCATTCATAGGCATTACCCGACTCATCTACTCGCTTTGGAAGATGTGTTGCACCGAGACACGAGACCTCCTGTACGTGTCCAAAAACGTTGTCGAGCATATAGCGCCAGTGGCACAGCATGTCGATAATAATGCCGCCTCCTTCTTCCTTGCGGTAGTTCCAGGAAGGCCGGTTGGGCGTACGCTCAAAGCCCTCAAAAACCCAATAACCAAACTCCCCACGCACGGACATGATGCGGCCAAAAAACCCATTGTCTATCAGATTCTTTACCCTTAGCAAGCCCGGCAACCAGAGCTTGTCTTGTACAACACCATGTTTGACGCCCTTCGCTTCTGCAATGCGATACAGGTCCATGGCATCGGCCAGGTTAGTGGCGGGTGGTTTCTCTATGTAGATGTGCTTTCCCTTGGCAATGGCTTGTTTTACGGCATCGACACGCCGACCGGTGGTTTGCGCATCGAAGTAGATGGTGTGTTGATCACTATCCAATGCTTCTTGAAGGTTCGTCGTCCACTGCTCTGCGCCATGATCGGCACAAAGCTTCTTTAGCTTATCCTCATTCCTTCCCACGAGCAGCAATTTGGGCATGATGGTATCTCCATCATCGAGTGCTACACCGCCATCCTCTCGGATCGCCTTCAGTGATCGAATTAAGTGTTGATTGGTGCCCATTCTTCCGGTGACACCATTCATAATTATGCCCAGGTCAATTACTGCCATTGTATTCGCTTAAGATTCTGTATTTATTTTTCTCCTTAATAGAGCACCTGATAGGCGTTTAGTATTCGATCAAGATACTCATCTTGATCCTGCTTCCAGTAGGCTTCTGAGAAGATTTCTACTTCACGATACCCATCAAACCCCTGTGCCATGATGAGCTGATCGATCTGCTCCAGGTCAATGCAGCCCTCTCCCATAATCCCCCGATCCGTCAGGAAATCCGTGGTTGGAACTTTCCAGTCACAAATGTGATAAGTCCCAAATACATCGGTTTTAAAACTGATTTCAATTTCTTCCTCGAGATTTGGATCCCACCATAAATGATAAACATCAAAAACCACCTTGACCCATGGGGATGCAAACCGAGCTGCTATACGATTGGCTTGTCCCAAAGTATTAATGGCACTCCTGGTATCTGCATACATGGGATGCAAGGGTTCGATGCCCAGCACCACCTGGTGCGCAGCCGCAGACTCGAGAATGGCTTCTATCCCGGCACATATTTGGTCTTCGTTGGCTTGCTTGCTAAGGGTGGGTTCAGCACCGCAGACCAGCACCAGCACGGGGGCTCCGAGTTGTGCTGATTCCTCTATCATGCCGAGGTTGTGTGCAATGGCTTTCTCCCTGTCGTGCCGTGAAGCAGCAGGAAAAAATCCTCCGCGGACATAGGAAACGACTTCAAGATCGGAAGCATTCAGGATGAGAGAAGCCTCAGCAACTCCGATCGGCTCGACAACATTTTGCCATACACTAATGCCGCCAATGCCCCTGTCCTGATACTTCTGAACTGCCGTCTTCAGGTCCCACGGCTTGTTGGTCATGGTATGGATACAGAGGTTAGGATAGCTTTGCGATGTCATAGGAGCCCATTGAAGAAGTGATGCGGTGATTCTCCCTGCAATTCGCGATGAAGATAGATCGCAAGTTCTCTTGCATGATAGTCACCCCACATACACGACTCGCCTTGAGCGATGCTCGCACCTTCTGGCACATAGTCCCATCCATTAGGTTGATGATAGATCGCATGCAATATCAGGCCCTGGTGGTCAGGTGCATCCGAAAGATAAGGGGCCTGAAACAGAGACTTCGCTGCGGTTAGTCCAGCTTGCCAATACCGTTGTCCCTTCCCTTCACGTCCTAGCAAACTGCCAAGACGAAGTAAGCCCTGTGCGCCAATGCATGCGGCAGAACTGTCGATCGGTTCTGCTGCATTGTAGGGATCTGATGCGCGACTATAGATGTCTCCCAGTGATACCAGTCCTGGAGCTCCCGTATCCCAGTATGGTATGCCATCGGTTGGAGTGTACTCAATATAAAAATCGCATGTTGCCATGGCAGCCTTCAAAAAGACATCCTGAGAATCAGCCAGCGAATCCGGCAGATCGATCTTGGCGTCTCGAAGAAACTCGAGTTGCTCTGCATAACCCAGCATGGCCCAGGCTAGACCACGGGTCCATGTACTAAATCCGGAGTACCCTTGCTGTGTACCTGGACAACGATACATTCCATCATTGGTATTGAATATGCTCTCATGTGCCGTTCTGCCGCGCACATCATACGTGTCTCTACCCTCTCCGTACCAAATCGCATATGCTGCAGAAGTCCTTGCATGTACTAAAGCACGCTCCAGGAGACTGATGCTCTGATCACTCTCCCCTTTCAGGGAGTGTCCTAGCAAATGACTGGCTACCAGAATGCGGAGAGAGCGCATGGTATCTATAAACAGGGAGTGAGGGCCATTGAATGAGTATATGTATCCTCCACCCTGCACAGAGGTCCAGCGGGATGCCTGCACCGCTCCAGAGACTTTGATTGCCAATTCATAGAATGACTTTTCCCACGCATTCTGAGGAATCTTGCCCTCGTGCATCAGGCGCAACAAATTGCCGTAGGTACTAAGGTTGTTGAACCCATGATCGTGCACGCCAAAGTGCGTTAGGTGTGAAGCCATCTTATCCCTGGTGGCAGAGCGTCCTAGTGTCAGGAATTCTTCATCACCCGTAGCTTCGTACTGCAGGAGAGCAGATCCATAGACAAAACCTTCCGTCCATTCCGTCCAACCCCGTGTAGTGTACTTTCCCGCTTCGGTAAACACAGGAGCGCCTTGTGCGGTGTCAAATTCGCGGTCAATAGAACGGATCTTCTGACCCGATAAATTCCAAAAATGTTGCAAGTCCGACTGCAGAGATCCTACCGTCAATGTTGAATTAATGATCATATTCTGTGAGCTATAAGGATATGTTTCTCATGTTATGGAAAAATTTCGAGATGGGCATCGATCTCTGCATTCTAATGTCTTTCAAAGTGCATCAGCGATGGCCAAGCAGGTCCAGTTCAAAGACGTGCAAAGGACTGTTGCAAATTGTCTAAGAATGTAGGGTTCGGCTGTCCATCGAACGTTGCGATGCGATATCGCGCGCGATAGGGCGCTCCCTCCAGGAGCTTAAATTCACCCAAGACCATGGGGGCGAAAGTGAAATAAGGCATAACAGGATGCACCCTGACCGGCTGCGGATGTCTGAAATTAGTTGGGTGAGACAGGATGGCGATGCCGGCAATGCGGTCTGAGATACTGCCCCACATCGTCACCCACTCCGGGCGAGTGTGATTGGCAGTGGTGTGATCATCCCCCAGGGAAGTCAGCACGGATGCAACCGAGTCGTATGGCGATGCATCTGTGCCTTCAAAATTCCAAGCGTCATTGGCGCGGTATCCAAATCCTCCATAGTGGTACTTTGGCAATACAAGGGTATCTACTTTGGGGGTATGAATGATTTCTAAATCCACCACGTGTGCCTGCTCGGGACCAGCATAGGTCTGGACAATCCACTGCTCA
>JAHQVP010000077.1 GCA_019634275.1 Saprospiraceae bacterium
ACATACGAGGTCCGAGGCCCTATGTATCTGTACATTAGCAGTGGCGACGGGGGGTGGTTACATCCTAAGTAAGGATGGCCCCAAATGCCTAAGAGGCTTAGAAAGAACCTCTGGAATAATTAGGTGCTTCCTTAGTCACGCGTACATTATGAGGATGACTTTCCACAATGCCGGCTCCACTGATGCGGACAAATTTGGCATCCTTCAACGCTTCTAGGTCTGCTGCTCCACAATAGCCCATTCCAGACCGCAGTCCTCCGAGATACTGGATCATTACTTCCTCGAGGCTGCCTTTGTATGGCACTCTCCCCTCGATCCCTTCGGGTACCAGTTTCTTCAAATCATCCTCTACGTCTTGAAAGTATCGGTCTTTTGATCCACGCTGCATAGCCCCTATGGAACCCATGCCTCGGTATACTTTAAATTTTCGTCCCTCATAGATGATGGTTTCGCCTGGTGCTTCTTCCACTCCAGCAAAGAGTGATCCGGCCATGACGGTGCTGGCACCAGCTGCTAAAGCTTTAACAATGTCGCCCGTGTAGCGAATACCTCCGTCGCCAATGATGGGAATGCCTCGGTCACGAAGTGCTGCGTATGCTGCATGTATGGCAGAAAGCTGTGGGACACCAACCCCCGCGATGATTCGAGTTGTGCAGATGCTGCCTGGGCCTACTCCTACTTTTACTCCATCTACACCTGCATCCGCAAGGGCCAATGCTCCCGCGGCCGTCGCCACATTGCCTGCTATAATTTGTAGATCCGGAAACGAGGCACGGACATCTTTTACTGTATCAAGAACCCCTTGACTATGACCATGCGCTGTATCTACGCAGATTACGTCCACATCCACGGATTTGAGCGCCTCTATCCGCTGCATGGTATCGTGTGTGACACC
The DNA here is from genome assembly GCA_019634275.1 of Saprospiraceae bacterium. Taxonomy (GTDB): domain Bacteria; phylum Bacteroidota; class Bacteroidia; order Chitinophagales; family Saprospiraceae; genus CAJQNM01. The sequence continues at coordinate 896 of JAHQVP010000077.1, forward strand.
TACCGCAGCCCCCACTACCAGACGCCCGTAGGAATCCTTACATGCAGTGGGGTAGTTTTGCAACTTCATGATGTCTTTGTAGGTGATCAGTCCAATGAGACGCTGATCGTCATCGACTACCGGCAACTTTTCAATTTTATGCACCTGTAGGATTTCCTTTGCCTTCTCTAAGGTGGTACCCGCCGGAGCGGTAATGAGACTAGAAGAAGTCATCAATTCGGTGACGGGTTTGTTCCGCTTTTTTTCAAATCGCAAATCGCGATTGGTCAGTATGCCTACCAGTCTGCGTTCTTCATCGATGATGGGTATGCCCCCAATCCTGTGCTGCTCCATCAACTCCAGAGCATCACCCACTCGTGCATCGGCGCGCAAAGTAACGGGATCCAAAATCATCCCACTTTCAGAACGCTTTACACTTCGCACCTGCGATGCCTGGTCCTCGATCGGCATGTTTTTGTGGATGATGCCGATGCCTCCCTGCCGAGCAATGGCAATGGCAAGGTCCCTTTCGGTGACGGTATCCATGGCTGCTGATACGATGGGGGCATTAAGGGTGATTCCTTTCGTTAGTCGAGCCTTGAGTGAAACTTCGCGTGGCAAGACCGTCGAGAGCGCAGGCACCAAAAGGACATCATCAAATGTCAGGGCCGTGTCAAGAAATTTATCTGAAGGAGAAAAGCGTGATTCCATCCGCAAAAATAGACTTTTCCCAAGAATTTTATTGGTGCTCTGATCGGCCATAACACATATTTTACTTCATTCCACGGTAGTCCAAGTCCATCCAAGGGGCCCCATGGCTGATTGCACTTTTATGGAGATGACGACTGGATTCATTTGCATTAAGGATAGAGGCAGATTGTAAAACATTGCTGTCGCAAAATGGTCCCGTGCAGGATTTCATCATTTAATTTCCTTTCTTGGTCGGAATTCAGTTCATATGCCGTTGTCGATTCTGGGAGATGATCATTTTATGCATCAAGCATTGCTAGAGGCAAGGAGGGCCTTCGATGACGGAGAAGTGCCGGTCGGGGCAGTGGTGGTTTGTGAGAATCGCATCATTGCTCGCTCTCATAATCAAGTCGAAAAGCTCCAAGATCCCAGTGCACATGCCGAGATGTTGGCCATCACGGCAGCCTGTACTCATTTAGGGAGCAAGGTTCTTAATCAATGTACCCTTTATGTGACCCTTGAGCCATGCCCGATGTGTGCAGGAGCACTCTATTGGTCGCGACCTGTCCGAGTAGTCTATGGAGCGGGCGATGAAAAAAGGGGCTTCATGCGCTACGGCAAGGAGGTTCTGCATCCTTCTACGAAACTTGAATATGGAGTCCGGCACGATGAATGTGCCGCTTTATTAAAGGAGTTCTTTGCGCTGCGACGGGAGATTTCAACCTAATGTGCTCCCCGGGATTGACGCCGTCTCGTTAAGATCTTTTAAAGTCCGTTAAAGCAATGCTAAAGGACGCACATCCGGTGACAACACACTGTACATTTAGGTTGACAACTAAAAGTACCAGTCTATGAAGTCCTTGATCCTTCCTGCGCTGATGTTGCTCTTGTTTCTCAGCAGCTGTGCACCGACCTACCGTCCTTTTACCGAAAATTTGCATCAGTCTTTCCGTTGGTCAGAGAGTGATCTTAAGAAGGTCCAATTTTATCTTTCTGAGGACATCATTCTGCATCGGGAGCTCGCTTATGGAGAAACGGCCATCGAAGGAGGCAAGATCATTTCTGAAAAAGGCAGGCGCATTGAAGAAATTGTCTTTGAGGAAGGGACCCCCGGTGTACTGGTCTTTATGCCAAAGGAAAATCGGATGGCAGTAAGTTTTGAGGACGGAGGCGATCGCTTTTTGATGTTTGGGCCTAATCCCAAGGCCAATGATCGTTATGTACTGTTGGCCTCAAACTGGACAAAACGCAGCGGTCAGGTTAGCTACAACGGAAAGCAATATCGAACTTCCACCAACAGTGCTTTTGCGGGTTTGCTCGTGGATATGGATCGTGTAGATCGCACTGAGGTGAAACGCAGACGAGCAAAAGGCAGAACCATCTAGAGACGTCTCTACTTAAGTCCATCAAGAAGTGGAACAAACCGAAAGTTGTCAAAACGTTCGGTACGATATTCCTTTTCGCTGACTTTCTCAATACGCAACATGACCTGCCCCTTACGATCTCCGACCGGAATCACGAGATAGCCCCCAATCTTGAGTTGATCCAGGAGTGCTTGCGGCGTCTGATCTGCACCGGCGGTCACCAAGATTTTATCAAAGGGTGCATAGCGTGACAATCCTAGCATTCCATCCATATGATAGAGTCGGATGTTCCCATAACCCAATCGTTGCAGTAGCTTCTTGGTCTTGGTGTACAAGGTGCCTTGCCGTTCAACACTATATACTTTGGCACAAAGTTCAGACAAAACCGCAGCCTGATAGCCTGATCCCGTCCCAATTTCCAACACTCGATCCTTAGGCTCAAGACACAAGAGTTGAGTCTGATACGCCACTGTATAGGGTTGAGAAATGGTTTGCTTGCTTGCAATTGGAAATGCCTGGTCTTTGTAGGCCCAATCTTCGAAAGCGCGATCGAGAAAAAAGTGTCTTGGAATCTTCCCAATTACATCCAGAATCGCTTGATCTTGAATGCCCTTGCTGCGAATCACAGAAACCAACTTTTTACGGAGGCCTCGATGTCGATATGTGTCTGTAAATCCTGGGTCTGAAGCCATCGGAACTGCGCCAAATATATCACTATATTGCTATTATTGTGCCTGGATCGAACAAGGCTATCAAACCGCAGTCCATGTTCATCTCATCAACTAAATCATATCTAACATCGTAGACCACATGGCGACGAAAATCAAGTTTGGAACAGACGGCTGGAGAGCCATCATCGCACAAGAATATACCGTAGACAATGTCATGCGTGTTGCTGAAGCATCGGCGCAGTGGATGAAACAGAACAATCATACGGATGTGGTGATTGGTTTTGACTGTCGTTTTGCGGGAGAACTGTTTGCTCGAGCAGCATGCTCCGTTTTCAGCGCACATAATCTCAAAGTTCATCTGGCGACCAATTTTGTTTCAACTCCCATGGTGTCCCTCGGCATTGTAAAATTGAATGCCGGATTAGGGGTGGTGATTACCGCCAGCCATAACCCTCCATCCTACAATGGATTTAAACTTAAGGCGAGTTATGGAGGTCCCAGCATACCCAAGGAAGTGGCCGAGGTAGAAGATCTCATTCCCGAATCCACTGTCCATGAGGTCAAATCCATGGATGCTTTGGCTGCCGATCCCAATGTTACGTTTGTTGATCTCGAGGACATGTACATTCAGCACATCAAAGCCAATTTTGATATGCCCCTTTTGACCAGTTTTCAAGCACAAATGGCGTACGATGCCATGTATGGCGCTGGTCAAAATGTGATGAAGTCTTTATTTCCTGATGCACGACATTTACATTGTGACTACAATCCCTCGTTTCTTGGGACTGCACCAGAGCCCATTGATCGCAATCTTCGTGAGCTTAGTGAGACGATTGCAGCTGACTCTTCTATCACTTTTGGCATAGCAAATGATGGCGACGCAGATCGCCTGGGCATGTATGACGAAGATGGCGTCTTTGTCGACTCGCATCGCCTCTTGCTCTTGCTGCTCACCTATTTATATGAACACAAAGGCATCAAGGAGGGTCGAGTATCCGTATCTTTTTCTGTCACCGACAAAGTGGTAGAGCTGGCTAAACAGTACGGCCTGGAAACAGACGTAACCAAGATCGGATTTAAATACATCGCAGAAATCATGTCTCAGACTCCCGTACTGGTCGGGGGCGAAGAGTCAGGGGGGATAGCAGTGAGCGGACATATTCCTGAGCGAGACGGCATCTGGACGGGCCTCTTGGTAATGGAGTACATGGCCAAAACAGGCAAGTCCATTAAAGAACTTCTGGAAGAAATCTATGCTAAAGTTGGACGATTTGATTTTTATCGGGATGATTTACACATTGACCCCTCTTTGAAAGAACGGGTTATTAAGGCATGCGAATCAGGTCAATTCAGTCAGTTCGGACCATACACCATCGATCGCACGGTAACCATAGATGGCTTCAAGTTCTATTTTACCGATGGCAGTTGGGTGATGATTCGTCCATCCGGCACAGAGCCTGTTTTGCGGGTATACTGCGAGGCACCCGACCTTCAAGAAGTACGTAAGAGGCTGGACACTGTTAAGGCAGACTTGCTGGCCCTTTAAATTATTAACGCCAACCGGTCAAAACCTGCTCGCATACGGGATGATGTTTGCTTACTCGGCAAGATCCTCTCCGAGATAAAAAGCTAGAATCTTCTTCCGAAACAATAGGTCGTATTTTGCAATAGTCAATTCGTTTTGACCTTGGTTTAGCCTGTTTTGAGCGTCCAACAAGTCGTAGTTATTGCTCATCCCCAGCTCATAACGTTGGTCCATATTGTCATATGCATTTTGCAAGAACTCCAATCGGCGCTCTCCGGCTTCCAATTGCAATTGCGCATTCCGAAGGTCTGCCAACACTTGCTGTACCTGCAACTCGAGATCCTTAAGGCTTTGCTTATTGGTACTCCTGGCAATGAGCAGATCATTCTCGGCTCGCTGGATGTTGACCCGCTTCAGTCCTCTATCATAAATCGGAACCTGCAGGGATACGCCCATACCAAAACCTAAATTCTGGTTGAGTTGGTCAATATATTTTGGATCGGCCAATGTTGAATAATTAGAGGAAAGCGATGCACCAAAAAACAGGCTGGGTGTATATTCATTGCGCGAGATGGTGATGTTCTTCTCAGCTGCTCTCTCTGCAAGATCAAAAGCGGCTACTTCCGGACGGACGTCCACGATGCGTTGATAAATTTCGGCAAAGTCGAGATCTGCAGGATCAGACGTAGCAGTTTGATCTGCAGCAGATACGTCGATGGCAAAGGGATCATTGGGGTCTATGTTGAGCAGATTTCTCAATTGAAACAAGGCGTTCTGAATCGCATTTTCCCGTTCCAAAATTGCCTGTTCATCCTGTGCACTTTGCGCCACCCATTCATATTGATCGGCTTCTGGTGCTTGTTCTACCTGGATAAGCTTCTGAACCCTGTCCAATTGATTGACCGAGAGCGCCCGAGTCTGTTCTGCATTTCTCTTTCGCTCTGTTTCGAACAAGACGGTGAGATAGGCAATGGCAATGTCCAATTGTACATTCTGCACCATCTGATCCCTTTGAGCTTTGCTTGCTTCTTCCAGAAGCAGTGTACGTTGATACAACTCCCTAAGTCGCCCGCCATTGTACAGCAATACATTGGTATTGAGGCTTAGGCTATTAAAACCAAGATTTTGAGGCACAAAATCGTTAGTAGTAGGGTCAATGTTTCGACCAAAATTGTAGCTGTAACTCGTGGATGCATTTAGGGACGGGTACCGCGCCTGATTCGCTTCCTTTCGATCCAACACGCTCGTGCTGTTCACCGCATTTGCGATCTCGATCTGAAGGTTATGCGTCTCGGCATGGTCCAGGCACTCTTGCAAAGTCCACAACTTCTGTCCATTCAGCGAACCCACGAAAAAAACCGAAATGGTCAACCCGCAAAGCAAGGTCAATTGATGTCTCATAGAGAATGAATTAGTCACTTTTAATACTCTTTATAGGATTAATCATTGCCGCACGCAAACTGGTGTATCCGACAGTGGCGCCGGCAATAACCATTGCCAACAGACCCGACACAGCAAATACCCACCAGCTAAGATTGGTGCGGTATGCAAAACCATCCAGCCAATTACTGAGAAAATAATAGGCGATGGGCACCGCAAAAATCAAGGCAAAGATGACCAGCCTTAGGAAACTACTGGACAACAAACCCACAATGCCTCCCACCGAAGCTCCAAGAACCTTCCTAATGCCGATCTCCTTCATGCGCTGTTCCGTCATATAGTTTGCCAGAGCCAACAAGCCCAGGCAAGCAATAAAGATGGCCAATAAACTAAACAGGCTAAATACTTTCCGAGACGTGATTTCCTCGTTATACAAACTGGCCCACTGCTGATCAAGAAAGGCATGTCGAAAAGGTTTATCAGGTTGGAATTGCTTCCAAACTTGCTCCACGGCCATCATAGTGGCAGGCCAGCCTCCACTCCCGATTCGGAGTGTCGTCTGATTGTTTGCTCCACTATTAAAATTGCGGCTGTTGTGGATAAAGAAAAGTGGTGTGATCGGATGATGCAGCGACTGAAAGTGAAAATCTTCTATCAGTCCTACGATGGTGTATTGTGTTTGAGTCTCTTCGTCAGCATTCAGAAAATTATCCTGCGTAGTCAGGGTCTTTCCAATGGGATCCGCTATGCCCAACTCACTCAGGGCAGATTGATTGATGATGACGGAAGTCGAGTCATCATAATCTTTAGAAAAGGCACGTCCCTGTAAGACGTTCATTTCCATACACTCTGGATAGCCGTCATCAATCCAGATAATGCTGCCTGTCGTTGTTTCTGTTGCACCTTCTGCCCGAAACGAAGTACCTGGAAAAATCTCTCCAGGTTGATTACTACAGCCGCCAACCGCCAATACATCGGGGATATCACGCAACTCATTCATAAACGTCTCTGCCTCGATGCCGCCCAGATCTCCTGTTCCTTTCAAAATTACTAGGCTCTCTTTATCAAAACCAAGTTCTTTATTCTGCGTGAAAGCCAATTGGCGGTAGACCATTATGGTGGAGGCAATTAGAAATATGGAAATACCAAACTGAAATACCACAAGACCATTCCTAAGTCCCATTCCAGATCCAGATCCCAGAAACCGTCCCCTAATGGCCTGCAAGGGAGAGAATCCAGATAGAAAGAGCGCAGGGTAGGTCCCAGACAGGAGCCCGGTGATCAACACCAGGCCAAAATAGATGATCATAAATTGGGGAGTAAGCAGCGAGTGCCAGGACAGAGACTTATGTGTCAAATCATTAAATAAGGGAAGCAAGCTTGCTGCGATAACCAAACTGACTACCCCTGCAAAAAAAGCGATCATTAGTGCTTCAACCAAAAACTGTTTGATCAGTTGACTCCGCTCCGAACCCAATGTCTTTCTAATCCCTACTTCCCGTGCACGATTTGCAGATCGTGCGGTACTAAGATTGGTAAAATTTATGGCGGCAATCAGAATGATCAAGAAAGCGATCAGTACAAAAAAGTATATTCTACTCCTTGATCCGGGTGGCTTCATCTCAGCTTCCAGATTAGAATCTAAATAGATGCCTTCCAGGGGCTGTAAAAAATACCGGTATCCATTTCCTTGCTTTTGATACTGTTCATAATTGACTCCAAAGTTTTGCAAGACCTGACCGGAGGCATACTTTGTTACCACTTCTGGAAAACCGCCTTCCACCAC
>JAHQVP010000078.1 GCA_019634275.1 Saprospiraceae bacterium
CTTGAATCCCATGTCACGATACGCACTTGCCTCCTCGGCCAAGCGCTGTGACAAATTCTCGACCTGACTAAAGTACATTCCCGTGGCATAGGGCACAATGGCTTCTCGCTTCGCCCCCCCCAGGAGCCGGTGCACTGGTTCTCCTAATGTTTTTCCTTTGAGATCCCATAGCGCAATGTCAATGGCACTTATGGATGCTACGAGCACGCCACGTCTTGCAAAATCAAGGGTTCGGCGGTACATGATACTCCAGATGGTCTCTGTTTCCAAAACATGCTGTCCCACCACATACGGGGTAAGCAGATCCACACCTGCCTTGACCACAGCAGCAGGTCCATATCCTTCACCCCAGCCGACTAAACCATCCTCGCTCGTGACCTTGACAATGCAAATCTTGCGTTCGGCATACTCCCATTGTGAAAAGAAGAAGCTTTCTTTCAAAGAGTCTTTCAGCACGTAGCTCTCAATCGATTTTACTCTCACATCTACTAATTGTCTACTTCGATATTGTTCAACATTTGGGACTCCAGATCAAGGCCAATCAAGATACTCCGTAATTATTCAAATCAAGCTAAATCACATCAGCGGATCTTATCAAAATTTACCCCCATTGGCCTCGATTTTATCAACTTTCTCTCATTCTCTCCAATGCGAAAAAGTTTCAATTCTCAATAGGTCAGATTGGAACCCTTATTTTAACAGGCAAATATCATTCCGCGAACCTTAGATAAAACACAATGAAATGCGTGTAGACCAGTGTACATTGTCCATGTTTGGACTTTTGCTCTTCAGTTGGGTGCATCTTGGTGCGCAAGAGGGCCTCACGGCGCGGGAAGTCACAAACCGCATCAAGCAGCACGTCACCTGTTCCTGGAGTACGAATACGGTCGATACGTATAAGACTGGCAGCGAGTCTTCAAGAGTGACGGGCATTGCGACCACCTTCATAGCCAATATGGAGGTAATCAAAAAGGCTCATGCAGCGGGACTCAATATGATCATTACCCATGAACCAACATTTTGGAACCACTTTGACGAACATTCGGCCTACAAGGAGTTGAAGGTATTTCAAGAAAAAAGAGCGTATCTGGAAAGACACAATATTGTTGTTTGGCGATTTCATGATCACTGGCACAAGACTAATCCAGACGGCATTTATCACGCCTTTATAGAAAAAATGCAATGGCAGTCCCATCGAATGGAAAAAGACTATGTCGTAATTCCGCAAGTCAAGTTTAAGGATCTTGCTGATCGACTGGCCACCAAATTTAAAGCTAAGGCAGTGCGCATAGTGGGCAATCCTGATATGCTGGTTTCCCAAATCGCCCTCAGTCTTGGAGCAGCGAGTCACCTGGGGCATTTGGAGCGTCTCGACAGGGATGACGTCGAGGTCTTGATCATCGGAGAATGCAGAGAATGGGAAACTGTAGAATATATTCGTGATGCTCTTGCCCTGGGGAAGAAGAAGGCCTTGATAATGCTTGGGCATGAGGTGTCTGAGGAAGTGGGAATGCAGTACTGTGCCGATTGGATAAAGGAGTTCATATCCGAAATCCCAGTGCGTCATGTTTCTGCAGAAGAGCCTTTTATCCATATTGGCACTCAATGATCACCGGCGCTAAAATCAAATCATGAAAAAGTACTTTGGCCCCAGCACTCTTGTCACAGCTGCATTTATCGGGCCTGGAACCATCACGACATGCACCATGGCAGGGGTTCAGGCTTCATATTCCTTGCTTTGGGTTATGTTGTTTGCCGTTGTCGCTACCATCATCTTGCAAGAGATGTCGGCACGTCTTGGGTGGGCGACGCAGCAGGGGCTCGGTGAGGCCCTAAGCGCTCAATTTACTCAGGGCATTGCTCGGTATCTCGTATTCTTCCTCGTGATTGGGGCAATCTTAGTCGGTAATGCGGCATATGAGGCGGGAAACATTTCTGGAGGAGTTCTTGGACTTGAGCTTACCATAGGCCCCCATCAGCTATGGCCCGTTGCGATTGGAGCACTGTGCTTTGCATTGCTGTACTGGGGCAAGTACAAGTTGATTGAGAAAACGCTTGTGCTCTTGGTTATTCTGATGAGCATCAGTTTCTTAATTACGGTGGTGATGGTGCAACCCGACTGGACGTCGATCCTGCGCGGATTTGTCCCATTCAACGGCGGCGGCAGCGATGTATTCCTGATCCTTGCCTTGATTGGAACAACAGTAGTTCCTTACAATCTATTTCTGCATGCTTCGACTATATCAAAAAAATGGAAGCCTACCCATCCCCTGCGAGAATTGCGCACTGAAAATGCTGTGGCAATTATCCTTGGGGGAATCATATCGATGCTGATTATCATCACATCCGCAGCATCTGCAGGCGCCATTACTGAAGTCAACTCTGCCAAGGATCTTGCGATTCAACTGGAACCGCTTTTTGGTCAGCAGGCTAGAGTATTTATGGGCATCGGCCTCATGGCAGCGGGCGTTAGCTCGGCGTTGACTGCACCACTAGCTGCTGCCTATGCAGCAAAAGGCATTTTCGGATGGTCCGACGACGAAAGCAAATTAGGTTTCCGATCCATTTGGATGTTTATTGTATTGGCAGGAATACTGGTCTCCATCACCAATATTGAGCGAGTACTGATCATCAAATTCGCCCAGGTGACCAATGCTCTGGTACTCCCTTTTATTGCAGGATACCTCCTCTACATTTGCAACTCTAAGAAGATCATGGATCGCCACACAAATTCTACCTTGGCTAACATCCTAGGGGTTGCAGTTGTGTGTGCTACCCTTGCCCTTTCGATACGTTCTCTTGGTCTGGTTTTCGGATGGTTCTGATCTTAGGTGAGCCGTGACGCATCCCCGTCACAACCCACTGCTTTTTAGCCGGTCAGAACGCAAGCAGCTGAAGAAAACACCTACCAAAGCCGCAAGCGCAATGGTGATCAAAATCGTAAATATCTTCAAGCCCAGGTGCCCACTAAGCATGCCCATCACATAATTGAAACTGATATTTCCAAAACCCGCGACAAGCAATACTATACTAAATGCGGTTCCCTTGAGCTCAGGGTGGAGAACACTCACCAGGGACAAAACGACCGGAAAGGCAGCTGCCGACCCAGCCCCCAGCAGTCCCATCGCCGCTAACAACGCGGTGGCTCCTGTGTTCCATTGAAGCAAGACCAAACCGATCGCGATCATCATAAGAGAAAACATCAATACCCTTCGGCTTCTGAAAACGCGCAGCACGGCGGCAAGACTTAGACGGGTAATCGTCAAGCCAAAGACAAATGCACTAAGACCCAACATGGACATTTTGCCCTCCAGATGCTTTTCTGTCTCTAGGAATAGAGGGGCCCAATTATTGACAATGGACTCCAATGCAGCCTGAAAAAACAGGAATCCGGCCAACAGCAAGAGCACATGATCACCGAGGAGACTTTTGATGTCCCACAGCGATACCCCCTGCGGCAATCGGGGAGCCGGAAATCGAAGTGCCAGATAGAAAAGGACCGTAAGAAAGACAAACGCACTGATGGCAATGAGAACGTGTTCGTACCCCCAGGCACCTGAAAAGATCGCCATGATCATGGGTACACTCAATGCACCAACTCCATAGAATACGCCTAAGAAGCTCAGATTACCACTCCTTTGACCATCCGTACCACTGCTTATTTCGGCCACAAGTGCATTGGTACCGCCATTCAGCGCACCACCTCCGGATCCAATAAGGAAGAACGAAAGGGCAAACATCCACATCTGATGTCCTAAAGACACTCCCAATAATCCAACCAACACCAGACCGCTGGAAATGGTCAAAAGTGTCTTGTACCCAAATTGATCCACCACCGGACCAAAAACAATCGTAGTCAAGATGACACCAACAGGAAGCGATGCGGTAAGCACTCCTGCCTGCAGATGCGTCAGATGGTGGGCTTCCATCAAGCTCGGAAGCAATGCTCCTATACTGATCATCACGATACCGAAAACCAGCATGCCTAAACAGGCTGCAATAAACACCTTCCTGAAGTCATAGTCGCTCACCCCTTCATCCATGCTTCTCTTCTATTCCATCGAAGGTATTCTCTATCGAACGGTTTACTCGTTAAACAGGTCAAAAATCAATAATTTTGTCCCAGCCAGACCAACAAAGTCTACTCTCCCAGAGATTTACCATGCATTTCGTTCTCCTTCCCGTTCTTGAAAAAATGTACGCTTTTTATGAAAAGCCTCGATCAGCCGAGCGCTTTTCGAAATATCTGGCACTTCTCCAAGGTTCTTCTAAAGAGGAGTTGCAACTGCCTATTATGGGTTTCAATCCGATGGCAAAAGACCATGTACTTCGTCAGCTGGAGGCTCTCCTCCATATGGACGCCGAGGGAATAGCCGCATCTACTGTCGATGCATGCAATGCCTCAAGACAGCACCACGGATCCCAAAGAGAAATCACGGTAGTGTTAAACCTCGCCGATGATGTCGGTGGTGCGTGGACGAACCGCTTCAGTACAGATTATGACAGTTGCTTTAAGCTGAATCCATATCTGCGCAGAAATTTCTGTACTCCCTTCTTATGGGTTAGTGAAAACTACACCCCTAACACCATTCGCACTACGATAAATGAGTCGTTGCACAGAAGCATTTATCAATCTGAAAATGACCAGCCGGTTACCCTGATGGAGCACGTTGTTCAGGAATGCTTTGTAGCCACCAATGTTCATACAACCAACGGAACAACGCTTACTGTCAGGGACTTCACCCAGTATGCTGATTTCCTCAAAACGCATAGCGCCTCTGCAGATTTTTCGATCATCTTCAGTTTTCTTTATGGTGACCAGGCATGTCGCAATCTCGGAATGAAAACCCATGGGCTGTCAATTCCTTATGGTGGCTTTCGATACTGCCGGCAACAGTCCTAAAGTGGTCTATCCTCCAATCTGCATGAACCTCCATTTACATCTTGACGAATGCCTCGCCAGCTATTCCCATCTTCGTACTGAGTAGCAAATGATATTGACCCACTGGTAAGTGATCAATGCTCAGATTGAGGGTATTCGGCAGGCGATCATAGCGAGTCAAGGAGATGACCGCCCCCGTTGATCCAACGATGGCAACGCTCACGTCTCTTAGTATTTCGCCCTGCCACTCGGCAAGCAGTTGATTCTTGACGGGATTTCCTTTGATAACGAGCTCCCCCGGCAATGGTACAAGGTCTCGCGCACTGGTCGTGGTTCCAAACTCATAGGCCCCTCGATCTGGCATATCGTCTCGCGCAGATCCATTCAGATCAGTGCCCGGAGCTCCATCGGCTACTCCTGAGTTGATTGCCGGGCTACCCGATTGCAAGGTAAGATCACCACTGCTTGCATCGACAAAAAGTGGATCTGTATCAAAAAGATCGGTAGGATCCATGGGGAAATCGACGGCGGATCCCGCCAGAAGGTTCCCCCCCATACTGCTTTGATCAATCATTCCAGCCTCTATCTTCCAGGAATCACCTGCTCCTGAAAAAATGCAGTTTTGGATTCTTATATCGAGCTCTTCTCCAGAACCCGCCCAGGGAGTAACATCACCCAAACCTTCCGCATCCTCGTGAAAACTATTGTTAAGGAGTAAAACGGGACCACCCGTTCCTTCATCTGAATTGGTGGATATGGAATTGCCGATGCCATCTCCTGATGCTTCATTATCAAAAAACACACTGTTGCTGACCATAAAAGTTCCCCCGTTCTGGTACAGGGCACCAGCGGACGTAGCGGACGTGTTCGAAACGAATCTACAGCGTTCAAAGGTGCACATGCTGCTTGACTGATCCGCTAACAGATATCCTGCACCTCCCCAGTCACCAGCTGAATTGCTCTGAAAAAGGCAATCTGAAATAGTCCAAGGAGATCCTTCAAAATTATACAGCGCTCCTCCCTGATTAGAACAACTGTTTTGTATAAAATCCGAACCCGAAAGGGTCATGGAGGAACTGATGTCATTGAACAATATGGCACCGCCCCAAGTAGCTGAATTGCTTTCAAAACGTGCATCTGTGATCGTGACCTCTCCATCATCACTGAGAAAAATCCCTCCCCCTTCGATGGCTTCGTTTGCCATGAAGACCGTCTCTTCTATTCCAATATTGGCAGGATCCTGGGAATACAATCCCCCTCCTAAGTCGTCAGTAGCATTTCGATCTATCATACATGCAACCAAATCCAAATTATTGGTCTGCCCTTCAATGGCCAATAGAAAAATACCTCCACCAGCCTCAGGTGCTGAATTTTCTCGAATGATCGAGTTGCTTATGTCTATGTCGCAACCCTCTTCAATATAGATGCCACCGCCAAGTGCAGGATCTCCCCCAGAGGCAACTGCAGTATTACCGTCCCAAACACAATCATCTAGCGTGACCGTCGCCTGAAAGAATCCCGTTCCGGCACCCCGTGGAGCACTGTTTCCTGTGAAAGTGCAACCCGTCACCGAACCCGTGGCAAGTCCATCAAATCGAAAACCTCCTCCAAGATTCGAGGCCACGTTCTGGGTGAATAGGCAATCATTGATCTGCACCTGGGTCACCACTGAACCTCCACCAAAGAAGGCTCCCGCACCATTGGCAGCCTTGTTTTTTGAGAATGTACAATCCTTGAAACTTACCGTAGTCCCACCAAAGGCTGCGTAGATGCCACC
>JAHQVP010000009.1 GCA_019634275.1 Saprospiraceae bacterium
CCAAGTTCTATGAAGGGCTTGTTGCTTATGATACAAGCCAATGAAACCAATACGCTCGTCAACAGATTGAACATAATGATGGGCAACGAGGCCAGGATTTTAATCTTGGAAGGGCCTTTATCTTTTTGCCAGAGATACTTGATTGACTTAATGGTTTTGCCCAGGTTGTATTTGTTGAAATGGATGAAGCTCCACACCCTCTTGCTTAAATTGAATCGATACTTAAACTCATTGTCTTCATTTAGGAAGTACTGACTTCGAGCAATGCGATCGGCACTGTACGTAATGATACGAACGAAATTTTCCCACAGAGACGAAGGGATCTCGTGCATGATTACCAAACCCGGTTGCATAAAGCTGCGGTATCCTCGTTCCTCCAATGCTTTTTTCCACATCATGCTGTCTCCCCGAAAGAACCCCTCTATGCGCTTGGGTATATTATTTAAAAGGACTTCCCGTTTGATCGCAAAACTATTCATCTTAAAATTGAAGTTTTCGACAATGGTATCGTGACCATACCCCGTTTTGACCCTCCCAGTACGGGACATGGCGATCTCCACGGGCGAAGATGTAGCACAACCTATCTGGCTAGCGGATATGCTGGCCTCTGGGATGTCTGCAAAAGTGGAAAGAAGGGTTTTAATGACCCCCTCCCCATAGAAGACATCCATGTCTAAAAACAAGACGACTTCTCCTGTACAATAGGGTACTCCTTCCATTTTGTAAAAAAAATAAGAGGGCTGTCCTTCCACCTTATGCAGAATGGCCTGAGGACTGACGTCCTTTATCATGGAAACCTGCTCGGTCGAAAGTCGGTCATCAATTAGAACTACGGTTTCTCTCCGTCCAGGGATTGTCTTTGTTTGTGCCTCTATGGTATTGAGAACTCCCATGAGACTTTCAAATCCAGACATGCCTAAATTGGCGGATTCTAGGATAATGGAATAGGTGGGATTCATTTGGTTTACCATGTGTTCTAGTCACCTCTTATCACATATTAAGAGTCAATCCTGAGGGCATTTAGATAACATATGACAAAAATTAGGCCAGTATCGGTGTCTTGACTTTTAGGCTCAGCGGATTAAATCGACTGTGCCTGACAATTGTCTTTCTTCACCATCGTCCATCGTTACTTCAACAATGTAAATGTAGGGCCCCGGTGCGGCTACTTTTCCTCCAACGATCCCATCCCATAGGAGCTCTCCTCCATCGGAAAAGGTTTGTTCGTGTACGAGTGATCCCCATCGATCAAATATGCTCAATTGATTAATGGAGACCAACTGACGATTGCCTTGAATTTGGAAAACATCATTTATGCCATCCTGATTTGGGCTGAACCCACTTGGAATGAAAACTTGATAATATTGCAGATCTACCAAGATCGAACTGTCGCACCCTGCTGCGCTTGGAATGGTCACTTGAGTCTGGACGGGTTCAGAAAAAGATTGGTCACCAATGGTAAGGGTCTCGCCAGGAAAGATGCGTAGGGTTTGCTCAGAAGTAACATTTGATGCCTCGTAAATCTCCGCTACCACAATGCTGTCGCAACCTGCCGCAGTACGAAGGGTATCTTTGTAGATGCCAGGAACTTCAATCGGATCTCCCTGGAAAGAGACGATGGCATCAGGACAGAGTGGGATCAACTTCTCATCCGTAAATTCTGGTTGATTGTGAAGATAGGGTCTGGTCTGCCGACATCCTTGACTGCTTGTGATCACCACCTGGTACTTGCCATCTTCTACATTCGTGAGGGTGGCATTGGTCTCGTTTGGCAAAGCAATGCCGTCTCGATACCATTGATAATTTAGCGAGTTGGATGCCGGTAGTCTCAGAGCGAAATCATCCGCACAAAGATTGGAATCCGGTTGTATTACAAATTCGAATTCTCGAATATCAGCCAGCACAAGATTGTCCAAAAAGTAGTAGGGATTTGGTCCCTGTGTCAACTGGCGGCAGTCAGGGCCAATGGCAATGGCATAAATGTCATTCACGGGCGTGACTTCAAATTTCTGTTTGGTCCAATTGTTTTCACCCAAAGCAAAGATCTCATCCAGTTGCACCCAACCCGGACCATTTAAAGGACAGCCGTGCAAACCGTCGCCATTACCGAACGGCAGATTGTCGCAATTCTCACTGCCAAAGAAGGCTACGTCGATGGGGGGAGAGTTTTCGCGATTGGTAAAGCCCAGATAGAATTCAAACCGATAGGTATTGCCCGCAAGGAGTGGCTCCGTTAGACAAGCTCCCACGTACTCTTTCCAATTTGCATTAGACTCCTCCATCGAGAAGCGACCATTTCTAAATCCCACGACAGCATCACCATCTGGAAACGGCATTGGGGGAGGTAAATTTGGCCAGCCGGTCCATTGGCATGTGTGGAGGTAGTCCGTTGTTGCAGCAGATGCTTGAATCCATGTTTCTGCGCACTGTAACTGGGAGCGTCCTTGCGGACAGCAGGACATTTCCTCAAAGGATGGATTCGGAATCAATGATTTGGGTTCAAAGACCGTGCAAGCGCAGTCAGGATCATTGAGGTCAATGAGTCCATCGTTGTCGTCATCCAGTGCATTGTCACACACTTCACCACTGACGATTTGTCCATGTACGGAGCAGCAGCTAACCAAGAGCAGCAGTACTTGCAATACGATGCATTTGTATGTAGACCGAAAACCCATCTCTATTTAGAAGCCTTAAATTACAACGGTCCAGCTAAATATGGGGATCCTTAACAAGAGTCTGATGCTGGCCGACATTGGCGGTCAAACAAAAATCACTATGACCGAGATCTCACGATAGAGAGGAGCACCAAGGGCTTCGCTCCCACTACTTCAGTTCCAGCGCTTCTACTTCACCGGTCTCTCCCCGGATCTCCCTAAATCGTTCAATCATTTCCTGGAGCTTTTCCGGTTGCGTTTCCGCCAGGTTTTCTTGTTGGGCCAGGTCACTGCTTAAGTCAAAGAGTTGATAGTCAGGGGAGTTGCCCAGTTCGATATTTACGTTGGTATTGACCGGACGACCAGGGTAGGGTGGGATAAGAGCCCAGTTACCCATTCTAAATGCGGTTCGAGTCGTTGCTTCTAGCACAAGGTCTTCCCTTCCTTGGTCTCTTTTCCCCAAGAGAAGATCGGTCAGCACTTGGCTATCGGGTCCTCGCAGCTCACTGTCGACCAATGCAGCCAAGGAAGAAAACAGATCAATCTGAGAAATCATGGCTGATGATGTCTTCGCCTCAATGGTGCCTTTCCAGTAGGTGACAAAAGGCACGCGCGTGCCTGCTTCGTAGAGGCTGTACTTTCCACCTCGCAACCCTCCAGCAGGAGTATGATCACCAAGCTTTTCCACCGCATCATCAAAATATCCATCGTTGAGTACAGGACCGTTATCGCTGCTGAGGATAATTAGCGTATTGTCCATGAGTCCTTCTGATTCGAGTGTCTTAATCAGCTGACCGATGCACCAGTCTGCTTCTACAATTACATCTCCCCGAGGACCCATGCCAGAAGAGCCGATAAATCTGGGGTGAGGAGTTCGTGGCACGTGTGGTTGTTGCAAAGCATAATACAGAAAGAAAGGAGCATCTGCCTGACGTTTGATGTACTGTTGGGCACGTACAAGAAAAGTATCCGCCATATTTTCATCGACCCATTTGGCAGAATCACCTCCCTTCATGTATCCTATTCTTGGAATACCATTAACGACGCTGCTGTTGTGCCCATGGTGCCAGTTCATTCTAAGCGACTCCCGATCTTCCTTTCCGGTCCGTTGTCCTGGAAAATTATTTTGGTAGTCTATTTCAATGGGATCGGCAGAATCTAACCGGACTACATTACCATTTTCGATGTAGACCGTAGGTACGCGATCCTGGGTGGCTGCCATGATGTAGGAGTAGTCAAAGCCGACCTCATTGGGTCCAGGTGCGATCCGCTGATTCCAGTCTACCGAACCAGTTCCCAATCCTAAGTGCCACTTTCCTACTATGCCAGTGTGATATCCTTTGTTTTTGAGCATGGTAGGGATGGTCATTTCTTCGGTGTCGATCAATAAGGGAGCGGTACCGGGAAGAATCTTGGCGCGATCATTACGCCAGGGATAACGTCCCGTCAACAAAGCATATCGACTTGGAGAACACGTTGCCGAAGAGGCATATCCATTCGTAAATCGCACGCCGCCATTGGCCAATCGATCCATGTGGGGCGTTGGAAGGGACTCTGCGCCGTACGCTCCTACATCGCCATATCCTAGATCATCTGCATAAATGATCACAATATTGGGGACAACCTCAGATTTATCCGTATCCTTTGTTGCTTCCTGACAAGCACTGAAAAGTGTACAGATTAGGCAGATTGCC
This sequence comes from Saprospiraceae bacterium, assembly GCA_019634275.1. Taxonomy (GTDB): domain Bacteria; phylum Bacteroidota; class Bacteroidia; order Chitinophagales; family Saprospiraceae; genus CAJQNM01. The sequence continues at coordinate 4,349 of JAHQVP010000009.1, forward strand.
AAAACCGCATTGAAATAACGAGTAGAGATAGATTTAACCATGTTGATAGATTTGACGTACTGTCTACTAAAGAATTGGAGCCCGAGACTAATCTCCTACATATTTTCCTAAAAGACGAATAATGAGCTGGATTAAAACGATTGACTATACAAACGCACGGGGAGTGTTGAGGCGATTGTATGATCGATGTAAAGGACCAGAGGATGCCGTGGATCACGTCTTGACCGTGCATAGTCTGCGGCCCCATACACTCCAAGGACACCTTGCCTTGTACAAGAGTGTTTTGCATCACCAGAGCAATACACTTGACAAATGGTATCTCGAGGCCCTTGGTACTTATGTAAGCAGACTGAATGCATGTACGTATTGCGAACAGCATCATCGTGTTGGTGTAGAGAAGAATCTTCCACAGGACCTGCATCTGAATACCATCATGACAGGCATCGAATCCGAGCGTTTCGAAGAGGTTTTTTCCAAACAATACACTCAAGGTTTTATCTATGCTCGTAGACTCACAAGGGAGTTACACCACATGGTCAAGGCCGATGTGGAGGCAATGAAAGCCGTGGGCTTTAACGATGGGCAGATCCTGGAAGTCAACCAAGTGGTGAGTTACTTTAACTATGTAAATCGTGTGGTACTTGGCTTGGGAGTAAATATCGAGGCAGCACATATTGGGCTGTCTCCTTCAAGTGACGATCCCGATGACTGGATCCACCGCTAAATCAAAACGAGGATGTCATCGTGGTTGTGTCAACCGATATGGTTTGTCGTACAAGGCCAGTTGTCGTCTTTTCCACACCGCTCCCTCAAGAAAGACCGGATGGGGCTGACGAACATCCCACTGTCCGAGTTCGCGCAACAGAAGCTGCGTCATGTCGAGATGATCAAGGGAGACATTTCGTTGCTCGGATGGATCACTAGGCAGGTGATAGAGGAGAGGCAAGCGATCCGGAAGACGAACGAGCTTCCAACCGTCTCGCAGGACAGCACCACTGATCGTAAATCGCCATAGTAAGGATCGATCAGGTATGGTACTCTTCGCATCGAGTAGGTTTGGCAACAGATTGATACCGGTGAATAGAGAATCCTGACTTGATTCTCCCGCCAGTGCTAGAAACGTAGGTGTTAGATCAAGTGCGGACACGGGAAAATCAATTGTTCGATGGTCCCAGACGCCTTTCCAATTTAGAATAAATGGCACGTGGATGCCCCCTTCAAGCAGGATTCCTTTCTGACCGTTGAAGGGAGCGTTGATCGAGGCATTGCTGTCAGAGGGGCCACCATTGTCACTGAGAAAAACAATGATTGTTTGCTCTCGTATACCCTCGCTATCCAATGCACTGACAATCTTACCGACGTTTTCGTCCAATCGATGCACCATGGCAGCGTACGTGCGCCTTTTCTTGTCCTCGATGTGTGCGTACAGTTGAAGATCTTCTTGTTGCGCTTGCATCGGCGTATGAGGAGCATTGAAAGATGCAAACAAGAAGAAGGGTCTCCCAGCGTGACGTTTGATAAATGCTGTGCACTCATCGCCTTTGTCGTCCGTGAGATATGATATGGGCTGAGGCGTCTTAAAATTGCTTTCTATTGGTGCGAGATATCCCTTACCATTAACCTCTGATCGAAAATAGTCGTGGCCC
>JAHQVP010000079.1 GCA_019634275.1 Saprospiraceae bacterium
ATCGACTATTTCTGAATGCAGTCTACCTTGGTAAGCACATCACAGTGCCAAGACAGGAATAGGAGGCATCTGGCCTCATTTTGATTGTCGTAACGTAGCAATTTTGATCGCATCCGCTCCCCACTGGCGGGCTGCTCGTATGGCGGGGATGACTTCGTGGGGATGGTCTACAAATGCCCACATATGCTCATGTTCTGGGTGCATAAATTTTTCCTCGATGCAGCGTCTCAGCTGTTCTCGTATCGGGTCATAAAAACCGTCCGTATTCAAAATGATGATCGGCTTGAAAAATTTACCAAGTCGCTTCAGCGATATGGCCTCAAAGAGTTCTTCATAACTTCCGGTTCCACCAGGCAAGGTAATGAGCGCATCGACGCCTTGCAAAAATCGATGTTTGCGTTGCGCCATGTCTTCGACAAATTCAAAGTGCTGGACTTTAGGGTGCGCCCATTCGACCTCTCTCATAAAGTGAGGCATAATGCCTTTTACATACCCTCCTCCGGCAATCATTTCGTCGGCCATGCATCCCATCAGTCCTACGGCACCTCCGCCAAATACTACTCCGATGTTGTGCTCAATAAAAATGCTAGCCAGCGCTCGAGTAGCTGCGAAGTATTTGTCCGGAATGGCCTGACTGGAAGAGCAGTATACGGTTACGTTCTTAATCATGCTTGTATGCTAAGGTAAAGATGTCCGGCCGAGCGTAGTGACCCGTGGGATGAAAATCAAATCGACTTCGAACCACGGCTCGCATATCTAAATCTGTCAGCAGGATTCCGGTCGTATCCCATAAGGGACCGGCCATTATCTCGCCCAGTGGAGATACGATGACGCTACCTCCTCGAGATGTACATTGACCTTCTGGACTAATGTAGTCTTTGAGGGCAGTTGGGTAGTCGTCACGGACAAACAACTGATTGGCCGATAGCAAATAGCATCGGCCTTCCATGGCGATGTGTTGCATGGATGCTATCCAGCTGGGCCGTGCATCAGCGGTGGGAGCTATGTAAATTTGTATGCCTTGCTCATAGAGCGCTGTGCGCGCCATTGGCATCATGTTTTCCCAACAGATCAGCCCCCCTAGTTTACCCCATGGAGTATTGATCGTCTTGATGCTACGTCCATCACCTTCTGCCCAGATGAGTCGTTCCGAACCCGTGGGTTTTATTTTCCGGTGATGATGCACCTGCCTGCCGTTCCTATCAAAGATGAGATAGCTGCAATAGAGAGAGCCATTTTCCTGAACACGTTCCGTGATCCCAATCGCTAGATAGACCTTGTTTTCGGCTGCGATATTGGAGAGGGCATGATAATGTGAGTCGTTAAGCCCAACGCTATGATTCCAATACATCTCCCAAAGATGTCGACCGGCGTCTGTGCGGTTGCCTACGGTAGCACCAAAGTTGAGGCCTCTAGGATATCCCGGGAGATAAGACTCCGGGAATAGAACTAGGTTCGCTCCTTGACCGGATGCCTGCTCGGTCAGGACAGCCACTTGCTCACAGCCCGCGACGAGGTCGAAAAAAGGAGGAGTGTCTTGAATTACAGCTACCCGGAGATTTTGGTTAAGTACGGAATCCATTTTCGTTATGCTTCGATCAGATCATGGAGAGTGCAGACATCGGACAAATATAGCTACAGCTTTTCGGTCAGGACACCAAGAAAAGTTCGAATGGCATCGCGATAATTTCCGATGCGAATGTTCTCATTTGGGCTATGTTGATTGTTGTCTCGATTTACCGTTGGCACCGTGACGGCTGGGATGCCTAATGTCTGGACAAAAGGTGCAATTGGAATCGAACCACCTGAGGTGCGAATTCGGATCGGGGGCTGCTCAAATGTCTTGTGGAGAGCTTGGTATAACCACTTTCCAACATCCGTTTCGAACTCCGTTCTAAATGCCTGATATGCCACTTGATAGTCTATAGAGATCAATCTAGCATGTTGATTGCGTTCCTGTTCTGTAGGTTCGCCATCACAGAAATGGTAGCCCTGATCAAGAATATATTGCCTTATGAGGTCGACTAGTCGTTCGGGATCAGATTCCTTGACCGTACGAATGTCAATATTTACCGTAGCTACATGAGGTACGATGGTGCGCGCTTTGGCTCCCACCCAGCCCGATAGAATGCCTCTGATGTTAAGTGATGGAAATTGAATGGCTTCTTGATAATTGCTGCCTACCGAATCTGGAGCAGCGATTCCAATGGCTTCTTTGATTACTCCTTCATCATCTGGGACTTGAGCCAAGATTTCTTTTGTGGCTGTGCTCAATGTAACCCCACTATAAAAGCCAGGTAGCGTCACGCGCCCTTCATCGTCTTTCATTCCGGCAAGCAATTGAGCCAACCGAAGTGCTGGATTGGGAGCATAGTTTCCATAATGTCCACTGTGCTGAGGGACACGTGGTCCATAGGTGGTAAGTCGTAAAGTGGTGATGCCCCGTGCTCCAAAGGTCAGAGTGGGTTGATTGCTGATGTGTCGCGGTCCATCGAAGATGATCAACATGTCTGCTGCAAGTCTATCACGATGGACTTCTACGGCGGGGGGAAGATTTGGTGATCCTAATTCTTCTTCCATATCCATGATGACTTTGATGTTATAATTTGGGGCCCAGCCTTTGGCATCAGCAATCTCCAACGCCGTCAAGAATGCAGCAATAGGGCCCTTGGCATCAGATGCAGATCGGGCGAAAATCCGCCATTCCAAGTCGATGTCAACGGATCGCAGATGATGCATGTCTATGGATTCCCAATGGCCATCCTCATTTCTAGCCTTCAAAGTGGGGTGGAATGGATCAGACTGTTGCCATTTCGTTTTGTCTACGGGTTGGCCATCGACCTGCAAGTATATCAGAACGGTTTTCGATGCCTCTGGAACTTTCCGCTCTGCTAAGATTAGATCAATTTTCGCTGTTTTGAGTCGTTCTATTTTGAATCCTAAAGCCTGAAATTGCGGCATGGCCCATTCGATGTTCTTTTCGAGATCTGCCGGTTTATGGGCATCGTTGGGGAGGGCTAAGAATTCGCAAAAGCGCTCTAATGAAGAGGGGAGTGCTTCGTCCGCCAGTCGCGTGAATTCCTCTGCTGTTGGCAGTTGAGCGAACCCTTGTATAACCACCATGAGTAAAAACGTAGGCAAATAGAATCTAAGATGTCTCATACTGTCCTATTGTGATCATCCCAAGATCACAAATTTTGCAGGCAATTGAGGAAGAGATGGCCGTCATCAGCAGGCATGCAGCATCTTGGCACCAATCGGGCGATTGGAGGGGTGTCATTGGTATTTAGAAAATGATAGGACTATCCTCTGTTTCTTAACGACTGTCTAACACCTGCGTTAATCTTCAATTAACCATGCCGGTTCCTATTGAAGTGGCTTCTATCTGTTCCTATCTTTTTAGTACAAATGAAACAATATGAAAACACAACTACATTGGGTTATAGTCTTGGTGTTTCTCATCTCCAGTTGTACCAAAGAGGGAGCAATCTTACGCCGGGAAGACAAGTTGGTCGGCGCTTGGGAAATAGAGAAGGTTACCTACAAGAGAGATGTTGCACTCTTTGCGACTGATGTCACGGACGACTACATGGGGGACATCATGGAGTTCTTTCCAGACTTTACCGCGATTTATGACGATTACTCCCTGGGCGAAGTCTTCGATGGAGATTGGAGGCTGCTCTATGAAGAAGATGCGTTTTGGAGTGAAGATGCAGAGATCTCCGATTTGGATTTTCATCTTGATGCCACATTTTACGATCATCAGGTTGACGAAGAGTTCTACTTCTTTGGCGACATCAATCGATTAGGACGAAATAAGTTGCATTTCGACATGCTAGACAGGAGAGGAGAATTTCGTTTCCGACTAAGACGACTGTAATGTTTTCCGTGAGGAGATGCATTCAAGGGAATGGCGTCTACATGATGATCATCATCTCCTGCATTTTTCTGGGGTGCAGGACCTCTCGTGAGCGCTTTAGAGCTACTGCATTAGAAATCCATGGCGAGTGGCAAGTGACAGAGATTAGATCTGATCGGAACACGCAGTTCGATCATTACCTGCTCGATTATCGGATTTCCTTCGATGAGGAAGGTGTATTGTACATCGATGACCCTGCAGGAAAACCCTATTCGCAAGGGAGTTGGCATCTGTATCAGGACGAAGATCAGGGCGAAGATTGCACCACGGAGTATCACATAGGACTGCTTATTAATGGGGATCCGACAAATACACAGCTGTTAATGGGGCAATTAAACACCCGCCGTAAAAGGATGTGCATCAGGATAAATCAGGAGGGTGTAAACCATCGAGTCTTTTTGATCCCGACTTTTCGGAGAATCTAGTTCCGAAAAGACTTGCCAATGCCGTTTGTCGATCACAGTGGCAATTTCATATAGTATTATGCATAATTGGTGTACTATGTATTGCATAGTACTATATTTTCACTTATGTTTGAAGTATGAAAATCGAAAACACCAAGGCACAATTGAGAAAAGGAGTTCTCGAACTGTGTATCCTGGCGATCATATCTAATGAGGAAGCATATCCTTCTGACATCATCGAAAGACTCAAAGAAGAGCAGTTGATCGTTGTAGAAGGGACCATGTATCCTTTACTCACAAGATTGAAGAATGCTGGCCTGTTGGGATACAATTGGAAGGAATCAAGCAGCGGCCCGCCGCGCAAGTACTATCACCTGACGGACTCAGGTAAGGAATTTTTGGACGAATTGGCCATAGCATGGCAAAAGCTCTCTGGAGCAGTTAACGGAACGATGAAAAACACGATAACCAATGAATAAGACGACAAACATTAACCTAGGTGGATTCCCCTTCACTATCGATGAAGATGCATATAAGCAACTTCGCGACTATCTGGGGGAGCTTGAGCGCCACTTTGGAGCCTCTGAAGGATATGAGGAGATTATGGATGACATTGAGAATCGTATGGCCGAGTTGCTACAAGACCAGCTGACTGCACGAAGAATCGTTACCAAGGCCCAGGTGGAGAAGGCCGTTCAAATTATGGGTATGCCAGAAGACATTATACGAGAAGGAATGGAAGAACCAGAACGACACTATAAAACCGGTAAGAAGTTGTTTAGAGATACCGATGACAAGATCATCGGAGGGGTATGCTCGGGATTGGCTGCATATTTTGGAATACCAGACCCTCTGTGGGTGCGTGTGGGATTTGCGATCATGTTCTTCGGATTGGGTAGTGGGGTAGTGCTATACATCATCCTCTGGGCATTGGTCCCTGAAGCCCTTACACCAAAGGACTTTCTGGCCATGAGGGGAGAACCCATCAACGTGAACAAC
>JAHQVP010000010.1 GCA_019634275.1 Saprospiraceae bacterium
TACGAAGCCACGGCGATGCTGACGTCCGAGACAACGGTACGTCGGCCATACTTCTTCATCAAAGATTCTGCTCGTAGTTTCATATCATTTCCACTTATGGTCCACCTCCAAGTCCCAGTTGGCCCGGAGTTCTTCCAGTTCGACCTCCTGCAATGCTTCTGCTTGTTTTCCTGCAAAATAGTCTGCTGGGTCCCAATGTCCATTGCCATTGGCATCCTCGACCATGCGCAGGGTGTATTTGCCGGGCTTTAACTTACCAATGGTGCGAGCAACTTCCTCCACGCCCTTTAGGGTGAAAGCAAACTCCAGCCTGGTCTTGTCTTTTAGGAGCTCCACAAGGTAATCATATGCAGGATTCAATCCCGAAAACGTAAAGTCTATCTGGCCAAATCGATCGGGGCCGGCAATCGGGAAGCGCTCTAAGATGGTGTCATTGGTCAACCCGGCTATTCCTCGAATGGCCTCAGGAAAAAGTGCCAGTCGATAGGTGGAGTCTGCCATCCATTCGGAAGTAAACTCCAAGCAAAAGGAGAGGCTGTCGTCTATTCGAATTGCTGGTCGAACGCGTTTGTTGCCTTGCATGACCTGAATGCGAGACGAATCAAATTCGCTCAAAGGGCGGTCGAAACAAATCTTGACGGGATCTTCGGGATGAAAGGTATTCTTCCACCGGCTCTTCTTACTTAACTCTTCTTTGGGGCGTCTTGGATTGGCCTGCAGCGTAAGCGTATCAACATAATCACTTTCAGCATCATCGAGATATACTTGAAAGCGACCTGCGCTTTCGGGGTAGTAGAGCCAAATGGTATTTCTTTCGACCACGTATGTCCAGGTGTCCTCTACCAGTGACGATTGGATCTCCACGCTGCTCGGATCACGGTTAAAGGGCAGTACGGCAATGTTCCATGAAGTCGTATCCGTCCGGTCTCGCTGCAGCATTGCCAGTGGTTGTGACGCAACGAGGTTAAGGCTTACCGCCTGTTCGGAAGAGACCGTCACCAGTGAATCTGGGAAAGCAATGGTCTCGCTACCCGCGGTCCACCGATAGTCCAGGTTTTGATCGTCAATGCCTACGACACGAAAGGTTCCTTCCTTGACATTGCTAATGCGAAAGGATCCGTCCTTGATGGTTCTACTGGCATAAAATGGCTTTTCTTTGACAATGACAGAATCCTGATGCTCCTCGTAAAGCATGATGGTCATTCCTTCCAGTGGTTCTCCCGTCAGGGCATCCATCACACTCCCCCCTACCTCCAGGGAGTCGATGACATCGCCGGTACTGAATACGAAAGTGAAATTCTGTACTGGATTGCTTTCATTAAGATCCTGGATGGCTTCACCAAAGTTGATCGAATAGGTGGCATTTTCTCTCAACACCTCTTCTTCATCAAATTCGAATAAAACGGATTTGCCCTTGATGCGGGTCTTAAATCTCTTTTCTAACGGGGGCGAGACCAATATCTGATTGATGGGGTCTTTGAGCTGAATCCATTCATCGAAGGTGAGTCTAATGGTTTGCTTGGTGAAGTTGGTCTGTTCGTTTTCGGTAGATTCTGCAGCGAAGAGGATGGGAGGTGTTTCGTCTCGCGGCCCTCCATCGATTCGACCACGGGTAGCACAATTGCAGAGCAAGAAAGATAGAATTGCAGCCACCAGAATGCGTTCCATAGGATAAAGGTAGGGGATGGCTAAGAAAGAGTGTCGCCCTGGTGCAGTGGATGGAAATTAATTAGCGTTTCTTTAAGATAATGGAGGTCAAGATGGGTATAGATCTCTGTGGTTAAGATGGATTCATGCCCTAACATCTCTTGGACAACCCTCAAATCAGCCCCTCCTTCGACCAAATGCGTCGCAAAAGAATGACGAAAAGTATGGGGACTTACTTTCTTTTCCAGCCCGGCTTTTTGGGCCACGTCCTTCACCATCAAGAAGATCATGGTTCTGGTCAGTCCCTTCCCACGTCGGTTGAGAAAGACAATGTCTTCATGTGCCGGATCCACCTTGATCTTAGTACGATCATGATTTAGGTATAGTTCTAAATGCTTCTGTGCCGCGGCTCCGATGGGAACGAGACGCTCTTTATCACTCTTGCCGATCACGCGTACAAATCCGGCTTCCGGGAAATAACCCGAAATGCGAAGATTGACAAGTTCTGACACCCGCAGGCCACAAGCGTACAAGACTTCGAGAATGGCGCGATTGCGCGTGCCTTGAGGATGGCTTAGGTCAATGGCCGAAAACATCAATTCTATCTCTGCAAGCGACAATACCTCTGGTGCATGTCGCATGAGCTTAGGGCCCTCCAGCAATTCCGCCGGATTGGTCTTTCTCGCGTTTTCCAAGATCAGGTATTGGAAGAAGGATTTTATCCCAGATAAGATCCGAGCTTGCGTCCTTCTGCCGAGGCCCAATTCGGCAATCCATGTGAGAAATGCCTCCAAATCACTCATCTCGATCTGATCAGGCATCAACGTGGCCTCTTGCTCTGCTACGTAACGAGAGAGCTTGTTGACGTCCGACACGTAAGCCTTGATGGACTCTTCCGACAAATTGCGCTCGAGGAACAAATAGGTCTCAAAACCGCGAACAGCAGCGCTCCAAAGCATGCTTTTTTAAGCTCTTTGCCTCAATTAACGGGCCAGAAATAGAAATTATGGTCATCGATCAATTTGAATCCCGTGGCCGGATACAAATTGTTGCCAATGACGTTCGATTTTTCGGTTTCTAAATTGAGGATGAGTGCACCTGTATCAAGACAATGCTGTTTTGCCCTGGATATCAACATTTTTGAGAAGCCTTTTGATCGAAAATCTTCTGCTACAAATAAGTCGTTCAAAAGCCACATGCGGCTAAGGCGCACCGATGAAAACTGCGGATACAATTGGGTAAATCCGACCAGCAGGTCATCCGAGAAGGCTCCAAAAATAACGGAGTCTGCAGCAGATATTCTTTCGGAAAGAAACTTCCTACTGCCTTGCAGATCACTGGGCATTCGATACCAGACCCGATAATCATTAAACAGTTTGCTAAGGCGATCTAAATCATCCAAATCAAGTTGACGAACACTCTGCATAACTCCCAAGTTTTTCTATCCGTCGAATGTATGCAAATGGATGGAGGCCATTTACATACGGGTCAACTTTTGTCGCAGCCGCAGCGACGAGGCCCTTGCAAAGACAGGCTGAAATTGAGCTTGGCCCATCATTCGGGCACGTTTTTCCATAAATCCAAAATCGTGAATTCCGAATTTGCATTGCACTACGAAACTTTACAACCTACTAGCATTAGGCATTAAACCTCCATTTGATCCTTTTTCCGTCCGAATGGGTGCGATTGCATATTTCAAAGGCATGGTTCGATAATCAAAAGTCGTAAATCCAAAATCGCATCTGTAGACACACTGCTGCCGGCTAAGGGAGGTTGGAGTAATTCTAATGCCCCGTCAAAGGATGCACTATCCGGCAAAACCAATGAGGAGGTAGCCGACGACCGCTACACCGCCGGCAAGCAGTGCATAGGGAAACTGCGTACGTACATGGTCAATATGATCCGTGGCAGCTGCCATGGAGGACAGGATGGTGGTGTCGCTAATGGGCGAACAGTGATCTCCGAAGATGCCACCCCCTAAGGCAGCCCCAATAGCAAGGGCCTCCGGAATCCCAAGTCCCTGCGCCATTGGAATCGCAATGGGAATCATGATGGCAAAAGTCCCCCAGGAGGTCCCGGTAGAAAAGGCGATGAAGCAGCTGATGAGAAAAATCAAGGCGGGTATCAATCCTGGATTGACAAACTCCTCAGCCAGTCCTGCGACGTAGGTGCCGGTACCGAGTGTCTTGCACACCCCACCAATGGCAAACGCCAACATGAGCAGCAACGCAATCGGCATCAGTCCAGAGATCCCCTTGAAGATCAAATCGACCGTCTCTCCAAGTGCAAAGATTCGCTGAGTGGCATAAAGAACAGACGCAAACAGCACGGCGATGATGACGGAAAGTAGGCCGGCAAAAGATCCGGAACCTTGCCCCAGTGCAGCCAGCATCTTCCCCGGTGTCGAAGTCGCAGACTGGGCGACATCAGACTCCCAACCGCTGTACATCAACATCAAAGGCATCATCGCAATCATGACCAAAAGCGGCAAAACCATGTTGATCATACGTGGAGGCACCCCGGTCTTGGGTTCGATAGAGGTGATTTCTTCAGCGACCATAGGCTGGGCGTTGTCCCATAAATACTTGCCCGTCTGGGCACGGGCTTCTGCTTTCTTCATGGCAGGAAGATCCCATTGCAACAATACCGTCAGGAGCAGCAACGCAAGCGCAAGCAGAGGGTAGATGTTGTATACGATGGATTGCATCATCATTTGGAAAGGATTGGAAAAACCTTCCACGATCAGGAGGCCCATGATCAAGGCACCCCATCCGTTGAATGGCAGCAGAATGCAGATCGGTGCACTGCTGGAGTCGGCGATATAAGCCAGCTTTTCTCGCGAAATCCCCATCTTATCAAACAGAGGCCGAAAGATAGATCCTACGGTCAGCGAAGAAATACTGGACTCGACAAAAATGAACAGCCCGGTCAGGAATGCCATGAGCTGCACTTTTATTTTCATGGTGGAGGAAATCTGTCCATCTTGTACTTCCAGCAATTGGCTGACCCATTTGATAAATCCTGCCACTCCGCCTGAGCGCTGGATAAACAAGATCAGGGCACCGATGATGGAGCTAAACATGATCGTGCGGGTGTTCCCGGCATCCTGAAAGACGTGGACAAACGAATCGATCGTGGCCATAAAAGCCTCAACAAAATCTCCTTCTACGACAATTAAAAGCCCAAGAAAAATTCCGAAAATGAGCGATATGTAGACCTGCTTGGTCCAGATGGCCAGTACAATTGCAATGACCGGAGGGGCAAGCGACCAAATTCCAAACTCGTGGATCATGCATCCCAAATTTGAACTCAAGGTAACAATTGATTTGCCCACATAAGCGGACAGTCAAATTGTCTTCTGGGCATTCTCAAATTCTCGCGCTTCGGCCGTAGATATTTACCTTGCACCACACTTGCATGAAAATCACCAAGACGATCCAGGTTGGTCCCCTCGAAGTTCCGTTCATCGTGATCCGAGAACGGCGTAGGAGCTGCCGAGTTTCCTTAATCAAAGAGGGCGTTTGTTTGCGCAGACCTAAAAGATGGCACGGACCAGGGGAGGATCCGGAGATTTGGGCGCATCGGTGGTTGCAGAAGCAATACGAAAAGCGACCCACTCTATTTCAACGCTATCAAGCCAGAACGATCCATGATCAAAAGGAGGTGGTCACTGCCTACGGCACTTTTCCGATACTGCTGCATGTGTGGACCGAAAGGAAAACCACGGTGCAAGTTGTGGAGGACTCCCTGGTGGTCAAACATCCCGCTGATCAAATAGTCATGACCGATGCTTTGCGTAAAGAGATCGGAACTTGCCTTTCTCGCCATCTCTTTGAGGCATTTAGGGCGGATCTAAGGAGGCTTAACGAAACGCATTTTGGATTTGATCATGGGCGTATCCGTTTCAAATACAATCATTCCAACTGGGGAAGCTGCTCCAGCAAGGGCAACCTCAATTTCAGCACACGTGTCTTGCTGACTCCTCGTGCTGTCCTGGAATATGTGATCGTGCATGAACTCGCCCATCTCAAGGTACTGGACCATTCGAAGCGTTTTTGGGCCCTGGTTGCAAGTGCTTTCCCTGATTATCAACATCATCGTTCCTGGCTAAAAACCCATGGTGCGGGTCTTGATTTTTAACCCAGGGTGTAAAAATTTTATCTTGTTGGCTCACAACGCATTCACCCATCATGGAAGAACGTCCTTGGCTTAAGAATTACCCCAAAGGAGTACCGGCAAACATTGATCCTGATGTGCACGCCACACTGCTCAGTTTCCTCTCCGACATTTTTGACAAATACCGAAAGAATACAGCGTTTGTCAACATGGATAAAGTGTTGACATATGATGAGTTGGATAAATCCTCTACCAAGTTGGCCGGATACTTCCACTCGAGGGGGCTGGAGCCTGGAGATCGCATTGCCCTTATGATGCCCAATTTGCTGCAATACCCCATTGCTTTGATCGGAGCATTGAAAGCCGGCCTGGTGGTCGTCAACACCAATCCACTCTATACCCCACATGAGATGAAACACCAGTTTACCGACTCTGGTGCCAAGGCCATCATCATCCTCGAAAACTTCGCCCACAATCTGGAAAAAATCTTGGGCGACACCAACATCAATACCGTCATTACGACAAGCATCGGAGAGATGATGGGCTTTGTAAAAAAGCGCATGGTCAATCTGGTCGTGCGCAAGGTAAAACGGATGGTTCCCAGCTTTGACATACCGAACACCGTGAGCTTCTCGGAAGCCATCAAGCAGGGTGCTAAGTTTTCGGTAAAACCATTTGAGACGGGTCCGGACGATACCATTCTCTTGCAATACACCGGTGGTACTACCGGGGTGTCGAAGGGCGCGATGCTCACCAATCGGAATTTAGTTTCCAACATTGTGCAAAATCAAGCCATCATGAATCCCTTTTTGGACGGCGAAAAGGAGATTGCCATGTGTGCATTGCCCCTGTATCACATTTTCGCATTTACCGTCAATTGCCTGGTGCTCATGAGCATCGGTGCTCAAAACATTCTCATCACCAATCCGCGAGACACCGACTCGCTCATTGCGGCATTTAAGAAGTATCCCATCACCATCATGACCGGACTCAATACGCTCTTTAACGCCATGCTCAATCACAAAGGGTTTGGGGAGATCGAGCACCAATTGAAATTAACTGTGGGCGGCGGAATGGCGGTTCAAGAAGCGGTGGCCACCAAGTGGAAACAAGTCACTGGCTGTACGCTATCAGAGGGATATGGCATGACGGAGACCAGCCCGGTAAGCTGCACAAATCCACTGGATGGGTCTGCACGCATTGGCACCATAGGACTGCCCCTTCCCTCTACTGACGTGCGCATCGTAGACGAAGAAGGAAAGCCTCTGCCCGTAGGAGAAATTGGAGAGCTGCAGGTAAAAGGTCCTCAGGTCATGAAAGGATATTACAACCGCCCTGAGGCCACGGCAGAATCCATCGTGGACGGATGGATGTGCACAGGAGACATCGCTACCATGGATGAGGATGGATTCTTTAAAATTGTTGACCGAAAGAAAGACATGATCCTGGTTTCTGGATTTAACGTCTACCCCAACGAAGTGGAAGATGCCATCGCCAAGAACGAAAAGGTCCTAGAAGTGGCCGCCATCGGAGTCCCGGATGATAAATCCGGAGAAGCAGTGAAGGTGTTTGTGGTTAAGAAGGACAAGTCGCTAACGGAGGACGAACTCAAGGAATATTGCAAAGACTTGCTTACCGGATACAAGCGTCCAAAGCATGTCGAGTTTAAGAAGGAGCTGCCCAAGACGAATGTGGGGAAGATCCTAAGGAGGAAGCTGAAGGAGTAAGTTTCATCTTGGTCGGTTGTTGACCTCTGTCATTGTGGAGCAGCCCTTCCTGGTCTGAATCACTTATAAAGTCAGAGATTAGCAGATTTCCGTTTTTCTAGTCTCGAGATTAGGCTACTGGGCTGACATCAAATGGGTTTTTGGTCTGGGTACATCGGGAGATCCAGCAATCACATGCGCCGATCAGTTCACCTCGATCTCATCCAACATCATCCAAGCTTTGACTCCTTTCCGTGCATGCCAGGCAGGCACGAGACCCACGTTCTCGGCAGTCACTTTGAGGTATCTGCTCTTTCGTTCTCGTCGGAGCTGCAACTTAAATTCTTCAATACCGGTACTGCTATCTTGACTATGGAACATGGGTTTTCGATACACTTCAATGTAGCGTTCGCCGTCATTCGAAACCGCGAAAGCCACCTTTTTAGGAAGGAAGATCAGCGCATCTTGATTCTTCAGGGCATGCAATACAACACTGGATATCGGGATGCGTTCTCCAAAATCAATGACCACCTCAAGATCGGTGTTGTGAAACCCCTGCCATCGTCCGTCGGCGTGATTCTCCGATCCTATCTCGCCATCGACTAGCGCCTGTGCACCACCTCCTGTATACTGATTGCTAAAATTCTGGGGCGCATAGTTAACATCACGAAAAGTCGCTTTGGTCAGTCTAACGTTCTTCTC
The DNA here is from genome assembly GCA_019634275.1 of Saprospiraceae bacterium. Lineage (GTDB taxonomy): Bacteria > Bacteroidota > Bacteroidia > Chitinophagales > Saprospiraceae > CAJQNM01. The sequence goes on from JAHQVP010000010.1 coordinate 8,172, forward strand.
AGAAACCAAATCAGAAGGACCTTCATCAGTCATGGCAATGGCGCGGATGGTACAGTCTTTTTCTAAGAAAAATGGACCTCGATAATCAAGTCCAAACAATCCGGGATGATCGCCATTGATCGTATAGCGAATCTTAGATACCCCCTCCCCTGCATTCATTGAAACCTGGTAGGCCTTTGAGACGGTCTCGTATTGCAGTTTGATGCCCACTTGCTGCACCAGAATCGGCCAATCATCCGTACGAAAAGTGGAAGTAGGCAGTCCCGCACCATTGACCAGATTGGGGTCCATCAAGTTTTTAAATGCGAAACGTACCGCTGCCGGATTGGGAACAAACTCGGAGGTGACCACCACAGACTCCCCATCCAGAACGGCATCTGCATCAAAGAAGATGCGATCCTCTGCCGCTACTTGAAAACCAGTAAGTGCTCCTCCCGACGAAGCCAATCCCTCGGCATGTTTAAAATAGATTCGCACTTCGTTCCCCTCAATCTCATGCCGATCGTACAACGGTCCAGAATCTAATCTCTGCTTACCATAAGTGCGATTCAGGGCCAGATTGGCCAGCCGAATACCTACATCTAATTTGTTTCGCGGGTGGATGTCATAGAAGTTGCCAATATCGCTGACGGTCACCATGCCCGTACGAGGCAGTTTGAGGGCCTCCAACTGCGCTTCTCTCAGCAGCGCACCTCCGTAGGGTCGGCCATATCGAAAGGGTGCACTTTGCACAAAGTAGAAGGGGAAAGGTGTCTCCCATGCCTCTCGCCAACTTTTGATCATCGCCGGAAAGAGCGTCTTGTACACCTGATTATTCACCACATTTGATTCTCCCTGATACCAAATGGCACCTGCGATCTTAAAATTGATCAATGGGTAAATCATGCCATTCCAGCATTTGGCCGGTCGACGGGGCCAATGGGGATTTTCATTGAGCACCTCCCAGTTTTCAAAAGCCGGATTTGCAGCAATCACCTCCTCTGGAGTCCAGACTTCAGCGGCCGTGCCTCCCCATGCGCTTTGAATCAGACCGATGGGAACGCCTTCCAGCTCATTGCTCAAGTGCCGCCCAAAGAAATAGGCCACCGCCGAAAAAGAGCGCATGGTGGCTGGTGAGCAAACCGCCCAGGTTCCCGGGCAGTCGTCCTGTGGATAGTCTGCGGTTGTGCGGGCAACCTGAAAAAACCGCAACTGCGATTCCAGCGCTTGTGCTACCGCTTCTTCGGCCTGATCAATGCCAGCATCGGCTGACCATGCCATATTGGATTGTCCTGAGCAAATCCAAACTTCACCAATCATGATGTCTTTCAAGACCAGCGAATTGCTGGCCTCGATGGTGATCTCATATGGCCCACCTGCACCGGGGGTAGCCAGAGGTTGTATCCATTTGCCGTTGCGATCTGCCCGCAACGTATAGGATTCTCCATCCCAGGAGGTGTGGATTACTATTTCCTCATTGGCGTTAGACCAGCCCCAAATGGGCGCCGAGTCATTGCGTTGCAATACCATATGATCTCCAATCACAGCCGGCAACCGCACAGCTGCAAATACCGGGATCAATGCCAAAGCCAGAAAAGTGGTCATAAGGAGCCTGGCGGCATTGGTCCTCTTCGGACCAGCCGAGTAATTACGCATTCCCATTCGAATTTTACGCTACGAAATCTTTAGATCAAACTACTTTAGACTCACCAGGAACTGCAATCGGATAGTGCCCCGCCATATCTGGTGTAATCTGTGGGTTTGAATCCCAGTTCATCTGAGATGGCATCAAGCTAATTTGCGAATTCAATGCATCATTCCATTCGACCATTTTGCCACTGTATGTGGCCATCCGACCGAGGATGGACGTCATCGTACTCTTGGCTCCATTCTCTGCGTCAGCGTAACGATACTCCCCCTTAGTAATGGCATCAAAAAGCAGATCATGCTCCACCTGATATGGATTAGGATCGTTCTTATCGTCGTGCTTGTAAATCACTTTCCCGTCATGGGTCACCAACTCTCCCTTGCCAAAGTCCGCACGTCCTTTTGTACCTACGACGCTTTCGCTCACCTTGGTCCAGCAATTCTTAATGTGTCGACACTGACTATTGAGTATAGATCCATCTTCGTATTCAAACTCCACATAGTGGTGATCAAAAATCTCGCCATGGTCCATTCCCTTTCTCACTTCTCGGCCTCCCATTCCCTGAGCGCGTA